>NZ_CP023004.1:0-328750 GCF_003096195.1 Ereboglobus luteus | reverse complement strand
TGATGATTTTGTGGTAGCGGGCCTTGTCGCCGTTGAAGCCGCCTTCGGTGGGCGTGCCGTCAACGTCGAAGTTTTGTCCGATACCGGTGCCGAAGGCGGTGATCATGGTGCGGATTTCGGCGTTGGAGAGCACCTTGTCGAGGCGGGCTTTTTCGACGTTGAGGACTTTGCCGCGGAGGGGGAGGATGGCTTGGTAGCGGCGGTCGCGGCCCTGCTTGGCGGAGCCGCCGGCGGAGTTACCCTCGACGATGTAGATTTCGCATTCGGCGGGGTCGCGCGAGGAGCAGTCGGCGAGTTTGCCGGGGAGGCCGCCGCCGGAGAGGGCGCCTTTGCGGACTGTTTCGCGGGCCTTGCGTGCGGCCTCGCGTGCGCGTGCGGCGTTGACGATTTTGTCGATGATGCGCTTGGCTGTGGGGATGTTGGCCTCGAGGAAAAACTTGAGTTTTTCGCCGACGATTTTTTGCACGATGCCGTCGACCTCGCCGTTGGAGAGCTTGGTCTTGGTCTGGCCTTCGAAGCGGGGTTCGGGGACTTTCACCGAGATGACGGCGGTGAGGCCTTCGCGGCAGTCGTCGCCGTTGATCGGGGGTCCTTTTCCTTAAGGAGGTTGTTGGCCTTGGCGAAATTGTTGAGGACGCGGGTGAGCGCGGAGCGGAAGCCGGAGAGGTGCGTGCCGCCCTCGATGTTGTGGATGGAGTTGGCGTAGGCGAAGATTTGCTCGTTGTAGGAGTCGTTGTATTGCATCGCGACGTCGACGGCGATGGGCGGCCGGCTCGGGTCGTTTTCGTCGGCGACGGAGTCGGAGAACGAGACGGGGTTCGGGTGGACGAGGTTTTTGTTGGTGTTGAGATACTGGACGAATTCGACGATGCCGTCCTTGAAGTAGAAGACGTCGGATTTTTGCGAGCGCTCGTCGGTGAGCTCGATGCGGACGCCGGGGTTGAGGAATGCGAGTTCGCGGAGGCGGCGCGCGAGGATTTCGTATTGGAATTCGCGCGTGGTGAGGAAGATTTCCGCGTCGGGCTTGAAGGTGATTTTTGTGCCGGTTTTCTTGGTGTCGCCGACGACGGTCATCTTTTGCGTGGTGAGGCCCTGGGCGAAACGCATTTGGTAAACCTTGCCGTTGCGGCGCACCTCGGCCTCGAACCATTCGGAGACGGCGTTGACGCACTTGGCGCCGACGCCGTGGAGGCCGCCGGAGACCTGGTAGGCGCCCTTGCCGAACTTGCCGCCGGCGTGGAGGTTGGTGAGCACGAGCTCGAGGGCGGGGATGCCGTATTTGGGATGGAGGTCCACGGGGATGCCGCGGCCGTCGTCCTCGACTGAGCAGGAGCCGTCGAGGTGGATGGTGACCTTGACGGAGGTGGCGAAGCCGGCGAGGCACTCGTCGATGGAGTTGTCAACGACCTCGAAGACGCAGTGGTGGAGGCCGCGCTCGTTGGTGTCGCCGATATACATGTCGGGGCGTTTGCGGACGCCCTCGAGGCCCTCGAGTTTTTCGATTTGGGAGGCGTTGTAGCCGGATGCGTCGGCGCCTGCGGCGGGGTTCTGGTCGGCGTTTTGCGGGTCGTTTTGGTCGGACATATTTGCGTGGAAAATCGGGTGCGTAATTGCGTTAAAAATAAAAGGGAAATTGCATCGAAATTCAGGGTCGGACGCAATGGGTTTTTAGGGGAAAATGGGATTATTTTTCGTGACGGAACGCGGCGTGATTTTGAGGGCGGCGGCGTGGTTAAATTTCAAATCTCAAAATCCCTTCCGCGCGAAGCGAGAAGCCTGACAATTTCAAAAAAACCAACCGACAAAATCCCGAAATCCCAAATGGCGAGGCGTTGCCTCGTCTCACGGGCAGGTGAATCGTGTCATTCGAAGTAATACTCCAGATGATGCGAGGTTGCAAAATCGTATCTTGTGAAAAACTTCTTTTATAAATGTGAAATCCAATCAACGGTTTGGGGCAATATGAGCAAACTACTTGCCGGCAAAGTATTCGCGTGGAGCGTAGCATTTATCGGGTGCTTATGGCTGACTCATATGATTTGGCCGACAATGCTGGATGTTTGGCTCTATGACTCGCAGGGTGAATATAGAACTGACGGGATTTTTGCCGTGGTTACACCTATGTTACGCCAAATAGAGAATTTAATGATGATGGGATGGCTTGTCGGCCCATTCTTGTTATTTATGGGAATTGCCAGATTGGTGGTTATATACGCACGAAGTTCGGTCCGGTTTCCTGTGATTTCAACACGACCGTTCATGGCTTCCACGATGGCTGTTGGGCTTTTGGCGAACGCAGTGGTTCTAGTGACAGCATTCCCATTTTTTTCCATAGCGACAGGTGCGGTAATCCGCCCGATGGGATGGTTTGCTTTTGTTTTAATCTGGTCGCTATCAGCCTTTTTGATTGGTGGGATGTCCGGTTTATATGCAATTACTGCAGAACGTCCTCGTGCTCTTTGTAGCTTTGCACTTATATGCACGGCCACGCCGTTTCCGCTTGCCATAGCATTAATTATTTTGGCGGCAGAAATTAACGGATTTAAACTTGATTAACAGATTTTTGCTTTGCGACATGAGTGACATTTAAATGCACAAAAAAACGCCCTCGGCTTCGAGGGCGTTTCGGTTTCCAAATTGGAAGAGAAACTGGCGCGGTCTTTAGCGCTTCGAGAACTGGTAGCGCTTGCGGGCGCCGGGCTGGCCGGCTTTCTTACGCTCTTTCTCGCGCGGGTCGCGGCGGATGTGGCCGGCCTTCTTGAGCGCGGGACGAAGCTCGGGATTGAGCTTCTGGAGGGCGCGGGCGATGCCGTGCGCAACGGCTCCGGCCTGGCCGGAAACACCGCCGCCGTCAACGAGGACGGTCACGTCAACCTTGTCGCGCATCTCGGCGACGAGCAAGGGGGCGCAGGCGGCCTTGGAGAAGGTTTCGTGCGGGAAATACTTGTCGTATTCGAGTTCGTTGACGACGAACTTGCCCGTGCCTTCGGAGAGGCGGACGCGGGCGACCGAGGTTTTGCGACGGCCAGTGCCGAGGTGAATGACTTTTTCGCTCATGGGCTAATTATTTGAGAGTGATCGTGACGGGGTTTTGCGCCTCGTGCGTGTGCTTCGGACCTTTGAAGACGCGCAGTTTCTTGAGCATCTGGGCCGCGAGGCGGTTTTTCGGGAGCATGCCCTTGACGGCGTGTGTGATGATGAACTCGGGCTTCTGCTCGCGCATCTGGGCGAGGGAGCGGTAGCTTTCGCCGCCGACGTAGCCGGAGAAGAACATGTATTCGTTTTGCTCGTCCTTTTTGCCGGTGAGCGCAACTTTCTCGGCATTGATAACCACAACGTAATCGCCGGTATCAACATGCGGAGTGTAGGTGGCCTTGTGACGGCCGCGAATAATATTGGCGACTTTAACTGCGAGACGGCCGAGCACGAGCCCGTCGGCATCGATGAGATACCACTTGGGCTGCACTGTCTCTTTCTTGGCGAGGAACGTTTTCATGAAAGGAAAAGGGGTTGATTGGTAGCGCACGGCGGGTGACTGTCAACCACGGAAGTTGGGAAAAATTCAAATCGCGAAATTTTCGACGGGCGCGACGGCTGCGAAACCCGTCGTATTTGCCCTTTGCGCGCCGCGCTGCCGGCTGTCATTTGCCCGACTGGCGCGCTATTTTGCGATGGAGTTGGCATTGTCCGCCAGGGCTTAACCCAACTTTACGATGCGCACGCCGGCGTCGCCGAGCATGGGGGCGACAATCGGGTCGTTGTTGTAATCGTCGCGGTAGCGCACTTCGGCGATGCCGGCGGCGGACAGGATTTTTGCGCAGTTGATGCACGGATAATGTGTGACGTAGGCGATGCAGCCTTCCACCGAGCTGCCGCGGCGCGCGGCGTCGGCCACCGCGTTTTGCTCTGCGTGCACGGTTGACTGCTCGTGCCCGTCGCGCACCCGGGAGATGTGCGGCACGCCGGGCAGGTAGCCGTTGTAGCCGGCTGCCACGATGCGATTTTTGCGCGCGCCGCCACTCACGATCACGCAGCCGACATGCAGGCGCTCGCACGGCGAGCGCGTCGAGATCAACAACGCCGTTGCCATGAAATATTCGTCCCACGAGGGGCGTTCCGCCGCCGTCGCGGCGGCATTGGCCACGATGTCCACAAGTGATTCGGTTTGTTCCGTGCTCATAATATCCGCGAAGGATTGAAAAACGTTCGGAAAAAAGCGAGGCGTGTTTTGCTTTCCCTTTCCGCCTTATTTCCCCTTCATGTTGCGCGCATCATGGACGAACTTTTCCGACTTACCCCCGAGGAACGGCGCAGGCGACGGATCATACGGCTTGCGGCGGCGGGTTTTGTGGTCGCCGTCGTTTTTGCCGGCGTGGCGGTTTCGTTTTTCATGCGCGCATGGAACAAGGAGCCCGAGCTCGTGATGCCCGCCGCCTATCTCGTTTCCACCGGCGGCGCGACCACGGTTCGCGTTGATGGAAAAAATATTCCGTTTGAAACCACCCTCGCCGTTCCCTCCGGCTCGGCCATCGATGTGCCCGCGCGTGCAAACATCATCGTCGTGCACCCCGAGGACGCCTCCTCAAAAAAAATCAAGGGTCCCGAAACCCTCCGCCCCGAACCCGCGCGGGAGCCCAAGAAGGACGCGGTCGATTTTCTGGTTTCGCCAAAGGAAATCCTCATCACGGCGCGTTACGGCGGTCCGCGCGAAAGCACGGGGCGCGTGCTGGTGACCTCGCCTTTCGGTGTGACGCGTTTTACCAACCCGACCATCACGTGGGAGCCGCGCCCCGGCGTGCGTTATGACGTGGCGGTTGTTGATCCCGCCGATCCCGTCGCTCCACCCCGTGTCGCGATCAATGTGCTCCCGCCCTTGCGCATCGACCAGCTCGAAACCACGCAGGATCGCGTGCTGCGCGCGGATCGCATCTACAACGTCATCGTCAGGGAAGCCGGCAGCGAGACACAGGTCGGCGCGATGCGTTTCCTCGTCTCGCCCGGTGCGACCGACGCCTCGCTTCCGCTCGCGCCCGCCGATCTTGTCATGGAGGCGATTGACGCGCTTTGGAGCAAACCGGCGCGCATGGGCGACGGCTGGCTCGCGTTATCGCGCCTGCCGGCCGACTGGGCCGAGTCGGAACTCGTGCTGCGCCTGCGCATGCGCGCCGCCGCCGAACTCGGCCTCTTCGACGAAATAGAAAAAATCCAGTATCAACTCTGGATGCTAGGGCCGATGCGATAGGCCGGCTTGATTGACCGGGCCGGGTGCGGTTTTGGAAATCGCAGGATCGTTTTGGGCGGGGCGGTTGTCGGATTGTTTCGATCGCGCGAACCGCCGAAACCGCAGCCCCGTTCACTTGAACCGCAGCCTGTCGAGGCCGAAGTGAGTTTTGCCGCCGGGATGCTTGGACGGCGCGACGAGTTCGACGTCGAGGGTGTTCTTGCCCTTGACGAGTTCGACGCCGGCTTGCGCGGTGGTGGTGTAGAGCTCGGGCGTGTTGAGGTTGAGATTTTTGAAAACGATTTTTCCGTTCAACCGGACAACAAATGTG
This sequence comes from Ereboglobus luteus, assembly GCF_003096195.1. Classification (NCBI taxonomy): domain Bacteria; kingdom Pseudomonadati; phylum Verrucomicrobiota; class Opitutia; order Opitutales; family Opitutaceae; genus Ereboglobus; species Ereboglobus luteus. The sequence continues at coordinate 323,198 of NZ_CP023004.1, read as the reverse complement.
CCGTAGTCGTTCGCGGTGGTCAGGAATGCGGTCATGTCGAAGCGGCCGGAGACGTCGGAATAAAAGGCAAAGGTGGCGCGGGCTTCGGGCTTGAGGTCACGCCACCAGAGTTGCGCGCCGCCGCTCCACGGCATGGGGCGCTTGATTGATTGCGCGGCGGCTTTTCCGGAGGTGGTTTTTTCAACGAGCAAATCCTCGCCCTCGATGAAGAGCGCGCCGTCCTTGTCCTGCCGGAGATCGGTTGGAATGATATCGCCGCGGTCGAGCGCGACGGGTTCGCGGGCGTCGGCGGTGTTGTCGGGCGCGAGGCTGCGTCCGCCGGGGAGCATATACCAGAAGGCGGCGGGCGCGTAGTTCACCCGCGTGGGCGACCAGTGCCACAGTTCCATGTCGAAGCGGAGCGATTTGCCGAAGGGGATGGCGTCTAGGCCGCGATACCGGGTGTTGACGGAAAGTTTTGGGGCGAAACTGCCTTCGCCCAAGGGCTGCGCGATGAACGGATGCCCGGTGAAAACCTCGGGGCGGCACCATGCGTAGCCGTAATAATCCTCGGTGCCGGTGCCGATGTGCGAGGGGAACTTTTCGCCGTCAACATAGACCTTTTCGTCGCCCTCGCCCCACCAACGGTAGGTGGTGTTGAAGATGGCGAGATTGTCGCCGACATAAACGCCCTTGCCGCGAAGTTCGGCGTAGTTGAGGTCGACGGCTTTGTCATGGGGGCCGGCGAGGACCTTGGTGTATTGGCGCCAGCCCGCGCCGAAGTGCATGGAGCGCGCATCCCATTTCCACGGCTTGGTGGCGACGGCGGCGTCGGTTACACGGACGGTCTGCGCGCCGAGATTGCGCAGCGTGACGACGCAGTTTTTCTCAAACGGCATGACCCACGCGGCGCGCATGAGGCCGGATTCGTCAGTCGTGGTGTTATACGTGTTTGTTCGAAGCTGCTTGTAACCGATGCCGAAGAAGTCGCCGACGGGCACGCGGACGGTTTGTTCGCCGTCGAACGTGATTTCGAGCATGGTGGAGCGGAGCGCCTGCTCCTGGTTTTGCGCGCGCAGCCGCAACGCGATGCTGGCGACGGCGGCGGGGCCGCGCAGGGTGACGGCGTGGCTCGCGCCGGGCGCGAGATCGGCGACGAGGCCGGTGAAATTGCCGGCGGGGGCGAGCCCGGCGGCTCCGGAGGCGAGTTTCTCCTGCGCGCTGGAGATGGCGGCGGCGTGGCGTTGCGCGACGGATTTTGAGAAGGATTCGACGGGCGTGCCGGCGGGATACGAGCGATAGTTTATGTTGTAATAAACGCGCTCGGTGTCGCCTTTTTTCGCGCCGGGGTCGTCCTCGCGCAGGTTCCCGCTTTCGTAGGTGATTTTGCAATGCTTCGCGTAGGGAATGGGGAAGTAGAGATTGTGCCCGCGCCGCTCGTAGGGCGTCTCCTCGGAGACGGACGCGGCGAGCGGCGGGCCGGCGATGATGCTGCCGCTGAGGATGTCGAACGCCGTGCCCTCGACGGCGGGCGTGCCGGCGCCGTCGATATAGATGCGCATGGTGCCGCGTCCGCAATCCTTGCCCGCAAACGTCATCCAAAAACGGACGATGGCGCCGGGCCCCTTGGCGTCGAGCATGACGAACTCGCGCCGGCCGTTGTTGCGCTCGACGCGGAGAAACATGGAACGGTCGGAGTTGGCGAACCAGCCGGGTTTGTCCGGCGCGACTGAGGCGCGATCGTAGCTGCTGAATTGCGCGCAGGTGAAGGCGGGATCGGGGAAGCGCGCGCGTTCGTCGCGGTCGGTCATTTCATCGAGCAGCGACTTGATGGTGATGGTGCCGGCGTTTGCCGCGCCCGCAAAAATGGCGAAAAGGAGGGTGGCGAGCAGAAGTGTTTTGGGTTTCATGATGGGAAAGAAGAAACGCGCGCGAACCATTCGCGCCTGTTTCGCAGCACTGGTAGGCTGTCCTCATTGACGTTCGTGCTCAAGTGAGGATTTCTGAAAAGAGCTTGGGGAAAATTGAAAAAATAGCAGGTGTGCTTGAGGAACGAACCATGCGACTCGCCGCAAGGGCGTCGTTTGATCTGGAGCTGTTTCGGCTTAAACTGTCGTGAGGAAATGTCTTTTGGCAGGGTGAACCGTCCCGGTGCGCTTGGAATGTTACTGCTCACCGGGACGGTTCGCCCTGCCTCAAATGCGACAGGATGAACCAAAAAATTCCTAATCCCGTTTCGGCGCCCATCGGCGTTCCTGGCGCTTGAGGATGAGCGGCCTGACGTGGATTTGCGCGCCAAGGACTGCGGGGTGGTTGCGGATTTGGTTGAAGCACTCGGTCGTGAAAGTCCATGCCAGTGAATCGACGGCCTCGGCGATGGGCGCGACGCGGTCCTCGAAAAGAAACGCGAAGGAGGTTTCGGTTTTTCCGGGGGTTTGGTCGAGGGTTTTGCGCAACGCTTTTAGGAATTCGGGCAATTCGGGATGATCCGGTTTTAGCAGCCAGGTGATGCGGCGGATATTTTGCGCGATGAACGGCGCCAGCGAATAACACTCGTTGAGCTGGATGCGCTTTTCTCCTTCCTTGTTTACCTGCACCATGCCTTGCACGGCGACGAGGGCGTTTTCCGCGAGCACCGCGCCGTATTCCTCGTAGGTGCTCGCAAACATGTTGAGCGTGATGGCGCCGTTTTTGTTGGAGAGGACAAATGAGGCCCAGGGGCGGTTGTCTTTTTTCGAGAGGCGCTTGGCGATGTTGCTGCAAATGCCACAGAGGCGAAACTCGGTGCGGTCGGGCAGCATGATGAGGTTGCCGATGGCGTGGGTGTCGAGCGCCTCGACAAGGCCGGTGAATTCGTTGAGCGGGTGTCCGCTGACGTAGAAGCCGAGCAGTTCCTTTTCAAACTGGAGGCGGTTTTCCTTGGTGAGGATGCGTTCGGCGGCGCCGGTGGACGCGGTTTTCTTTTTGCCTTTGGCGACCGCGCCGAGGGCGAGCGTGTCGTGGTCGTCATCGATTGACACGGTGGATGCGGCGGGGGTGACTTTGCGCGAGTGTTTCAGGATTTGGGCGAATTCTTTTTCGAGTTCGCCCATGGGCGGGATGGGGGGGGCGCTGTCGAGCGTGCCGAGGTCGAAGAGCATCGTGCCGGCGGGGGCTTCCTCCTTGGGTTTGCCGGCGTCCTTTTTGAGCGCGGGGTATTTGCGTTGCAGCTCGCTGAGCGCGCCGAGGGCGAGGTCGATGCGGGGGAAGAGGGTTTCGCGTTCCTCGCCGCTGAAATCGAACGCGCCGGTGGCGACGAGGTTTTCGAGCACGCGTTTGTTGATGGCGCGCGGGTCGGATCGGAGGATGTAGTTTTCGAATCCGGTGTAGGGGCCGTTGGCATCGCGTTCGTCGCGCGATTTGACGGCGGCCTGCTCGCCGACGCCCTTGATGCCGGCGAGGCCGAAACGGATTTTGCCGGATGGCGCGGGCGAGTCGCCCGTGGTGCCGCCTGATTCGGCGGCGCGCGCGACAACGGGTGTGAAGTTGGGGCCGGATTCGTTGATGTCGGGACCGAGGACGGTGATGCCCATCGCCTCGGCCTCGGCGATGAAGTGCGAGACTTTTTCGGCGTTGCCGAGTTCGGCGGTGAGCACGGCGGCCATGAATTGCACGGGGTAGTTGGCCTTCATATACGCGGTTTGATACGCGATCATGGCGTAGGCGGCGGAGTGCGATTTGTTGAAGCCGTATTGCGCGAACTTGTTCAGCAAATCGAAGATCTCGTTGGCTTTTTTGGAGTCGATGTTGTTCGTCTTTTTCGCCCCCTCGACGAAGATGCCGCGCTGGCGGTCCATCTCGGCCTGGTCTTTTTTGCCCATGGCGCGGCGGAGCATGTCGGCGCCGCCGAGGGTGTAGCCTGCGATGACGCGGGCGCACTCCATGACTTGTTCCTGGTAGACGATGACGCCGAAGGTTTCCTTGAGGACGGGTTCGAGGAGTTTGTGGGGGTAGGTGATTGAGGCGGGGTCTTTTTTGCCGGCGGCGTAGTTGGGGATGAACTGCATCGGGCCGGGGCGGTAGAGCGCGGAGATGGCGTTGATGTCGTCGATCGACGAGATGCCGACCTGGCGCGCGGCGTTTTGCATGCCCTCGGATTCGAGCTGGAAGACGCCGACGGTTTTGCCCGCGTTGAGGAGTTTGTAGGTGACGGGATCGTCGAGCGGGATTTTTTCGATGTCGAAATCGGGATCGGCGGTGCGGCGGATGTTTTCAACGGCGTCGGAAATAATGGTGAGCGTTTTGAGGCCGAGAAAATCCATTTTCAGGAGGCCGAGTTTGCCCACGGCGCTCATGTCGTATTGCACGGTGACGTCGCCTTCCTGGAGCGTGAGCGGCACGAATTCGTCGAGCGGCTTGTCGGTGATGATGATGCCGGCGGCGTGCTTGCCGGTGTTGCGCACCATGCCCTCGACGACGAGGGCGGTGTCGATGATGCGCTTGGTGCCGGGGTTGCGGTCGATTTCGAGGCGGAGCTCGGCGGATTTTTTGATCGAGTCCGTGAGCGAGATGTTGAGCTCGTCGGGGATCATCTTCGCGATGCGATCGGAGTCGGCGAAGGAGAGGCTGTTGACGCGGGCGATGTCGCGGATGGCCATTTTCGCGCCCATGGTGCCGTAGGTGATGATGTTGGCGACGCAATCGCGGCCGTATTTTTCGCGGACGTAGTCGATGACTTCGCCGCGGCGGCGCATGCAAAAATCGATGTCGAAGTCGGGCGCGGAAACGCGCTCGGGATTGAGGAAGCGCTCGAAGAGGAGGCCGAAGCGGATGGGGTCGATGTTGGTGATTGCGAGCAGGTAGGCGACGAGGCTGCCCGCGCCGGAGCCGCGCCCCGGGCCGACGGGGATGTCGTGCTCCTTGGCCCAGCGGATGAAGTCCCAGACGACGAGAAAATAATCGACGTAGGTGGTGAGGTTGATGATGGCGAGTTCGTAGGCGGTGCGCACGACGAGGATCTCCTCGGGCGCGAGGCCGTTGTTGTCGGGCGGCTGGGGTTTTTCCCCGGGGGCGAGTTTGTCGATTGTGATTCCGCGCTCCTCGACTGCCTTTTGCCCGGCGACGAGGGCGGTGGCGAGTTTTTCGAGCCGTTCGGCGACGGCGGGGCGCGCGGCGACCTCGTCGTGGTCGATGCCGTAGCGTTGCTTGAGGCCGTCGACGCAGAGTTTGTGGAGGTATTCAGAAGGTGAATACACGCTTTTGATTTCGACGGGCAGGGGATATTTCGGGTAACGCTCGGAGCCTTTCGGAAACGGGATCTTGAGGTCGCACATCTCGGCGATGGCGCGGGTGTTGGTGATCGACTCGGGGACCTCGGCGAAGAGGCGCGCCATTTCGTCGTGCGATTTGAGGTAAAACTCCTTCGTGTCGAAACGCATGCGGTCGCGGTCCTCGAGCTTGGCGCCGGTCTGGATGCAGAGCATGGCGTCGTGCGGGTCGGCGTCGGTGTCGCGGATGTAGTGGACGTCGTTGGAGGCGATGACGCGCAGGCCGAATTCCTCGCCGAGCTTGAGCAGTCCGGGGATAATTTTGATTTGCTCGGGGATGCCGTGGTCCTGGATTTCGATGACGAAGTTTTCCTTGCCAAAAATATCGACAAAACGGGCGCATGCGGCGCGGGCCTCCTGCTCGCGATCGTGCATGAGGTGTTGCGGGATGATCGCGGCGAGGCAGCCGGAGAACGCGATGAGGCCCTCTGAATATTTCGCGAGCGTTTCCCAGTCGGCGCGCGGTTTGTAATAAAAGCCGTGCAGGTGCGCATCGGAGACGAGCTTGAGGAGGTTTTGGTAGCCGGTGAGATTTTTGGCGAGAAGCCCGAGGTGGTAGTAGGATTTGCCGTCCTCGGCCCGGCCCTGTTTTTCGAGTCGCGAGCCCTCGACGAGGTAGATTTCGCAACCGATGATGGGCTTGAGGTTTTCCTTTTTTGCGGCGTTGTAAAAGTCGATCGCGCCGAAGAGATTTCCGTGGTCGGTGAGGGCGAGCGCGGTCATGCCGAGCGACGCGGCGTGTTTGCAAAGTTTGTCAACCTGGCAGCACCCGTCGAGCAGCGAGCGGTCGGAGTGGACGTGGAGGTGGATAAAATCCTTCGCGGGCGCGGAGGGCGTGACGTTGGTGACGATGGGAGCGGACACGGGAAAAATGGAAAAACCGAGAGTTGAAATCGAAGATGGAAAAAACAAATGGCAACGCCTGCGGCGGGAATTATCAACGGGCAAAATGAACAAAGATGGACGGACTGCGGCAATCGTTATCCGGCCTTGCGAGATGCCGCTGTGATATCGCGGAAAGTGAGATATCCAATATGCGTGGCGAGCTGCGAAGATTCACGCCGGCCTTGTCAAAAGTTCATGTGTGTTTTTACTGCTATTTTATTTTCATAACAAAAATTTTGGTTGACCAGTTGGGTATGCGTCGTGCTTATAATCATTTGCAATAATAGCCCCGAGGCTGATTTATAATGATAATCAGTTAATAGTCAAATCTTTACATATTTAATATGAAGCCCAAGCATAACGTCCCCGCCATATTGACCTGCATCTTTTTTGTGTTTGCAGGTATCCTGTCAACTCACGCGTCAACCCCCGCGTCGAATCCCACCCTGTGGCTGCGCTCTGACGAGGGTGTGCAAATCATGCCTTCCATGCAGACCGGCATGGACACGGTCGTTTTCTGGAACGACTACCTCTCCCCTTGGCGCGGAGCCGAGGCCACCGGTTATTGGAAAATGGGCGAGGACAGCGGGTTCACAGTGATTCACAACGGGCTGAACGGCAGTCCGTCCCTGCGTTATGAGCCGATGTGGAGCAACGACCCGGGGCTGAAAATCTTTTCCAATTGCATCGATTCGGGAGCATCTTCAGCCGAGTATTTTGTCCTCCTAAAATCCGACCCCTGGGCATTCGGCGTTCCTCTAAGCCTTGGCCATTCATGGGGGCTGGAATACAGCGGGCAAAGTTTCATCCGTGATTCCTTTGGCCGCGGCTACGATTCGGTGGATATGGACAGCATGTCCATCGGGCTTCCGCTCGATGACTGGCGAATCTATCACGCGGCGGCGACTGCAAGCGAGTGGTTTGCCCGCCTTGATGGCAATACGCTCGTCCAAACCCCGGCGATGCCATTTCAAGTGTATCCATGGAATGGCGGCATAGGCATTTATCACGGATGGTCCGGTGAAATTGCCGAGATTATCGTTTACAGTCGCACACTCACGGAAGGCGAGCGTCAGCAAACCACTGATTATTTGCGCGCACGTCGGGGTGGCTCGATCGGGGCGGTTACGCCCCCGTCGTCCCTTTCGACCTCGGCCATTGATTATAATTACGCGACCCTGCAATGGTCCGCGTCAGCAACGCCCGGCGTGTGGTATGAAATTGAGCGTCGCACGGGAACATCGGGGGCGTGGACGCTCATCTGTTCAACCTCCACTGGGCAGACCTCTCACACCAACTACAACCTCAGCCCGAGCACCACCTACCAGTATCGCATTCGTGCCGTCAAAAACGGCATTCGCTCGGATTACGGCAGCACGCTCACCGTTACGACGCCCGCGGGCACGCCACCGGCTCCGCCGGCAAACCTCACGGTCACTTATGTCGGCGCCGATCCGGAAACCGGCAGCCCGCTCGTTCGCTTGGAGTGGACGCCCCCGAATCCAACGCCGGACAACTATCTCCTTTACGTGAAGAACGGCGACAACAACCAGTTCTTTGGGGCGCAGTATATTTCAGGGAGAGACACATTCCATGTCACCACCCGCGCGTTTTGGGGCGCGCCCAACTACTACAAGCTGACATCGCTCAGGCACCCGCTGGAGAGCGAGTTCAGCGATCAGGCCATGATTGTCATCAAGCCGCAAAAACCATCCGGCCCCGTTGCAAACAATCTCAGCGACACTTCCATCCGCCTCATGTGGTTCGACACCGGCTGGGCCGGCAACACCTTCGAGCTGCAACGCAAGCCCGCCAGCGCCGGGGACGGCGCATGGGAAACCATTTACACAGTGGTCGATCCCGCCGACATCAACGGCAACGGCGTGATCTACCACACCGACACCGGGCTTCTCCCCGGCACCGCCTACAACTACCGCCTGCGAACCCACAACAGCGGCGGAAGCTCTGATTACTCCCACTACACCCACACCACCACCGGCGAACCGCCGGACGACGGCGAGCCGCCCGTTGCAATTTCCCAAACCATTGCGCTCTTCCAAGACACTCCGCAGACAATTACGCTCCAAGGGTATTCCCCCGAAGGCAATTTGCTGACCTATGCCATTGTCGCAAATCCCGCCAACGGCACGCTCTCGGGCACGCCTCCCTCGCTCACCTACACGCCGGACGCAAACTACACGGGCGGGGACAGCTTCACCTTCAAGATCAACGACGGCGGCATGGACAGCGCGCCCGCCACCGTGAGCCTCGACATCTATCCGCCCGATGCCGACAGCACCACCCGCCGCCTCGTCATCACGTCGCCGGCGGACAACGCCACCTTGCTCACACGCACCGAAATCAAGGGCAGCGCGCTCGATCCCGATTTCGACCGCTACGAACTGCAATACCGTCCCGTGGCCGCCGCGGGCTCCGCCCCCGCGTCGTGGACAACCTTTGCCAGGGATATTCGTCGTGTCGGTGTCGGCGGCACTCCCGGCACGCTCGGCCACCTTGAACCCGGCATGATGCGCAACGGCGTCTATGAATTGCGCATCCTCCTGCACACCGCCAGCGGTTCGCCGGCCACTCGCGAAAGCGCCAGTGTGAAAATCGTCATTGAGGGCCAGCGCAAAATCGGCCCCTTCACAATCAGCTTCAAGGATTACAGCGGCAGCGCGTCCGGCGTGCCGATCGAGGTCGTCCGCACCTACGACAGTCGCGATCGCGACATCGACGGCGATTTCGGCCACGGCTGGAATCTCGCGGTCAATACCATCACGCTTCGCAAAAACCGGAGCATCGCCACGGGCTGGGAGCAGGTCAGGGCCGGGCTTTATGTCCCGACCTACTCGCTGCAAAAACAACCCGGCGCGCGCCACCTCATCGCGCTCCAGTTCCCCGACGGAAGCACCTCGACCTTTGAGGTGAACGCCGCGTGCAGCTACAACTACCCGCTCTACAACAACCCCTCGAGGACGACGCCGGTGTTTCAGCCCGCCGGAAACCGCTCCAAGGGCACACTCGCCATTGCCGCGGCCCCGACGAGCTTTTACGTCTCGGCAACCCCCGACCAGGAGGACAACGGCCCCGTCACCCTTTCCACGCAGAGCTACGCGTATTACAACGCCTATCAGTTCAACCCGACCCGCTTCACCTACACCGATGTCGCCGGAAACAAATACACCATCGACGAAAAGCTCGGCCTCATCGACCAGACCACGCCGCAAGGCCAGAAAATCACATTCAATCGCGATGCGCAGGGCCGCGTCACCGGCTACACGCACAGCAACGGCACTTCGCTGACCATCCACCGCGACCCGGTCACTCACCGCATCACCGGCATCACCACGCCCGAGGGCGACACCATCGCCTACACCTGCGATGCGAACGGCGACCTCGCCGGCCATACCGACCGCGCCGGGGCCACAACGAGCTTCACCTACTACACCGATTCGCCCGACCCCCGCGACGCGCACCTCGCCCACTTCCTCAAGGAAATCATCGACCCCAACAACACCCCCGCCATCCGCAACGAATACGACGAGCAAGGCCGCCTCATCAGGCAGACCGACGCCCTAGGCAATCCCGTCGAATACACCCACAACACCGAGGCCGCCACCGAAATCGTCACCGACCGCCTCGGCTACACCACCGCCCACGCCTACGACGACGAGGGCAACATCACCCGAACCGTGCAGGCCGACGGCTCTGAAATCAATTACGCCTTTGGCGACCCCTTCAACCCGAACGCCGTCACCCAAAAAACCGACGCGCTCGGCCGCGTCACCACCTACGAATATGACTCCGCTGGACGCGTGAAAAAGGAAATCAACGACCTCGGCGAATTCACCGAGACCGTTTACAACGCCCAGGGCAATCCCACGCAGTCAAAAGACGCCCGCGGCAACATCACCAAAACCGATTACCTTGGCAACGGCCTCCCGTCCAAGCTCACCGACGCCGAAGGCAACGCCACCACCTTCAACAGCTACGACGCGCGCGGCAACCTCACGCAGTTCACTGATGCCGCGGGACGCGCCACGCAGGTTACCTACACCGCCGCCGACAAAATCCTCACGCAAACCAGTCCCGACGGCATCCTCACCACCTTTGAATACGACGCCCACGGCCACGTTTCCAAGCAAACCCGCGTCAAAAACGGCCTCACCGAAATCACCGGGTATATCAACGACCCCGAGGGCCGCGTCCTCCAAACCACGCATCCTGACGGCACGATCACGACCACCCAATACAATCCCAACGGCAAGCCCGTCCTCGTCACCGACGCCGCCGGTCGCGCCACCGCCACCGAATACGACGCCGCGGGAAATGTCATAAAGTCACCACCACGCCCGCGACCACGGCCAACGGCGAGCAACCCGTTGTCACCGAAACCATCCACGACGCCGAAAGCCGTGCCACCCACCAAAAAGACGCCGCCGGCATCTGGACGCGCACCTACTACGACCCGATGGGACGCGCCATCGCCACCTATCACCTCGGCACCGGCCTCACACGCGCCCAAGCCGCCGCCACCGCCGTCGGCCACGGCGAACCGGTCAGTTTCACCCGCTACGACGCCGCGGGCCAGGTCACCGACACCTACGACGCGCTCGGCAACCGCACCCATTACACCTACGACGGCGCCGGACGCCGCGAGACCGTCACGCCTCCGGGCCTCACGCCCGCGGTCATCGCGCTCAACGCCAAGGGCGATGCCCTCGACATCACCACCGACGGCGCGCTCGACACCGCCCGCGTCTCCACCAACACCTACGACGCCAACGGCAACCTCCTCGTCTTCACCGACGCCAACGGCCACGCCACGACCCACACCTACGACAAAAACAACCGCCGCACCCGCACCACCCATCACGACGGCACGTTCACCGAAACCGAATACGACGAGCTTGGCCGCCGCAAAAAAGTGACCGACGCCGAGGGCAAGACCACATCCTATGCCTACACCCTCGGAGGCCAGCTTGCCACCGTCACCGATCACGACGGCAACATCACCACCTACACCTACGACGCCCTTGGCCGCCAAACCGGCCAGACCGACGCCGAAAACCGCACCACCACCTACACCTACAACGCCGCCGGGCAGCGCGAAACCCGCCGCCTCCCGCTCGGGCAAACCGAAACGCTCGCCTACAATCCCGATGGCTCGCTTGCCTCCCGCACCGATTTTAACGGCGAAACCACCACCCACACCTACGACGGCCACGGAAATCCGATCACCGTCATGCCCTCCGCCGCCGCGCGCGCTCGCGGCGCGCTCAGCACGCACAAAACCTACGACGCCGCCGGACGCCTCACCCGAGTTGAGCAGCGCGACGCCTCCGACACGGTGGTCTGGGCCGAAAACCATCTCTACGACGACCGTGGCCGGCTCCGCAAAAAGGAAACCACCGCCGGCATCATCGAATATACCCGCGACTCTCGCGGCAACATTGAGCGAGTGTCCACGAACCACGGCACCGGCACGGATTATTATTACGACACCGACAACCGCCTCGCCGCCGCCGATGATCAGGACGGCAGCACAACAATCTACGGTTACAACGCCGTCGGCAGCCTCGCCACCGTCACGCTGCCCAATGGCGTCACCACCAGCTATACCTACAATGCGCTCAACCGCCTCGCCAACATCACAACAACCGGCTCCGGCGGCGCGGTGGCGGCATTTGACTACACCCTGCGCCCCAGCGGGCACCGCAGCCAGTTGATTGAAACCATCGGCGGCGTCACCCGCACCACCGATTGGGCATACGACAACCTCAACCGCCTCACTGCGGAAACGGTCAACGGCACCGACACGGTCAACTACACCTACGACAAAGTCGGCAACCGCCAAAACCGCGCCACCAGCGGCATCGCCAACCTCCCCTCGGTCGGGCTTTATTCATACGATCTCAACGACCGCCTGCTCAGCGCTGACGCCCACAATTACACCTACGACAACAACGGCAACACCCTGACCGGCCATGCCAACACCGCCGGCATCAACCACCTCACGGGCCTGCCATTGGCGGCGCAAACCGTCACCGACATCTACGACCACAACAACCGCCTCATCAAGCGAGTTGGCGGCGGAAACACCATCACGATCATCTACGACGCCGATGGCAACCGTGTCGGCAAGACGGTCAACGGCACGACCACCTATTACCTCGTCGACACCCAAAGCCTCACCGGCTACGCCCAAGTTATAGAAGAGGTGCGGGGCGGCATTGTCCAAAAACGCTACACCTACGGCCTCGACCGCATCAGCCAGCAACACCGCCAAGGCGATGGCACCTACCAAACTCGCTATTATGGCTACGACGGCCTCGGCTCCGTCCGTTACCTGACAGACGACGCGGGCAGTATCACCGACCGCTACACCTACGACGGTTACGGCACGCTGATTAACAAATGGAGCTCCGGCACAGCGGCAGACAATGTTTACCTCTACGCTGGCGAACAGTATGATTCTGATCTTGGGTTATACTATAATCGTGCACGGTATCTAAATACGGACGCAGGCCGCTTCTGGACGAAGGACAACTTTGAAGGAGCCTGCACAGAGCCACGCTCATTACACAAATATCTATATGCTCATGGATGTCCAACTAGCGGGATTGATCCAAGTGGTAATTTTTTCATTTTTGATGTTTTAGGAAATATCACACAATGGTTTAGAAATAATGCGCAAAATTCTATAAATGTCGGACGTGTTGTTACGCAAGTGAAGCGCTTTTTCTGGGACACGCGAACATTTCAAGCTATCAGTAAAGCTTATTGGAAGACAAATGGGCCAGCGATGGGGAAAAGTTTACACCATTGGCTAATACCCCAACGGTGGACTTTCGTCCCGCAAGGGTTAAGGAATGCAGGATTTAATCTTCTTGAGCTGCCAAAACTACTCTCTGGATCTTTAGGACTAAATCAATGGATGGGGTTTGCGGTTAAATGGGGTGGCTATCGGATGGTTGTAGCCTACACTATTGAAACTGGGATCAAAATATTATTGCCATTATCAATGGGAACAGCTGTGGGCACAGGAGCCTATGTAGGTTATCAAATTGGCAATGACTATATCGAAGTCGAAGATATTGACCTTACACCAGAAGATTGGAGTAATGATCAGGGCTTCGAAGAACTGAAGTATTTAGGCCTGGAAGAAGGAGATATAATTTCAGTCGTGCCTGGCCCATTTAACATGTATCCATGAAAATGAAGAAGTGCTCCGATGCTAAAGCGGTGCGGCGTCAACAACGCCGTCGTGCCGCTAGAATGATTCATTTAGTTCTTGGTTTTTTATCTCTTTTAGCATCTTGTTCTATTTTTTATTTTTTTAACAATTTATATTCAAAATTTGTTGCTGTTGTCTTTTTACTTGGAGGTGTTATTGAAATTGTTGATAGTTTTGTTGATCCCTTTTCGAAAAATAAGGATTAAGTGTTACGGATTTAATCGCTTCGGAAGCAACTGAAAGGGTCAGGTTGCGGATGCCCCGAATTGACGGACAGGGGTGAAGGGACCAAAAGCCAAAGAGCCCGATGAAAACGCAGTCAAGCAAACCCGTGAGCGAAAAACGCAAGTTTACCAAGGAATACAAACAGGAGGCGCTGGAGCATTGGAAAAGCAGTGGTCGCGGCGCGGCCACGGTTGCGGCCGAGTTGGGAATCAGGGCGCCGTTATTATGCTGCAAACAGGCACTGAGAACTGACCCGGTAGCAGGCACGAGGAATTGACCCACCTTGGGATGCGCGGTGACCGCAAGGCCGACCGTGGTTTCCCAGCGAGATGTTTTACGGTGTGTTACGACACGTTTGACGAGGGGGCCTTTCGATAACGTCCGGAAACTTGCGCACATTTTTTAAAGCTATAGCAGCGGGGGACTACTCCCGATGAACCAAAAAACTGAAAACCCAGATGAAGGCGGCAACGAGGCCGTCGGCAAAGCGCTGTCTGGCGGAGTGATCCGCGTGGACGAAAGCATGATCAAAGGCCACCTGGACAAGGTGGTGCTAAGCACGGTGGAGCAAACGCTCTGCAAACAGGCACTGAGAACTGACCCGGTAGCAGACACGAGGAATTGACCCACCTTGGGATGCGCGGTGGCCGTAATGCCGACCGTGGTTTCCCGGCGAGATGTTTTGCGGTGTATTACGACACGTTTGACGAGGGGTTCCTTTCCTCACATGCTCGCATTTTCAAACACCACCGCATGGCGCTTATGGGATGATGAGAATGTTAGGAAATTTCGTTTGACGCGGGGGCGGATATCCTGCGTAGTTCACATCTTTTTCCGACCAATCCGTTAAGAAACACACATGTCCATCGAAATCAAAATCCGCAAAAACGAGCCCGTTGATCGTGCGCTCCGCCGCATGAAGAAGAAGCTCGAGCGCGAAAACATCATCCGTGGTGTTCGCGCAAAGCGTTACTACGAAAAACCTTGTGACAAGCGCCGCCGCAAGGAGAAGGTCATGGCCTTCACCGCCATGCTCCGCCGCCGTTACGCGGACTGAGCGTAGACACGCTGTTTTCACTTTCGAACCGCCTGATGACTTCGATGTCGCAGGCGGTTTTTGTGTTTGCGGGGAAGGGGAGGGGCAGGCTTGTTATGCCCATGGCCGTGTTTTTTTGCATTTCCATGGGTAGGGCAAAGCCTCCGGCTGAGCCGAAAGCGCCAAATCGCCTGAAAGATGAACGGCTCAGCCGGAGGCTTCGCCCTACCGTTATCCTGAGAATTTCAAACAAATGACGCTGTCACATTGACCTCAAATGAGCCCCGCCGAATCCAGTTTTCCGACGCTCGCGCTTTCCACGTGCTGGTGTTCGCACCGGCACACGGATGGTTACGCGATGTTGCGCGAGATTGCGGATATGGGGTTTTCCCATGCGGAGTTGAGCCACGGGGTTCAGGTCACGCTGGTGCCGGGGATTTTGCGCGCGCTTGAGGAGGGCGTGATCAAGGTCGGCTCGACGCACAATTTTTGTCCGCTTCCGACGGGGTTCAGCCGCCCCGCGCCTAACGCCTACGAGCCGTCGGTCGGCGATCCGACGCATCACGATCAATGGGTGCGGCAGACACGGCGCTCGCTGGATTTCGCGGCGCAGGTTGGCGCGCGGGTGCTGGTGACACATTTGGGCAGCGTGCGTTTTTGGTGGAGGAATCCCGTGAAAAAACTGCTCGCCCGCGCCGATGAATATTACAGCGCAAATGACGCGCCGGCGCGTTTTGCGGGCGAGGCGGACTTTGCGGCGTTGTGCGAAAAAGTTCTCCGAAAAGTTCGCGAGCGCATGCCCCCCTACTGGAATCAGGTGCGCGCGAGCATCGGGGAAATCCGCGAATACGCGGTCGAGCGCGGCGTGACGCTTGGGTTTGAAAACCGCGAGCGTCCCGACGAGCTGCCGCTCGACGATCAGTTCGGGGAATTGCTCGACGGCCTTGCGCGGCCCAATACCGCCGCCTACTGGCACGACACGGGGCATGCGCGACTGAAGGAGCAACTGGGCATCCTTTCGCACCGCGAGCACTTGGAGAAAAACGCCGGGCGGCTTGCCGGATTCCATTTGCACGACACGACCGCCGACGGCCGCGATCACCAGCCCATCGGCGCGGGGGAAATCGATTTTGAAATGGTCAGCCGTTTTTGGAAACCGCATCACATGCTGGTGCTTGAGCTCAGCCCGCGCGTGTCCGTGGAAAACGTGATTAACTCGAAAAACAAAATCGAGGCGCTCATGCGTGGCTGACACGGGCGCTGATTTCTGCCACACAATTCGCGAAGACCAACCATCAAAATCACCCATGAAACAAAATCTGCCATACGCATATCTCCTTTTCGCCATCATCGCGCCGCTTGCGGTCATATTTGCCGGGCGCGAGCTCTGCGGCAGCTGCGCGGCGGATCAGGCGGCATGGCTCGCGGCCGTGCAAACCGCATCCGGGAAAACCGGCGTCGCGGCAAAATTGGAGGCGGTTGAAAAACGCATCAGCGCGAAACTGGCCGCGGTCGATGAGGCCACGGAAAAATTGCTCAAGGAGGAGATCGCCGCGCTCGACGAAATCGTCGCCACCCACAAGGCCGAGCAGAGCGACGACGTGGCGCGGGTGCTTGTCACGAAAGGATCGCTTTACCAGCGCTTCCTCGACAATCCCGACAAGGCGATTGAAATTTACCGCCGGATAAAAACCGAGTTTCCCTCTACCACGCAGGCGGGCAGGGTCGGGGAATACATTGCCAAGGCCGAGGCGCGCAAAGTGCGCATGGCGATCCGCGACTCCCTCAAGCCCGGCGTGCAGTTCCCCGCGTTTGCGTTGACGGACATCGACGGCAAACCGCTTTCACTGGAGCAGTATCGCGGCAAGATCGTGCTCGTGGACTTTTGGGCCACATGGTGCCCGCCGTGCCGCGAAGAAATGCCCGGCGTGATTGCCGCGCATCAAAAATACCGCGCCGACGGCTTCGAGGTGATCGGCATCAGTCTCGACAAGGACATCGCGACATTGCGCGCCTTCATCGCGAAAAACAACATGCCCTGGAGGCAGGCCTGCGATGGGAAATCGTGGGACGGCGGGATGGTCGAGAAATACGGCGTGCTTTCGATTCCCTCTACATTTTTGCTTGATCGCGAAGGCCGCATCATCGCGAAAAATCTTCACGGCGACGAACTCGACAAACAAGTTCGCAAGGCGCTCAGCAAGTGAGCGATCCCGCCGGTATGCGCAACGCGCGCGCCGCTGGAATTTCGCATGCGTTTTACGGAAGGCCGGTTGAACAAACCCGCCGCCAATGACTCTAACACAACTTATACAATTCATGAAAACGAAGCACTGGATGATTTTGATTGCAGCGACAATTGCGGCGGGCGTGTGCGCGCCGGCCATTAACGCCCAGACTGGAACGGGCGACGTGCGGACGGCAGTGGGCAAGGTGGTGACCTCGCTTCGCCAAAAGCTGCAAAACTTTTCCGGACAGCCAACGGAGGCCGCGTTTGCGGGCGAACTCGCCGAGTTCGATAAAATCATCGCCGCCAACCCGAAGGCGCCCGCGGATGAGCTCGCCGAAGTGCTCGTCATGAAGTCCGGTTTTTACGCCGAGGTGCTCACCGATTTCGACAAGGCCGAGGCGCTCGTGAAACGCATCAAGACGGATTATCCAACCTCTCAGGCCGCCGCGCATGTCGACGACATGCTCAAGCAACTCAAGCAGCTTCGCGAGATACAGGCGACAAGGGCCGCGCTGCAACCCGGCAAGGTGTTTCCCGATTTTTCCGTGACCGACATCGCTGGAAAACCGCTCACTGTTTCGCAATTCAAGGGCAAGGTGGTGCTCATCGATTTTTGGGCGACATGGTGCCCGCCGTGTGTCGCGGAAATTCCGAACGTCCTCGCCGCGTATCAAAAATATCACGACAAGGGATTTGAGATAATTGGCATCAGCCTCGACCGCGACAAGGACGCGCTCCTGAAATACATTGAGCAGCAAAAAATGCCGTGGCCGCAATACTTTGAAGGCGACAATCCTCAAAACACGCTTTCCGAAAAATACGGGGTCGAAACGATTCCCACCACATACCTGCTGGACGCGGAGGGCAAGATCGTCGCCACCGACCTGCGCGGTAACGACCTCGAACAGCAACTCGAAAAATTGCTGGCGAAATAATTCAAATCAAACGGCGGTGATGCGACCGCCTGATCGCTTTCCCGGTCATTGCGACGCGCGAGAAAAATGGTGCCCGGGACAGGACTTGAACCTGCACGCCATTCGGCAAGGGCTTCTAAGACCCTCGTGTCTGCCATTCCACCACCCGGGCATGAGCGGTTTGCTGCCAGCAAGAAGTGCAAATTAAGACGAATGTCCGGCGCGGCTTGCAAGCGCTGTTTGCGCCATTCCGTGACACCATTATCCGAATAAGACCATTTTTCAGGCGCGGCGTTAATGGGGTGGGGTGGTTGGTGGATTGTTGCCACCGCTTGAAACGTCGAACCCGGCGCGTTTCCTCCTCGTAATTCTTGTCGAGCCCGGCGAGCACGCCCCGGCTGTTAAAAAAACAAACCTTGGCACGGCACTCGTGTTTTAAAAAACAAGCGTCGCCAAAGCGGGCGCGGGGTATTTTTCTTTGATGACGTTTTCTTTCATGTCCGCATCACACAACACGCACAACCACACCACTATGTTTTCCCGGCTCGGCGAGCGCGCCGCTCCGCCGACAATCGCCCGCCTCATGGCGATGGCGCTGGAAACGCCGGGGCTGTTGTCGCTTGCGGCGGGGTTCACGGACAATGCCACGCTGCCGGTGGATTTTGTCGGCGAGGCATGGAGGGCGTTGTGCGCGGACGCGGTGGCGAGCAACAATGAGTTTCTCCAATACGGCACAAACCAGGGGCGCGTAACCTTGCGCCGGTTGATTGCGGAACGGATTTCGCGCGCGGACCGTCTTGGGAGCGACGGGAGCCTGTCCGAGCGGGATGTGTTCATTACAAACGGCTCACAGCAGGCGTTGTATCTGGCGATGCAGGTGCTGTGTGATCCGGGCGATGTCGTGCTGGTGGATCGTCCGAGCTATTTTGTTTTTTTGGAAATGCTGCGCGGCCTGGGCATTGAGGCTCGCTCGCTGCCCATCGACGCGGGAAACCGCATCGACACCGTTGCGCTTGGCAAGCTGCTCGATGATTTGCGCGAGGAGGGGCGCCGTGTGCGCGCGGTTTATTTTGTGAGTTAT
Organism: Ereboglobus luteus; assembly: GCF_003096195.1. Lineage (NCBI taxonomy): Bacteria > Pseudomonadati > Verrucomicrobiota > Opitutia > Opitutales > Opitutaceae > Ereboglobus > Ereboglobus luteus. The sequence continues at coordinate 304,302 of NZ_CP023004.1, read as the reverse complement.
TTCTGCAACCCGTCGGCGCGCTGTCTCGACGAGGCGGAAAAGAACGGCATCGCCGAAACTCTCGCGGCGCGAGGCATGTTCATCCCGGTGATCGAGGACGCCGCGTATCGCGAATTGTATTTTGAAAATGAATACAGCGCGCGCAGCGTGCTCGCCCTTCCGGCCTGGAAGCCGTTCCCGAAACTTTACACCGCCACGCTCACAAAACCCTTCGCGACGGGTTTGAAGGTCGGTTACGGCGCATGCACCGACGAGGCGTGGCGCGGCAGGATGCTCCATGTGAAAGGCCATCACGATTTCGGCTCCGCGAATTTCGGACAGGCGATCATGGAGCATGCCCTGGCGGGCAAGAATTACGAACGCCAGCTCGCGCGCCTGAGGCCGGCATACCAGGCGAAAATGCTCGCGTTGCACGGCGCGCTTATCGCGGCCGGTTTGCGCGAATGCGGCTGGAAATGGGTCGAGCCGACCGGCGGGCTATACATCTGGCTGGAGGCGCCGCACGGACTCGACACGGGCATGGACTCGGCGTTTTGCCACGCGTGCATCGAGGCGGGCGTGCTTTATGTGCCGGGTGATTTGTGCTTCGGTGATTCGCCGGAAAAGAATTTCATCCGCTTGAGCTTTGGCGTGCTTGGCCTCGCGGATTTGGAGGAGGCCGCGCGCCGCTTCGCATCAGTGGCGAAACAGTTTTGACTTAAAAAAACGCCCCGCGTTTTGGGCGGAGCGTTTGTGGTGTTTGAAGGATTTTTCGCGTTGGCCGGATTAGGCGCCGAGCTGGTAGCGGGTGAAGCGGCGGATGCTCATGTTCTCGCCGATGGTCGCGATTTTCTCGGTGAGGATTTCCTTGATGGTCTTGTCCGGGTTCTTCACGAAGGGCTGGTCGAGAAGGCAGATGGTCGAGTAGTATTTCTCGAGCTTGCCCTCGACGATCTTCTGGATTGCCGCGGGGGGCTTGCCTTGCACTTGGGCGACGGCGATTTCGCGCTCGGCGGCGATGGCGGCCTCGGGCACTTCGTCACGGGTGACGTAGAGCGGGCTGGACGCGGCGACTTGGAGGCAGAGGTCGTTGCAGAAGGCCTTGAAGTCTTCGTTGCGGGCAACGAAATCGGTCTCGCAGTTCACTTCGATGAGAACGCCGACTTTGTTGTTGCTGTGAATGTAGCTCCAGATGAGGCCTTCCTTGGTGGCGCGGCCGGCTTTTTTGTCGGCGGTGGCGGCTCCCTTTTTACGGAGGAGGGTGATGGCTTCCTCAATGTTGCCGCCGGTTTCGGCGAGCGCTTTCTGGCAGTCGAGGAGACCGGCGCCGGTCTTTTCGCGGAGTTCCTTAACGGTTTGTGCGGAAACGGGTGTGCTCATTTTTATGTGTAAGTTTTTATTTTGAGTTTTTGTGTTTGGTTGCGCGCGCGCGAATTATTCGTCGGTCTTGGGAGCGGCGATTTTCTTGCGGGCGGCGGGTTTCTTTTTGGCGGCGGGCGCCTCTGCGGTTTCCCCGGCTTCGGTGCTTTCGGGGGCGTCGGCAGCGGGGGCTTCGGCCTCGGTGGTCTCGGCGGTGGCGCCGGAGGCCTCGGCAACAGCCGCGGTGGCGGCGCGGAGATCGGCCTGGCCGCGCGCGGTGCGGCGGCTTTCGCGCTGGGCGAGTCCGCTTTGGACCGCCTCGACGATGGTGTCGACGATGATGCGGATGGATTTCACCGCGTCGTCATTACCCGGGACGGGGAGGGGAAGGGTGGTGGGGTCGGAGTTGGTGTCAACGAGTCCGACGCAGGGGATGTTGCAGCGGGCGGCCTCGGCGACGGCGATTTTCTCGTGGTTGCCGTCGACGACGAACATGATCGAGGGGAGGTCGAGCATGTCGACGATGCCGGAGAAGTTGCGCTGCATGCGCGCCATTTCGCGCTTGATGGAGGCGCTTTCCTTGCCGCCGAGCTTGGCGAGCTCGCCGCTGGTTTCCATCTGCTGGAATTTTTTGTATTTGGCGATGGATTTCTTGACGGTGGCGAAATTGGTGAGGGTGCCGCCGAGCCAGCGATCAACGCAGTAGGGCATGTTGGTGGAGGCCGCGGCTTCCTTGATAATTTCCTGCGCCTGGCGCTTGGTGCCGACGAAGAGGATGGTGCCTCCGTTGGCGATGGTGTCCTCGACGGTGGTGTAGGCTTTTTGAAGCAGTTCGTGCGTTTTGCCGAGGTCGATGATGGTGATGCCCTGGCGGTGGTCGTAGACGTAGGGCTTGGAGCGCGGGTTCCAGCGCTTGGTTTGGTGTCCGAAGTGGACGCCTGCATCGAGGAGGTCTTTTGGTGTGACGTTCATGTGATCTATGTATCTTTGGCGACTACACAGGCCGGCCGACGGGCCGCCTTGCGATCGTTTTGGATGTTTTGGTTATTGTTGTGTTGTTGGTTTTTCCAAACCGCGTTGTGCGGAGGAAAGCTGATAAAAACATAGGGCCGCGGTGCGTGTGGCAAGAAAATGTTTAGGTCAGTTTCGGGATGGAAAACTGATCCCTGACCAGTGAGGCCAGCCTAAACCGTGAACCCTGAACACACGCGCCTTGAAACCACGCGGCGGTTTAAGCCGTGGCGATGGTTTGCACCTGGCGGGTGGATTCTACGACTTGGTCGACGAGGCCGTAGGCCTTGGCCTCGTGGGCGGTCATGTAATAATCGCGGTCGGAGTCTTTTTCGACTTGGGCGGCGGTTTTTCCCGTGTGGCGGGCGATGACCTCGTTGAGTGTGGCGCGCCAGCGGATGATTTCACGCGCGGCGATGGCGATGTCGGCCGCCTGGCCGCCCGCGCCTCCGGAGGGCTGGTGAATCATGACGCGGCTGTTGGGGAGCGCGAATCGCTTGCCCTTGGTGCCGGCGGCGAGCAGCACGGTGGCCATGCTCGCGGCCATGCCGATGCAGTAGGTGACGACGTCGCACTGGAGAAAGTTGATCGTGTCGTAGATTGCCATGCCGCCCGTGACAACGCCGCCGGGGGAGTTGATGTAGAGGTGGATGTCTTTCTTGGGGTCTTCCATTTGAAGGAAGAGCAGCTGGGCGATGACGTTGTTTGAAACGACATCGTCGATGGGCGAACCGATAAAAACGATGCGGTCCTTGAGGAGGCGGCTGTAAATATCCCACTGGCGGACTTCGCGGCCTGTGTTTTCAACGACGTAGGGAAGATAGTAGCTCATTAAATTTTTTAGGTTTGGAGAGCAAGGCGAAGCCTCCGGGCGGGCCGTTCGATTTTTCGGCTCACCCGGAGGCTTCGCCCTGCCGGTTTTTGTTCTGGATTAAGATTGTGCCAGAGGCGTCAAGCCTTGGGCGTGACGAGGGAGATTTTGGCCTTGGAGACGACCAGATCAAGCGCCTTGTCGATGATGATTGCCTGCTGGACCGCGCGGAGGCGGCTCTGATCCTTGGTGAGTTCCTTGACGAGTTTGTCAGGGCTCTGGCGGGTCATCATGGCTTCGCGGTAGATGAAGGCGTCGATGTCTTTTTCATCGACCTTGACGTCCTCCTTCTCGGCGATCTTGGCGAGGATGAGGCGGGTCTTGGCGCGGATGAGCGCGGATTTCTGGGCGCTTTCGTAGAGCTCTTTTTTGTTTTTCTCGAGTTCCTCCTCGGGGACGCCGCGGCGCATGTTGTCCTCGACGATGTTGCGGAGAACGCCTTGCGTTTCGTCCTCAAGGAGCGAGGCGGGGACTTCAAACTCGGTTTTGCCGATCAGCGTGTCGGTGATCTGGCGGCGCTGGGACTGGCGGTTTTCGTATTCCTTGCGGCTTTTGAGCCCTTCGCGGACGCGGGTTTTGAGTGCGTCGAGATTTTCGACGTTTTGGGCCTTGAAAAACTCCTCGTCGAGGGCGGGAAGCTCGCGGGTGCGGATTTCCTGCACTTCGATGGCGTAGCTGACGGTCTTGCCGGCGAGGGCGGGGACGCCTTCGAATTGTTCCGGGTAGGTGGCTGACACGGTTTTCTTGTCGCCGGGTTTCACGTCGGCGAGGTGTTTGCCGAGGCCGGGGATCACTCCCTCGTGCTCGCCTTCGACTTCCTCCCACGTGGTGGGCGCCTTGGCGTAGATTTGTTTGTCGCCGACAATTTCAGTGAGCGGTTTGTCATCGAGCGTGCCTTCGTAGGAGAGCTTGATGTAGTCGCCTTTTTTGGCGGGACCCTGGCTGACCTCGAACTTGGCGCTTTCGGAGCGAAGGGCGTTGATGGCGGCGTCAATCTCCTCGTCGGTTGGGTCGGTGGGGGCGATGGCGGTGGGCAGCTCGTTGTATTCGGGCAGCTCGAACTCGGGGCGCACATCGACGGTGACGGTGATGGTGGCGTCGGCGTCGGGCTTGATGTCGCCGGTCTGGATGTCGGTGATGGTGAGGACGTCGAGCTTGGATTCCTTGAGTCCGTCGCGGTAGGCCTTGGAGGCGACGCGGTTCTTGAACTCCTCGTCGATTTGTTTGCCAAACTGGCGCTGGACCATGGCGGCGGGCGCCTTGCCGGGACGGAAGCCGGGGAGGCGGGCGTGCTTCATGTATTCGGCAAGCACGGCCTTGTGCTCTGCGGCGACTTCGTCCTTTGTGAGCGAAACAGCCATGCTTTTGCGTGTGGTGGAGACGTCTTTGATATCGATATTCACGTTGAGAAAATGGGAGGTGTTGGAAGCGTGTTTGCCGGAGTGTTTGAAATTTTGAAACCGGACACGGTGATGATGCGCGCGCGCGCGGTCAATGTTTGATTGCGGCATTGCTTTGGGTTGCGCCCTTTCACCGGAAGCGAATAGTTTCGCCGAATATTTTTATGCCGGTCCATCACGCCACGTTTACGATTCACACTCGCTCGCAGGGGCTTCACGAAATCACCGACCAACTTGAGCGCGAGGTTGCGCGCTCGGGGGTCACGAGCGGCGTCGCGACGGTGTTTTGCCGTCACACGAGCGCGAGTTTGGTGATCATGGAAAACGCGGATCCGTCGGCCCGCGCGGATTTGGAGGCGTGGTTGAACCGCCTCGTGCCGGAGCGCGACCCGCATTTCACGCACACGCTCGAGGGCCCCGACGACATGCCGAGTCACATAAAAACGGCGCTCACCCGCACGAGCGAAACCGTGCCGCTCAAGAATGGCCGGTTGCAGCTCGGCACATGGCAGGGCGTGTATTTGTGGGAGCATCGACGCGCGCCTCACACGCGTGAAATTTTGCTGACCGTGCTGGGCGAGTAATCGCCCCAAAACGCTTGAAACACGCGCTGCTTTTCTCGGGGAGTGTCATCCAATGGATGACATTATTTGGGGCGATTTTTTCGCATTGGCGGGGTGTTGAAAATTTCGGGGCGAAAAAATCCGGACTTGCCTCATTTTTCGCGCTGGCCGTGTGTTCCCTGTCACAAAAAATCATGCAACGACTCAAGCCGCTTTTTCCCGAAATCACCCCCGCGCAATGGACGCTCCTTGAGCGCATGGCGGCCCTGCATCGCGAGTGGAACGCAAAGATCAATCTCGTTTCGCGCAAGGACATCGACAACCTCGAGTGGCACCATTACGCGCCGTGCGTCGCCGCGGTGAAATTTCTGCGGCTCATGAATGGCGCGACCGTGCTTGATGTCGGCACCGGCGGCGGCTTTCCCGGATTGATCCTCGCGGCGCTTTATCCGCAGGCGCGGTTCACTCTGGCCGACTCGGTCGGCAAAAAAATCACCGTCGTCGCCGACATCGCGCAGCGACTCAACCTGCGCAACGTCGAGGCGAAGAACATCCGCGTCGAAACGCTCCGGCGCGAATACGATTTTGTCACGGGACGCGCGGTCACGTCGCTGCCCGCGTTCATCCAGCTCATTCGCGCGCATGTGCGCCCCGGTGAAAAGAGTTCGCCCGGCAACGGCGTGATTTATTGGAAGGGCGGAGATCTTGCCAGCGAGGAGACGGCGCTCGGAATCGCTCCGGCGCGTGTGCTTTCGCTCGCCGAGACGCTTTCCGACACCGGGGACTATTTTCACGAAAAATACATTGTGCACTACCGCCAGCGGGATTTGGCGCGGGCAAAACCGCCCGCCATGCCGGGCGAAGCGCGTTGAGGCCTTCGCCTCATTTGGCAATTATTTTACCATAAACATCGAAACCCGCTTGCGTTACGGAGTTTTTGCAGTTGCGTTTGAAACAACGCATCAATAATTTCCTTTTGTTCCATATTTTTTTAGCACCGAAAATTTTCCATAATTTTCACTCACAATAACCACACTCGGCCAAAATCATGAAAAGAATTAGTTGCATAGCCATATTCGGCGCGCTGATAGCCATTGCCGTCGGACTTGCGTCTTGCTCGCGCACTTCCCCCGAGCCGGACACGCAACTCAACTTGATTGTCTGGTCGGAATATATCCCGCAAAAGGTGCTCGATAATTTTTACAAGGAAACCGGCATCAGGGTGAATTGCGAGACCTGTGCCAGCGGCGAGGAAATGCTCATCAAAATGTGGGCCGACGACACCAAATACGACATCGCCCAGCCCACCGACTACATCGCCGAGATCATGGTGAAGAACAACATGCTCTTTCCGCTCGATTACACGAAGCTGCCCAACTTCACCTTCATACTGCCCGATTTTAAGCACCTGCCTTTCGACTCCGACCAGAAATACACGGTGCCCTTCATGATTGGCAGCGTGGGCATCGTGGTGAACACGGAAAAAATCAAGCATCCCCCGCGGGGTTATAGAAATGTGTTCCAGCCGAAATACCGCGACCGCATTGTCGTGGTTGATGACGCGCGCGAAATGGTTTCATGGGCAATGGAGTCACTCAGGATTCCCATCAACGACATTAATGAGGCGAATCTCGAAAAGACGCGGCCAGTCATCGCCGAGTGGATGAAATACATCAAGGTTTACGACTCCGACAGCCCGAAGGACGCGCTCCTGAACGGCGAGGCCGACATCGGAATCGTCTGGAGCGGGGAAGCCGCGCTCCTATGGCTTCAGGATAAAAAATTCCAATACTTCCGCCCCTCGGAAGGCGCGCACCTGTTTGTGGACACGCTCGCGGTTCCGCTCAAATCGCGCAACATCGAGGCCGCCCACATGTTTATTGATTACGTGATGCGCCCCGACGTCAGTCGCGATATTTCGAAGGCGTATCCCTACACCAATCCGAACGGCGCCGCGCGCAAGCTCCTCACTCAAAAACAACTCGATAACGCTGCCAGCTATCCCAACCTGATCGGCATGACGATGTTTCGCGACGTGCCCGGCAGCGTTGGAGTCATTGACAAACTCTACACCGACCTGAAGGCCGCCGCCGGACGCGAAAAGCGCAGGGCCGCGGGCAATTAATCGGGGCGGATGCGCGCGCCGGCCCGGCAAACCGCTCCGCAACTTTTTTGCCCCAAATCGCAAACCCGCCTTGCATTACGGGTCGATTGCCTTTGAAACGTGCGCTTCTTTTCTCACGTTTCTTCACACCGATTTTTCCGTTTCCCGTTCGATGAGCAAACCGTCCTTCCTGATGCGCCTGCTTCCGGCGTCGGGCCTCAAGATTCTAAATCGAGGCCTCGCCGCATGGACGGTGATCGTGTTCATCTTTCTTTACCTCCCGATTCTCATCCTTGTCGTCTTTTCGTTCAACGGAGGGAAAAACAGCAAGGCGTGGGACGGGCTTTCGCTGAAGTGGTATGGCGAGTTGTTCAACAACACGCCCATCATGGAGTCGTTGAAAAATTCCCTCATCATCGCCTTCGCCACGACCATCGCATCCGTCATCGTCGGGACGACCGGCGCGTGGCTGCTGCATCGCTACAAGTATAAATTTTCCAAAACCCTCCAGACGCTGATCTGCGTGCCGATGATCATGCCCGAGATCGTCATGGGCATCAGCCTGCTCATCCTTTTCACGGTTGTGCGCATGGAGCTTGGTTTCGCGACGGTGACCATCGCGCACATCACGTTTTGTTTTCCCTTTGTGCTCGTGGCCGTGCAAGCGCGACTTCACGGGCTCGACCCGGCGCTTGAGGAAGCCGCGCTCGATCTAGGCGCGAAACCGCTCCAGGCGTTCTGGCTCGTCATCGTGCCGTGTCTGAAGCCCGCGATTCTTTCCGGCGCGCTCATGGCGTTCACGCTTTCGCTCGACGAGCTGATTGTCACCTTCTTCACACGCGGCCCCGGTTCGCAAACGCTGCCGATTGTCGTTTACGGCAAGGCGCGCGTCGGCCTGGACCTCACCCTCAACGCCCTCTCCACGGTGTTCGTGATCACGACCGTTGTTTTCGTTTTCTTCTCGGAATACCTGCGCAAGATCAGCACGCGCAAGTAACCCCTCGCCAGCAACAACACCCGTTCCGCAAATCGTTCATTCCTTGATCCAACCAAAACCATGAAAAAACCAATCCTCATCGCCATGCTCTCCGCCTTGGTGGCCCTTGCCGCCGGGCTCGCGTCCTGTTCGCGCACCGTCGAGCCAAACAAGCAGGTCAACCTGTTTGCCTGGTCCGAATACATACCCCAGTCGGTGATCGACGACTTCACCAAGGAAACCGGCATCAAGGTCAATTACGAGACCTTCGCCACCGGCGAGGAAATGCTCAACAAGGTTTTGGCCGGCGGCACCAAATACGACATCATCCAGCCCTGCGACTACATCGCCGAGGGCATGATAAGAAACAACCTGCTCCTTCCGCTCGATTACACAAAGCTCCCCAATTTCGAAAACATCATGCCCGAGTTCAAAAAACTCGTCTATGATCCCGAGCAAAAATTCACCGTGCCCTTCATGGTCGGCGGCGTCGGCATCGTCGTGAACACCGAGAAGGTCAAGGAGCCGATCCGCGGCTACAAGGACATCTTCCAGCCGAAATACGCCGGCCGCATCGTCGTCCTTGACGACGGGCGCGAACTGGTCACCTGCGCCTTCGAGTCGCTCGGCATTCCCATCAACAACATCACCAAGGAAAACCTCGAGCGCGCCCGCCCCGTGATCGCCGAGTGGATGAAATACATCAAAATCTACGACTCCGACAGCCCGAAAAATTCCCTCAGCAACGGCGACGTTGACATCGGCGTTGTCTGGAACGGCGAGGCCGCGCGCCTCTGGTTTGAAAACAAAAAATTCCAATACGTCCGTCCCGCGGAGGGCGCGCATTTCTTCGTGGACGTGTTCGCCATCCCGCACAACTCGCGCAACACCGAGGCCGCGCACAAATTCATCGACTACATCATGCGCCCCGAAGTCAGCCGCGAAATCTCGAAGGTCTTCCCCTACACCAATCCGAACGGCGCCGCGCGCAAACTCCTCACGCAGGAGGAGCTCGACAATGCCGCCAGCTATCCGAACCTGTCCAACATCCAACTCTTCCGCGACATCCCCGGCAGCGGTGAACTCACCGACCAGCTCTACACCGATCTGAAAAACTCCGCCGGAAGATAATTGAAAGTGGCGAGTGGCGGGCGGTGGCCAGCGAGTAGAAAAACTCTCTCGCTTCCACCATTAACCCGCTGCCCGCCACCCACCATTCGCCACCAACCCATGCAAGCCGTAACACTCCCCGACAACAACGCCGGCCACGCCAAGCGCCCCCGGCTCTTTGGCTGGCTGCTCATTACGCCGATGGTGTTGTGGCTTGTTCTCTTTGTCGTCGCGCCCCTGCTCATCCTGCTCGTTTACAGCTTCTGCCAGCGCGACGACATGGGGCGCATCGTTTACACTTTCACGCTCGACAATTACCAGCGCGCGTTCGACCCCATCTACCTGCGCATCCTCTGGCGCTCGGTGCTCTACGCGGCGATCACCACCGTGCTCTGCATCGCCATCGGTTATCCCGTCGCGTGGTTCATCGCACGGCAAAGCGAAACGATCCGCAACCGCCTCATCATGCTCGTGATGATTCCCTTTTGGACCAGCTTTCTCATCCGCACCTACGCCTGGATTACCATCCTTAACCAAAACGGTCTCCTGAACGGACTGCTCGAGTCCGCCAGAATAATTCCGCAGCCCCTCGAAATCCTCTACACGCCCTCCGCCGTCATTCTCGGCCTCGTTTACGCCTACCTGCCCTTCATGATTTTGCCGATCTATGGCAGCGCGGAAAAAGTGGACGAATCGCTCGTCGACGCCGCGCACGACCTCGGCGCCGGCCCCATGCGCGCGTTTTCCGACGTTATCATCCCGCTCACCTGGCCCGGCATCTCCGCCGGCATCCTGCTCGTGTTCGTGCCCGCCATCGGCATGTTTGCAGTCACCGACCTCATGGGCGGCGGGCGCGACATGCTCATCGGCAACGTCATTCAAAATCAATTTGGCAAGGCGCGCAACTGGCCCTTCGGCGCCGCGCTCGGCGTGATCTTCACCGTCCTGTTCGTCGCCGCCTACGCCTTTGTTCAATACCGCGCGTCGAAACGAAACCAGCACCAGTAGCGGCCCGGTTGTTCGCGCGCGCGCGCCGACGGCAAAAAACTTTCCGAACACGCGTAATTTTCATCGCATTTTTTCGCACGATATCCTTTTTCGTTCCTCCATAGATTTTCATTATCGCAACCCACGCATTGAAATGCAGGCAAATCCTCAGCACGAAAACCACGCACAGCCGCCCTACGACCCCGGAACGCTGCGCGCGCCTGAATCCAGCGCCGTATAATGATCCAGATAAACGGAGTCACCAAACGGTTCGGAAACTTCACTGCGGTCAACGACGTGACCCTTGAGGTGCAGACGGGAGAATTCCTCACACTCCTTGGACCCTCCGGCTGCGGGAAAACGACACTCCTCCGAATGCTCTCCGGTTTTGAGCACCCCACTGAAGGCACAATCTTTATCGACGGCGAAGACGTCACCGACCTCGCGCCCTACCGCCGCAACGTCAACCAAGTCTTCCAATCCTACGCGCTCTTCCCGCACATGACCGTGCGCGACAACATCGGCTTCGGGCTGCGCATGAAAAAAGTCGCCGAGGCCGAGGCCCGCCAACGCATCGCCGACGTTGTCAAACTCGTCGCGCTCGAAGGTTTCGAGGACCGCTACCCGCACCAACTCTCCGGCGGCCAGCGCCAGCGCGTCGCGCTCGCCCGCGCCATCGTTCCCCGTCCGACGGTGCTTCTCCTCGACGAACCCCTCTCCGCGCTCGACGCCAAGCTGCGCGTGCAAATGCAGTTCGAGCTCAAACGCCTCCAAAAGCACCTCGGCATCACTTTCGTTTTTGTCACGCACGACCAGGAGGAGGCGCTTACGATGAGCGACCGCATCGCGGTCTTCAACAAGGGCAAACTCGAGCAACTCGGCACCGCCGACGAAATCTATCACCATCCGAAAACCGCCTTTGTCGCCGACTTCATCGGCGAGGCCAACCTCCTTGAGGCCGAGATGATCTCGCGCAACGGCGTCAACGGACGCGTCCGCGTCGAGGGCGGTCTCGAGCTCACCATCAGCCTCTCGCAATGGCCCGCCGAAATGACGTGCGCCATCGTCACCGTGCGCCCCGAAAAAGTCTTTATTTCGAAACACCCCATCGACGCTGAAAACGTCTTCGAGGCGCACATCACCGAGGAGGTGTTCCAAGGCGCGATCGACCGCCTCGGCATCCAGTGTGTGAACGGCACCACGCAACTCACCGCGCTTGTGGCAAACGAAAGCGCGCTCCAAGAAGCCTTCCACCAAGGCGACCGAGTCTGGTGCGGTCTCCACGCCGACGACCTCGTAGTCGTGCTGCCCGACGATTGAGATAGGCTGAAGATATTCAGCATCACTTCGTCACCGTAATTGCCGGGAGGGTTGCCGTGAATGTTGTTCCTTTTCCGATTTCGCTTTCGACTGTGATGTCGCCGCCGTGGGCTTTCATGATGGCTTTGCAGATGGCGAGGCCCAGGCCCAAGCCTCCGGTGGCGCGGGCGCGCGAGGCGTCGGTGCGATGAAAGCGTTCAAAGAGCCGGGGGAGTTGTTCGGAGGCGATTCCTTCGCCGGTGTCGGAAATGGAGACGCGCGCGCTGTCGTCGCGATGTGTCCGCAGGGTGATGATTCCGCCGGCGGGCGTGTGCTGGATGGCGTTGGTGAGCAGGTTGGTGATCACTTGCGCGAGGCGTGTGGAATCGCCGAGGCAGGGCGCGGGCGCTAGTTGCATTTCGAGGCGCTGGTTTTTCGCATCGGCGAGCGGGCGGAGTTGTTTTGCGCAATCACCGGCGAGCTCCGCGAGGTCGCAAGGTTCGCGCGCAAGTGTCTCAGCCCCGGCGTCGAAGCGCGTGAAGTCGAGCAGTGCGTCGATGAGCGTTTTCATCCGCCGCGCCGCGCTCACGCAGTCGGCGAGCGCCTCGCGATATTCGGCCGGGGTTTGCTCGCGCAGGAGCGCGCCTTGCGCGTGCGTGAGGATGAGCGAGACGGGCGTGCGAAGTTCGTGCGAGGCGTCGGCGGTGAATTGCTTTTGTCGCGCAAACGCGTCCTCAAGACGGGCGAAGGTTTCGTTGAGCACGCTGGCGACTTCGCTGAGTTCGTCCTCGGGTTTGGGGACGGGGATGCGGCGCGAGAGGTCGCCGGTGGCGATTTGTTTTGCGGTGCGGCTGACTTGCGCGAGCGGGCGCGTCACGCGCGAGGCAATCCACCAGGCGAGCGCGAGTCCGAGCAACAGCACACCCGCGCCGATGGCGGCGAGCGAGAGGGCGTCGGCGCGCATCGCGGCGCGTTCGTCCCGAGTGCCGCGCCCGACCAAAAAGCAGCGGCCCGTGGGCGTGAAGTGAACGAGTTCCCTAAACTCGCTCCTCATCCGCAGCAGTTTTCCATGCGCCGTTTGCGCGGGGCGCGATATTTCATGCGCGTCGCCGGAACGCCCTTGCATGCGTCCATTGCCGTGCCACACGCGATAGTAGAACGGCTCGCCGCCTTCGTTGGCGAGGAGCTCGAGCGCGCGGGGCGACAGGCGCGGTTCGCTGGTTTCGCGCGGGCGTTGTCCGGCGTCGGGCCGGTAGCCGACGATCAGCAGGTTCAGCCTTTGCTCAAGCTCGCGGTCAACGGCGGCGATTCGCGCCGCGCCGTCGCGCTGCCATGCCACGTAGCCAAAGCCGGCGAGCACGAGGAGGAGCAGCAGGCCGATGTAGCCCAGCAAACGCACTCGGATGGAATGGCGGCGTTTCATGGTTCGATGCCGATGCCGTAGCCGTGCCCGCGTTTTGTGACGATGAAATCCTGCCCGAGTTTTCGGCGCAGGTTGGACACACGCACGTCGAGCAGGTTGGAGAGTGTCTCCTCGTTTTCGTCGAAAAGGTGCTCGTAGAGCGTGGTGCGCGTTACGAGTTTGCCGCGGTGCAGCGCGAGGTATTCCAGCAGCGCGTATTCGTTTGGTTGCAGCGTCACGGCCTCGCCGCGCCGCCACGCGCAGCGCTGCGCGGTGTCGATGACGATTTCGCCAAAGTCGAGCCGGCTGCTCGCGGTCTCGGCTCCGCGGCGGATGAGCGCGCGCACGCGCGCGAGCAGTTCCGGCAGGTCGAAGGGTTTGGCCACGTAATCGTCCGCGCCGTTGTCCAGGCCGCGCACGCGGTCCGCGCTGGCGTCGCGCGCGGTGAGCATGAGCACGGGTGTCTTTTTTGTTTTTCGCAATCGCGCCAGCAATTCCCATCCGTCGAACACGGGCAGCATCGCGTCGAGCAGGATCAGGTCGTAGTCGTTTTCTTGCGCCTTGTATAATCCCTCCCGGCCGTCCGCCGCCGTGTCCACGGCGTAGCCCTCGACGCGCATGATTTTTGCGAGCCTGCGCAGCATGTCGGCTTCGTCTTCGATGATGAGGAGTCGCATGTCGGAAAACGGTTAAAGGGCAGACGCACGCTGCTTGATTTTTCGCATCCGATCAAGAAAAGGCCGCCGAAAATCGGAGCGACGGCAATTTTTCCGAGCGCTCATCTTCCGCAAAGGTTGGCGGGAGTAGGATGCGGGCGAAATCCAACGCACGCCATGAAACACCATCACAAAACACGCCGCCCGTTATTCGTTATTTTCCTCGCTGCCATTTTCGGAATGGCGGCGATTGCCTTCGCGCAGACGCCCGCCACGCCGGGTTTGGCGGGCGGCTCCTGGCTGAAGCCGGCGAACGTCGCCGAATGCGTTGACGACGCTTGTGCGGTGCCGCCGGTCAGCATAACCGGCGAGCAGGCCTATGGCGTGGTGGCGCCAATCGGAAACCATGACGTGAAGATGATACAGCAGGCGCCGCGCCTGGACACGTTGGACGGAAAGACGATCGCCCTTGTGGGCGGCAGCTTCAACGCCTCCGTGACGCACCAGGAAATCAAGCGGTTGATTTTGAAAAATTATCCCAAGGCGAAGGTGCTCATGTTTCAGGAGGTCGGTGCGGCGGGGCAGTATTACGAGCGGAGCCGGCAGGTGAAGGAGTTTCAAAGCCGGCTCAAGGAATTGAATGTGGACGCCGTCATATCCGGAAACGCCGGCTGCGGGATTTGCACCCTCAAGGAGACCGGCAACTGCATCGCCGCCGAGCACATTGGCATTCCCGCCGTGACGGTTGGCGCGCCGACTTTTGTCAGGCAGATTTATTCCACGGGCATCAACCGCGGCGTGCCCGCCCCGCGCGCGGCGACTTATCCCGGCGCGTTTTCGGCCCACACCAACGAGGAGCTTGTGAAAAATACGCGGGAGATTGTCTGGCCGCAAATTGTCAGCGCCTTGACCGAGCCCATCTCCGACGGGGAGATTGCGGAGCGCGCCCACGCCAGGATGGGCGAGCCGAGGGAAATCGTGTTCACGGGCACGCAAGACGAGGTGAGCGCGTTTTTCGCGGACAATCGCTGGAGCGACGGGCTGCCGATAATTCCGCCGACCATCGAGCGCGTTGAGGAGTTTCTAAAATTCACCGACCATGCGTGGGACAGCGTCATCGGCACCATCCCGCCGGCGAACCGAAAAGCTCTGGTGTGGCACGTCGCGGTGAACGGTGTGATGGCCGGCTGTCCGCCGGAATACATGCCCCTGCTCATCGCCTACACGAAGGCGCTTGGTGTCGGAAATTTTCGGCGGCCCCTGGCGAGCACCCACGCGTGGACTCCGTATGGATGGATCAACGGACCGGTTTCGCGGCAGCTGGGAATTGATTGCGGACAGGGCATGATCAGCGAGCCGCGGAACATGCTCCTTGGGCGCTTCATCAATCTGGCGATGCTGAACCTCGGTGGATATTACGTGAAAGAAAACAGGATGGGCACCTTCGGCTACCTCACCCCATGGTCGTTCACCGAGGACGAGGAGGCCTGCCTGCGGATCGGATGGGAGCCCTACCATGTGCAGAAGGGCTACGACCTCAACCAGAACGCGCTGACCGCCGGCTCCGCGCTGATGTGGGGCAACAACCTCACACCCGCGACGCCCGACGCCGAAAAAATCATGGAGCTCATCGCGTGGGACATCGTGGAGGGAAAATCGCAAAACGCCCTCGGCGCCACGAATCCCACCGTTTACCGGACTATTTTTGTGACCGAGTTTGTGGCCCGCGACCTCGCCAAAAAATACGAAACAAAAACCTCGCTGGAAACCGCCCTGGTCAAGACGGCCCGCCGCCCCGCGCACATGCGGGCCTACGCAAACTACTGGGCCAATCCCGGCAGCCAGCAATCCGAGCGGTTCACCTTTGAGCAATACAAGCAACGGATCATCCGGCGTGAAAACGCCGAGCTGACGGAGCCGCCGCCCTGGTTTCCGCCGCAGGTCGCCGGCGGCAAAAAAATACACACGGTCGCCACCATGGAGCCCGGAATGACGCCGATTCTCGTGACGGGCGACCGCGACAGAAACAAGGTGCAAGTCATGCCCGGCGGCGCATACGCCACGATCCTGATCGAGCTTCCGTCCAACTGGGACGCGCTGATGGAGGCGCGCGGCTATCGCCCGCTGAAAGAGTTTTTCCTCACGGAAGATTCGGCCGGTGCGAAACCCTCCGCGAAAAATAGCCATGCCGTTAACCCTCCCGAAAAACGTCCGAAAAAAACTCCCGCGCGCTCATCCTCCGAAAAGGTTGGCGGGAGTAGGATGCGGGCGAAATCCAATCACACGCCATGAAACATCACCACAAAACACACCGCGCGACACTCGCCATTTTTCTCGCCGCCATGTGCGGAACGATCACCCCGGGTTTTGCGCTCGCACCAAGCCAGCCCGAGCCGCCCGCCGGCTTCAACGCTCCCCGCGCCGGCGTCGCGCGCGGAAAAATCGCGACCGTTGAGTTCAAGTCGAAATCCACCGGGGAGAAATTCCGCGCGACCGTTTACATGCCGCCGGGCTATTCCCCCGCGAAGAAATACTCCGCGCTCTACCTGCTTCACGGGGCGAGCGGCGACGAGAACACCTGGACGCACGAGATTCAGGCCTACGCGATCCTCGACAATCTTTTCGCCGACAAGAAGCTCGAGCCGATGATTGCCGTCATGCCGTCGAGCCTCCCGAAGTCGGCGCGCAAACAGGCTGACGAAAGCCGCGACGCGAAACAGAAGGCGGGCATGGCGTTTGGCGGCGTGTTGTTGAACGACCTGATACCGTTCATCGAGGCCCCCGTGATCGCCGACCGCGAGCATCGCGCACTGGCGGGGCTCTCGATGGGCGCTGGGCTGGCGTTCAACACCGGCCTGACGAACCCGGACAAGTTTGCCTGGATCGGCGCGTTTTCCGGCGGAGGCACACGGCGGCTTGCGAACAATCCGCAACTCGACGTGACCTCGCCGGAGCGCGTGCCGCGCTTGCTGTGGCTCTCGGTTGGCAACAAGGACAAGTTGATGTCGGACCGCATGGCGACCGCGGACTCGTTTCTGACGGAAAGGAAAATCCCCCACGTCTTCCACATCAATGCCGGGGGGCACGAGCCATGGGTTTGGATGAACGACCTCTACCACTTTGCGCCGCTGCTTTTCAAAAATGAACCCAACGTAACTGTGGCCGTCCGTTAACCCCGGCAACCGCCGCGCCCCGGAAGACAGTCCGCCGGGGTGCGCATATTGGGGAAATCCCTGTGATTTCGGGACGGTGTTACCTTTGCGCGCAGGAAGCGTCTCATGCACGGTAACAGCCCCCGACACAGACCGCGTATTTCGGACAAATGATTTCATCACTCACATGCATCCCGCAGCCCGGCGCAGACCCGGCGATAAGCGTCACACATGTCGAAAAACGCGTCCCCGCGCCGTGCATATCGTATTCACGCGCGCTGCTCCCGCCCGCGGTTTTAATCGAGGAATTGGCCCTGTCGCCGGCGGAGGCCGAATTCGTCGCCGGGGCGCGCGCGCAGATAGGCGACATTTTGAAACAGCGCGACGACCGCCTGATTGTCATTGCCGGCCCCTGCTCGATTCACGACACGGAGGCCGCGCTCGACTACGCCCGGCGGCTGGCGGCGCTCGGGAAAAAACACGAAAAGGATTTGTTTGTCGTCATGCGCGCTTATTTCGAAAAGCCTCGCACCGTCGCCGGATGGAAGGGCCTGATCAACGACCCGTATATCGACAATAGTTTCAGGATTAACGACGGCCTGCGCATCGCGCGGCAACTGCTTCGCGACATGATTAAAACAGGCGTGCCGGCGGCGACCGAATTTCTCGACACAATCATCATGAAATACATCGCGGACATGGTTTGCTACGGCGCCATTGGCGCGCGCACATCGCAAAGCCAGGTTCACCGCGAGCTGGCGTCGGGCCTGCCGATGCCGGTCGGCTTCAAAAACGACACCACCGGCAGCGTGCAAATAGCCGTCGACGCGCTCGGCGCGGCCAAGCGGCCGCACTGGTTCCCCTCCGTGGCGGACGACGGCGCGGCGGCGATTTTCAACACGACCGGCAACCCCGACGCGCACCTCATTCTGCGCGGCGGCGCGCGCACTGGTGCCAATTACAAGGCCGGGCACATCGCCGACGCGACCGCGCTGCTCGCGAAGGCGGGGCACCCCGGCGTTGTTGTCGTGGATTGCTCGCATGGGAACAGCGAGAAAGACCATCGCCGGCAGCCTGCGGTCGCCGCGGATTTGGCGCGGCAAGTCGCCGCCGGCACGCGGGCGATTGCCGGCGTGATGCTCGAAAGCCACCTGCGCGAAGGCAGGCAGGACAAGCCGGACAAATACGGCGTGAGCATCACCGACGCCTGCATTTCGTTCGAGCAAACCGAGCCGATCCTGGAGCAACTCGCCGGGGCCGTCCGCAGCCGGCGCAAGGCCGTTGCCGGGATGAAATAATTTGTATTCGTTTTTTTGATACGAATTCGGATCGCCGAAAAAACGCTTTTTTAGGGGACGTGATTTGTGGTTTAGCCAACAATAATGTCCGTCTGCGTGCGCACCCATGCCTCCAGGCGTTCGCGCAATCTTGCCACGGCTTCCGCGTTTGCCGATTGCTCAGCGAGCGGTTTGTTGAGCAGTTCCGCCACCTGTGCGCGATCCGCGGCCGCGAGCGAGCGCACCCACTCCTGTTTCACCGGATATCCCTCGTCGCGCGCCAGGCAATACAGCGCCTTCACATACGCCACATCCGGACGCGGCGATTCCGCGAACGCGCCAAACGCCTGTCCCAATAGTGCATACACCCGCGCCCGTGTTTCCTCGGGAATTGTGTTTTGCGCCACGAGCCACGCAAACGCCGACGCGCACTGCAACGCCTCGTAATTGCGCCCGATCCCCTCCGCGCTTCGCAGCACGCGGGCCTCGCGCACAAACCATGTTTGCCCTTGGTTCGAGCTTTCGAGCATCAGCGACACCTCGTTGAAAAGATCCAGCGCCATCGCCACCTCGCCCTTTCGCTTTGCTTTCGAAACACGCTGCAACACCAGCAGCAATCCCTGCGTCTCGGAAAACACCGAGAGCACCTGAAACGCGTCCGATGTCGAGGGACGCCTCAACAGCACGAACGCATCAGTCGAAAGAGTAAGCCTCGCCATGGCGAACCGCCCTTCATTTTCGGCCCGGGCCGGGCTCGCGCGCCGTGTGCGGCAAGAAATAAACGCGGCGGTCCCGGCGGTCCCGTCCTACGCATGCGTGCCATTGGTGATGTAACATGCCGCCCATTCTACATTATTCATTCTTCATTAGTTCTGAAGCCTCCGGCTTCGGAGCGGCGGGGGCCACGGCGGGGCAACGGCGCCCACCGACACGATCATCTTCATTCCCTCGCCCACAGTCATGTCCAGTTCGATGATGTCCTCCTTCGGCAGCATGATTAGAAAGCCCGTCGTCGGATTTGGCGTCGTTGGCACAAATACCGCCGAGACCTTCTCGGCCGTTTTTTCCTGCACCTCGCCGACCATCTCGTTTGTGAGGAAACCAACCGAATACATGCCCTTTCTCGGAAACTGCACCAGCACCACCTTGCTGAACACGTTTTTGTTTTTGGTGCTGAACGTGTCGATGATCTGCTTCACCGCGCCATAGACCGCGCTCACTCCGGGAATGCTCCGGATCAGCCGGTCAACGAATTTCAAGAACCACCGGCTCATGACATACCGCGACACAAGCCCCAGCACTGTGATCAACGCAATCAGCACAAGCGTGGAAAAAATATCCCAGATGATGCTGTCCGGCTTGATCCATTCCGGCAGGTATCCCTGGAACAGCGGACGCAAAATGCCGCCCGATTTTTTGAAAACCCACGAGAACACAAATGCCGTGATTCCGATTGGCGCCAGCAGCACCAATCCCGCGACAAAACCGTTTCTCAATTTCGTGAGCAATGGATGCCTTGCCTGTGGTGTGTCCTGAGCTGGAAGATTGACGGGTGCCATTTGGGAAATGGCGTTAATGGAACACAAACTCCCCGCCCTCGGCAACACCAAGCTTCCGAACTCGCGGAATTGGCGGCACCGCGTTAGCTCAGTTCTTCCGCGCAGAGCGCGCGATGCGATTGCGCAGCGTCGTCGCGCGGAGCTTTATTGTCGCGCTTAAGCCGGGTTCTTCGAGCAGTTGCCCGGCGATCTCGCGCGCCTGTTCGTTGTCGCCACCCCGCCAGCACGCCACCGCGATCGCGAGCTGTGTTTGGTGATACTCGGCTTCGTTCATGTCGGCCAGCGCCGCTTTCGCGCGCTCCAGAGCGGAATCGTTCATCGTTTCGCACTGCGACTCGACCGTCGCGAGCAATGCGTGCGCCTCCATGCAATCCGGCTCCAGCTCGAGCACCGCCGCCGCGTTCTGCCGCAGCTTTGCCGCATCCTCATCCGGCAGGCGGTTGACGAGCGACCAGCGAATGCCGTTTACCCTCTCGCGCAAAAGCCACAGGCGCGCCAGCGGATTGCGCGAGCCGAGATCCACGGCTTTTTCGACATGGCCGTTTCTTTTGGCGCGCGGTGCAATCCCCGCATACAGTTCCCACACGCGCGGGTCGCCCTCGTATTTTTTCACCAGCCGCTCAAAACGTTTTATGGTTCGCTCGCTGTGGTCGTGAGTCATCCGGATTTTCAAGGCGGCTAGTTCGCACTCGACCTCGCGCATTTCCGCCTTGCGGCAGGTGACGCCGTCGCGCGTGGACGCCGCGGGCAGCCTCAGCGAATAATGCCTGTTGTGATCGCTTATCACATAAGCGCGCAGCACGCGCTCCAGCTCCGCGTAACCGAGCCCGAACGCCTCGCGAAAATCCGCCTCGGACGGTTTCCGTTTCTTTTTATACAGCTCAATGTATTTCCGGAGGTTTTCGGCCGGCTGCGACCGGCCCCGCGGCCCGAGCATTATGTAGTGCGTGACCAGCCACGCTTGCGCGTAAAACAGCCGCATCCGCTCGGGTTCGGTATAATAGGGCGACTGCATGGTGGCGTTAAAAAACTCGTCCATCGGGATGAGTTTTTTTCCGAGCAGCAGCCGCATGTGCTTGTTGCTGCGCATGCCGAGCACCGGCTCGCCGCCGCGCGTGCTGAACGTTTCGAACACCTCCGCGACACCCTCGTTGAGCCAGAGCGGAAGCCGCAACCCCGAGGCCGCGACCAGCGAGTGCGCGCACTCGTGGAAAACCGTCGCCATGCCCCGGCCCGACGATCCTCGCGGCAGCGCGATGCGCGGCCCGAGCTGGCTCCTCATAAAAACGCCGCCCCGGTGCGCGGTCGTGCCGTCGGCCATCTTGTTGTATGGCTTGAATTGCGCGTCGGAGTTGAAAACAAAAATCAGCGGGCGCGGGTAATACATCTTGCGCTCGTCGAACCATGTGAAAAACGCCATGCGAAACCGCTCCATTTCGGCGAGCACGCGGCGCGAGTCACTCTCGCCAGTGCAGCTGAGCATGTCGAAATGCTTGCTTGAAAGCCGCAGCCACTGTTCCGCCGCGTCCGCTCGTGCCGCGCCGAACAGACACGCAGCGGCCAGAAGCAATGCGCGGAAATAAAAGCGGGGCGTTCTGGGTTTTATGAAGCTCACGGGGTTTTCGGGTTTCCGGAAAACACCATGCCGTTTTTGCTCCCGTCAAATCAACCGCAAAAACGGTTTTTGCCCGCGCGTTGGAGGATGGGAGTGCCCCGACGCATCACGGCATTGAGCGTCCGGATTGAGTTGGCTTGCATCCTCCGCATTGTTTCGCACGTTTTACCGAACCCATGAAAAAATCCTCGAAGAAAACCACCATCGGCATCATTGGCGCGGGCGGCATGTCCCGCTACCACGCGGAAGGCTTCCGCTCCGCGGGCGCTGAAATCGCCGCCATCGCCGACACCAATCCCGCCGCCGCCGCAAAAACCGCCGCGCGCGAGAACGTAGCCCGTTCTTTCGGCAGTGTTGAGGAAATGCTCCGCGACTGCCCCGAAATCAACGCGGTCTCAATCATCGTTCCCAACAAATTCCACGCGCCGCTCGCGCTTCAGGCGCTCAAGGCCGGCAAGCACGTTTTCTGCGAAAAGCCGCCCGCGCTCAACGCCCGCGAAGCCCGCGCCATGGCCGCCGCCGCCGCAAAGGCCAGGCGCACGCTCATGTTTGATTTTAACAACCGCGCCCGTCCCGAATCGCGCGCCATGAAAGCCTACATCGACCAAGGCGTGGCGGGGCGCATCAACTCCGCGCAGGCCAAATGGATTCGCCGCACCGGCATTCCCGGCTTCGGCGGCTGGTTCACCAGCAAGGCGCTCTCCGGCGGCGGGCCCGTGATCGACCTCCTCCACATGCTCGACCTCGCGCTCCACTTCATGGGCTACCCCGAACCCGAATGGGCGCTCGGGCAAACCTTCACCGACTTCATCACCGACAAACAGTTCAAGGGGCCGTGGGGCATTCCCGACGCGAAAAATGGCGTCACCGACGTTGAAAACGCCTGCCATGGCTTCATCCGTTTCAAGACCGGCCAGGTGCTCACCATGCAGTCATCCTGGGCCGAGCTCGTCAAACGCGAGGAGGTTTCCGTCGCCTTTCAGGGCACCAAGGCCGGCGGCCTCGTCCGCCGTCTCTTCGGCCAGGATGGCATCGATTCCACCGCGACCGACACCTGCGAACTCTACTCGCAGGAAAACGGCCATTCCGTGAACCGCGACATTATCGTTCCTCCCGATGAGACGATGGGGCGTGTTAGCGCCGCCGCGAATTTTGTCGCCGCGATTGAAGGCCGCGAAAAACCGCTCAACACCGCCGCCGAGGCCGTGACGCTCATGCGCATCATCGACGCCCTCTACACCAGCGCCAAAACCGGCAAGCCGGCGAAGTGCTGAGCACTCGAATCGTCGCAAAAACGCGTTAAAAAAAGCACAGACATTTCTGTCTGTGCTTTTTTTGCGCTCCCGGCGCGTCAGTTGCCGATATCCCGCCCTTCGGCGAGTTTGCCGTCCTTGAAGATGATTGTCTGCGTGACAAACCGGCTCGGCCAGTAAACCCATGTGTTCAGGTCGAGCGATGGCGTGCGATGCGCGGGCGGCCAGCCGCGGGCCATGATGACTTCCTCCTTGGTCATCCCCAAAATCATTCGCCCGCTTTGTATGGCCGCCGCCGTTTCCTTCTCGTGGCCCTTCAGTGAAATTTCTTTTTCCGAAAGCATCCGCCGCGCGACCTCATACATGCTCTTGTCGGTGTATTTGGTTCGGTTGCGAATCCAGACGAGTTGCGAGCTTGAGATCACGCGAATCGACATTGTTTCGCCGAGCATCTTTTCGACGCGCACCTTTGTGTTGATCGGCAGCAATGTGCCACGGGCATAATTCGTCGCGTCATATTTCCACATTTCGCACCAGATGCCGTGGCGCAGATAGTATTCCTTTCCCTCCTCGGGAATCGGCGCCTTCTCGATTTCCTTGACGTAATCGGCGATGTCTCCGGCGCGAAGCGTTCCGCAAAACGCGAGCAAAAGTGCAAAGGGGGCGGCGGCTGCAAAACGGGTTATAGTTTTCATACATAGGTATTAGACTCAAATTGCCTAAAAAGTTTTCATTCCAGTCCGAAAGTTTTGGGATTTTCAGTTTTTTTACAAAAAAGACGCGCGGGAAAAATGCCTTTTGGTTTCAGGGGCGGGAGCTTTTTCTTGTGAAAACAAAGAACCCCGCGGCTTGTCGCGGGGCTCCTTATTCCGGTGTTTGGGCGCGAGCCCGTTGGTTAATTGATGCCGCGTCCCGCGTCCAGTTTGCCGTCCTTGAACACGACCGCCTGCGTGACAAACCGGCTGCTCCAATAGGTCCATGTGTCGCGCGTAAGCGAGCTGGTTTTGTGCGCCGGGGGCCAGCCGCGCGCCATGATCGCCTCCTCCTTGGTCATGCCGAGGCGCAATTCCCCGTTGCGAATGCTGTCGGCGAATTTCTTGCCGATCGAAACCTCGGTCGGCGAGAGCATGTTGCGGGCGATCATTTTCATGTTTTTCCGGGTGAACTTTTCCGCGTTGTCGATTTTCACGGTGGCTCCGGTCGTGCTTATCCGAATGGTCATTCTCTTGCCGGACAATTCGAGAAGCGTCACCTTGGTGTTTGCTGGCGCCATGTCGCCGCGCGTGTAATTGGTGGTGTTGTGCGCGTCATTTTCATACCAAATGCAATAGCGCAGGTAATACTCCTTGCCCGCCTCGGGCTCGGGGGCCTTTTCGAGTTCCTTGAGGTAATCGGAAACATCCCTCGCATTGAGCGCGCCCGCCGAGAGCACGGCCGCCATCATTAATGTCGCGAACCATTTTAACGTTTTCATGTGTTTTGGATTTTGAGGTTTTTTGAACGGAAAAGTTTTTTGTTCTAAAATCAGAAAAAGTGAAAACGGAAACGCGATCAAGCCCGCGTTGCACCGGTTTGCGCGCGATGCGCGGTTCCCGCTGCCAAGCCGCAAGCTGTTTTTTCCTGTTCAGTGTATCCCTCGACCCTTGACGAGCTTGTCGCCTTCAAACTCCAGTGTGTGCACGACGAGCTTGCTGCTCCAATACATCCATTTGTCCCGGACGAGCGAATCGGTCTTGTGCGCCGGGGGCCAGCCGCGCGTCATGACGACTTCCTCCTTTGACATGCCAAGGCGCGGCTCGCCGTTGCGGATGCTTTCCGCAAATTCCCCGCTGACGGAAACCTCTTTCGGTGACAGCATGAGACGGGCAATCGTCGACATGTGTTTCCTCGAAAAATTGATCACGTTGTTTATCTTCACAACCTTGCCCGTTTCGTTCACCCGAATGGACATGTCGCTGCCGGACAAATAGAGGAGCGTCACCTTCGTGTTCACGGGCAGCATTTCACCGCGCGCGTAATTGGTCGTCTTGTGCTTTCCCCGCTCAAACCAAATGCAGTGCCTCAAATAATATTCCTTATCCATTTCCGGATACGGGCTCTCGTCGAGTTCCTTGATGTAATCCGAAATGTCCCGCGCGTTGAGCGCGCCAACCGAGAGCACAGTCGCCAGCATTATTATCATGAACTGTCTCACGGTTTTCATATTCGGTGATTTTTTTAATCAGGGAAGGGGCGTTGGGACATCCGTTTTTGTGGCGCAACCCGCTGCGTTGGGCAAGCGGATGGCTTCGCCTGGATTAAATCACCGGCGGGTTGGGGCGCTGGAGCTCGGCGATGCGCGACATGATGATGTCGCTGGCGTGCTGGTAGCGTTCCTTGCCTTTTGAGGGATCGTCGTAGTCGGTGGGGCCGAGCGGTTTG
The DNA here is from genome assembly GCF_003096195.1 of Ereboglobus luteus. Lineage (NCBI taxonomy): Bacteria > Pseudomonadati > Verrucomicrobiota > Opitutia > Opitutales > Opitutaceae > Ereboglobus > Ereboglobus luteus. The sequence goes on along the minus strand of NZ_CP023004.1, from coordinate 279,308 downwards.
CCATAGACGACCGGCACTGGCGTGCAGGGGTGGAGTTTCCCATCGGTGCCGAAGGCCTTGTTCGAGTCGAAAACGCGCGCGGGCACGATCGGCACACCCGTGCGGCAGGCAAACATGCCGACGCCGGGCTTGGCGGTTTGCAGGCTGCCGTCGGGCGAGCGAGTGCCCTCGGGAAACATGATCACGACCTTCTTGTCCTTCATCGTTTGCAGCACGGCCTTGATCGCCTTCACGTCGGAGCCGCCGTCGCGGTCAACGGGGATCGTGCCGACGGCGTCGAGCCACCAGCTCGCGAAACCGGGTTTCCAAAGTGTCTTGCGCGCGAAGAAGCGCACTTGGTGCGGCAGAAACGCGCCGACGATCGGCGGGTCGAGAAAACTGGCGTGGTTGCACGCGATCATATACGGCCCGCGCTTGGGCAGGTTGTCCTGGCCGTAAACATCGCCGCGAAACGCGATGTCCATCAGCACGGCATCGAGGTAGAGGAAAAACCCATACCAGCGATCCATTTCGAGTTGGTGAAATGCGTAGCTCATGCGCGTGCGTTTGCGCGGGTAGGGCGAAGCCTCCGGCTGAGCCGTAAGCGACTTGGATTTGCGGATGATTGCGGCTCAGCCGGAGGCTTCGCCCTACCTTGCTGGCTGATGCGGTTCATGTGAGTTTTTCAGCGACGATGCCGGAGATTTTTTCGACGACTTGGGGCAGGTCGAGGTTTGTGCTGTCGATCATGATCGCGCCCTTGGCGCTTTCACGGAGGCGAATGTTGTCCAGGACATCGCGCTCGGCGACTTTGTCCATCAGGCCTTCCTTCCGGCGGCGCTCGGCGCGCTTGACGGGGTCGGCGTCGAGGAAAAAGCGGAGGTCCGCGTCGGGGAAAATAACCGAGCCGATGTCGCGGCCTTCCATCACGAGGCCGCGAAGGTCGTGCGCGCGGGCGACATCGGCCTGCCCGCGCTGGTAGGTGAGAAGCGCGGCGCGGACTTCGGGGATGGCGGCGAACCGGGCGACGGTGGCGTTGACCTCGGGCGTGCGGATTTCGGCGGTGTCGATGGGGCGCCCGCCGATTTTCATGTGCGCGGTGCGTCCGTTGACCTGGGTGCCGAGGCTGATTTCCGGAAGCGCGGCGCGGATGGCGGGAAGATCGTCGGGGGTGAGTTTTCGGCGGAGGAGCTCGGCCGCGATGGCGCGGTAGAACGAGCCGGTGTCAACATGCAGAAGGTTGAAACGCTCGCTGAGCGCGCGGGCGGTGGACGATTTGCCGGAGGCGGCGCCGCCATCGATGGCAATGATGAAAGGAGACATGTGAAGGACTGAAAGGCTGAAAGACTGAAGGGCTGTTCCGAACGAAGTGAGAATCTGCCAAGGCTGTAGGATTTGTGCGTGAAAGGTGAAGTGTGAAAATGTGGATATGTGTGCGCGATTTGAGATTTTTTGCTGATGCGTTGTTTTTCTTTCAGCCCTTCAGTCTTTCAGCCTTTCAGTTTTTCCCTGATTTTTTCGAGTTGCTCGAAAAAATCAGGGAAGGTTTTCGCGCAGCAAGCGGGGTTGTCGATGGTGAGCCAGGGGCGTCCGTCGCCGTGAAGGTCGTGGCAGCCGAGAATGCCGAAGCTCATGGCGAAGCGGTGGTCGTGATACGTGTCGATGGTTTGTCCGGCGAGGAGCGGGCGCGGGTGGATTTCGAGCGAGTCCTCGGTTTCGATGACGCGCTGGCCGAGGCGCGCGAGTTCGCGCGCCATGCCGGCGACGCGGTCGGTTTCCTGTTTGCGCGTGTGCGCGATGCCGGTGATGCGCACGGGATGAGGAAGGAGCGGCGCGATGGCGGCGAGGGTAAGGAAGGTGTCGGAGAATTCGTTGAAATTGTAAGAATGTGGAGTGCGGACGGAGCGTGACAGCGCGGAGATGGCATCGCCAGAGGCGATGGTCTGATGCGAAGCAGAAGGCTCGTTCCGACTGGGTGCCCGCATAGCGGGCGGGCGGGACGACATTGCGGAATGCGGAATGGCGGACAGCCGCGCGGCGCTGGCGATCAGGCATGTATCCGTTTCTTGGATACCGAGGCCGAGGCCGGCGAGGACGGTGGCGAATCGGGTGTCGCCTTGCAGGCTGTCGGAGCCGGGACCGCGAAGGGCGTTGAGCGCGAGCGCGCCGCCGGTGACGAGGGGAAGCGTGAGAAAATAGCTGGCGGCGGTGGCGTCGGGCTCGATGGCGTAGGCGGTGGCACGGGCTTCCAGCCCGTGGGTTTGCGCGGCGTTTTTTAACCCGAATTGCGCCATCATTTTTTTCGTCATTTCAACGAAGGGCTGGCGCACGGGGCGGAGAGGCGGATGTCGAGCGGGGTTTCGCAGAGCGGCGAAATCATGAGGAGCGCGGAGAGCATCTGGCTGCTTTCCGTGGCGTCGATTTCGACCGGGCCTCCGCGCAGGCCGCGCGCGTGGATTTCAACGGGAAAGTGATGCGGTTCGCCCAGGAAACGGATGTCGGCGCCGAGCGAGGTGAGCGCGTCGAGCAGGCCGCGCATGGGGCGCTTGCGCATTTGCGGAACGCCGTCGATGCGATACACGCCGCGCGGCGCGGCGGCGCAGAGCGCGGTGAGAAAGCGGGCGGCGGTGCCGGCGAGACCAACATGAATATCGATGGATGTGGATTGCGGATTGCGAATCGCGGATTGGCCGGAGACGCGAATTGTGCGGGCGAGTTCGTCGGTTTCAATTTCGAGGCCGAGCTGGCGCAGGGCGGCGATCATGAGCGCGGTGTCCTCGCTGAAAAGCGCGCCGGTGAGCGTGACGGGGGCGTCGCAAAGCGCGGAGAGGATGAGCGCACGGTTGGTGATGCTTTTCGAGCCGGGCAGCGTGATTTCGCCGGAGACGGGGCGCGTGATCGGAATGACGGGAAGTTGCGCGGGAAGCGGGTTCATAACGCGTCGCGGAATTGTTTGCCGGTTTCGAGGCGAGCGCGGAGTTGCGGCAAGTCGTTTTTTTCGAGGGCGTCGCGGAAGGCTGCGAGCTCGGCCTGGCAGGCGTCGAGGGCGCGGAGGATGTCGTCGCGGTTTTGTTGAAAGATATCAACCCACATGGTGGCGTCGCTCGCGGCGATGCGCGTGGTGTCGCGCAGGCCGTTGCCGGCGTAGTCGCGCCACTCGGGATTTTTTTTCGCGAGGAGCGCGGCGAGCGTGGTGGCGAGCGCTTGCGGGAGGTGACTTATGTGCGCGACAATTTCGTCGTGCTGCGAGGGCGTGACGATGACAGGGGTGGCGCCGAGGCTGTCCCAAAAATCGCACACTGAGGCGACTTTGAGTGCGAAGGCGAATGCGCTGACTTGCAGCTCGTTTTCGGGCTGCATGACGAAGGTGGTGCAGTTTTCGAAGAGGCTGGCATCTGCGTTTTCCCAGCCGCTTTTTGCGCTGCCGGCCATGGGATGCGAGCCGATGAAGAGCGCGTGCGGCGGCATGGCGGCGGCGCATTCGCGGCAGATGCGGGCCTTGACGCTGCCAACATCGGTGACGATGGCGCCGGGTTTGAGCGCGGGGGCGATTTGCACTGCGAGTTCGATGATTTTTTCAACGGGCGCGGCGAGCACTACGAGGTCGGCGTCGCGAACGGCGTCGGCGGGCGTATCGGCGATGGTGTCGGCGAAGGGTTGGGCGCGAAGCGCGTCGCGCGTTTCGGGGCGGCGCGCCCAGATGGTGATGCTCCGCGCGGCGTTGCGCGCGCGGGCGGCCTTGGCGACTGATGCGCCGAGGAGTCCGGGAGCGAGGATTGCGAGGTGGGCTAGCACGTGGGAATTAAGAATTAAGATTTAAGATTTAAGAAGTCAGAAAACCTGACCTCCTTCACTTCTTAATGGCACGGCTGAAACCGGTTTTAATCGCGGAAGGGCGAAAGCGCGGAAAATCAGAAGGGAGTTTGATTCCGTGCTTCCGCTCTTCCGCGTTTCCGCGATGGAGTTTTCCTATTCGACGACGAGGGTGGTGCTGGCGGAGTGGGAGTTGTATTCGGGCGCATACATGCACTGGATTTCGGCGATGCCGCTTTCGTAGACGCCGCGCAGTTGCACGCGCACCGGATACTCGAACACGTGCGTGCCGGCGGGCAGCCAGTCCATGAAGAAGTGCGTGGCGGTGTCGCGCGTGCTCTCGTAATAGCCGAGGCCGTTTTTCCAGCGGTAGCCGCTCAGGACGTTGACCGGCTCGGTGCCGCTGCCTCGCTGGTCTTTCAAGTGCACGAACTCCATGTCGCGGTCGGTGCGCAGTTCGATGCGCGCGATGAGGGTGTCGCCGGGTTCGAGCTTGGTTTTGTCGAGCGCGACGAGGGTTGGGCCGCTCGATGTGTTGATTTGTTTCCAGAGGGTTTTCTTGAGCGTGAGCGGCGTGCCTTCGTGCGGGGTGATTTTGTCGATGGTTTGAAGATACTGCCAGGTGACGCCGCCCCACGCCGGGCCGGCGTCGGTTTTGGTGACGGTGATTTTTTCTCCCATTGACGGTGTGATCGAGGGGCCGGGGATGCGTTCGCGATAATAGCCGGTGCCGGCTTCGGATTGGGCAGGGGCGATTTTCTTGCCGCCAAGTGAAACGGTGACAAGGGCGTCGGAGGCGAGTTTGTCGGCGCCGCGCAGGAGCAGCGCGTAGACGGCGTCGGCGGTCGCCTTGGTGCTGGGCCAGGCTTGGGTTTGTTTTTGCTTGAGCAGCCAGAGTTGGAGGTCGGAGACGGCTTGGGTGTCGCGCGCGACTTCGTCGAAGACTTCGATCATGAGCGCCTGGGTTTCGATTGGGGCCTGCCACCAGAACCAGCCGCGGTTGGTGTCGGCCCAATACATGCCGAGTTCGTCGTGGTTTTTGGCGTGTTGTTTGAGCGAGGTGACGATGGCGGCGGGTGTGGCGGTGTCGCCCATGCGGGCGAGCGCGAGGGCGGCGTGACCTTGGGATTGGCGCGGAAGCGAGAGCCAGTGTTTGCGGGCTTGCGCGGTGTAGAAGTCGTAGGCGGCGCGGGCGGTGTCGGGGATGGGGATTTGCTTCAGGTAGAAGCTGCGTGTGTAGAGTTGGAATGCGTCGGCGCTGCGGATGTGGTTGTCGTCGGGGTTGAAGTTTTCCGTGGCGATGAGCTCGGCGTGGTGTTTGGCGAGGGCGGCGTCGAGCGCGGTGACGGCGCGCTTGAGCATGGTGTCGGCGCGGTTGTCGAGCGGGATGCCGAAGTGGCGCAGGCGCGCGAATCCGGCGACGAGGTAGCGGGTGATGTAGTCGCTGCCGCGTCCGCCGGGGAACCATGCCCAGAGGCCGTCGTTCATCTGGCGCTCGGCGAGTTGCGCGATGATGGCCTGGGTTTGCGCGGCGGTGCGGTTTGCATCGAAGAGATTTCCGATGGCGCGGCGGTTTTCACTTTCGCGCGTGGCGTCGCGCAGCCACGGGGTTTCCTCGATGAGCACGGATTTGAGGTCCTCGTTTTTGAGGAGGGGCGATTCGAGCGCGGGGGTGTTGCGCCATTGCTCGAAGACGCGCGCGATTTTCGGGTCGGAGTTGGCAATGTGCGCGGCGAGGGCGTTGGCGTAGTAGCGGTTGAAGAGTTGCTCGGTGCATTCGTGCGGGTATTCCATGAGGTTGGGCAGCGCGAGCACGGCATACCAAGCGGGGTTGCTGGTCATTTGCACGGTTAGGGATTCGTGGCGAAGGGCTGAAGGACTGAAGGGCTGAAGTTTCGGACTCGGCCAGCTTGGGGAATCGGAAGGTGTAAGTGCCTTTGTCGCGGACGGGCAGCGTGATGGATTCGGTGACGAGCTGGCGGCGGCTGAGGACGGGCAGGAAACCCTCCTCGCCGTCGCTGACCGCGCCGGTGGAGGCGACGGCTTTGTAGGTGAGGAAACCCTGGCCGTCGGGAATGGTGATGCGCCAGGAGAGCGTTTGGGAGCTGTTTGCGCCCAAACTGAAGTTTACGGGTTTCTGTTCACTGTTTATAGTTGAGCCGGTGAAGAGATTTACGGCTTCGAGAGAGCTGGCGTCGGCGAAGCTGAGTTGGGCGGAGCCGGTTTGCGGCTTGTCCGTCATGTTGGTGATTTTGACGGTGAACTCGACGGTGTCGCCCTCGCGCAGGAAGCGCGGCGGGTTGGGTTGCACCATGAGGTCTTTCGCGGTGACGGCGGTGTCGGTGAGGATTGCGGAGCGCAGTTGTTTGTCGTGCGCGAAGCCGAGGAACTTCCAGCGCGTGAGCGCCTCGGGCACGGTGAACTCCATGCGCACGGAGCCGTCCGAATCGGTGAGGAGTTGCGGGAAGAAGAAAGCCGTTTCGTTAAGGTTCTTGCGCGCGGTCACGGCGGTCAGGTCGGGTTGGGATTCCTTAGTCAATGCAGTTTGATCGGGGGTTGGCCGCACGGACTGGCGTTCATCAGTGGCGCTGCCGAATTGATCGGTGGATCTGACTGCCTTTTGAAAATTACCTGCACTGGCCAAAGTAAAACCGTCCATGCTAAAGCCTGCATACTTTGGATCCAGTCCGCCGACTCTTACGAAACCGTCATCTGCACTTTGCTGCATGAAGGTATTCGCTCTTGCACTTCCCGAGCGATCTTCCGTCACTGCAAATTTATCCAGCACGACAATGTCACTATGAAATCGCATTTCGTGACGCCACCGCCAGTAAGTTAGCGGTGTGGCTGACAGAGTTTCAGGCCCATCAAGAGTATCATCTATTTCTTCAAAATTTGCGATGGTGTTGGTTCGTGAGGTGAAGCGATTGCGGGTGTATTTATATGATCCTTGGGCTGTGAGTGTTTCAGGCCAGTTGTGCGGGCGAAATTGGTCGAGGGAAACGTCATAGAGTGTCGCAGCCATTTCAGCGGCTGTTTGCATGTTATTGGGGGCTGTGATTTTCGCAGTCCATGTTTCGCGTCCGCCAGAAATGAGTTTTGAGTTAAAATGCTCCCATGAGATTTTCAGGGATGTGCTGTCAAGAGGAACAGCTATGTTTTGATTTCGCGTGATGAGACGATTGTCACGATACTGAAAAATGCGAAGAGTTGCACCTCCTTGCATGGCTTTGGTGATGGGGAGCGTGATTTTTTGACTGGTCGCACCCTCGTCAGTCCAGAAGGCCTTAATTACGGTGTCTTTTTGTTCGATGCTGATGTAGGCTCGGGCAGTTTCGTAGCCGGATGCCCACAATGCGGTAAAGGTATCGCCAAGATTGGCCTCCCATTTGGGTGCGGCCAAAAAGAACGCCTCCTTTATATTGTGTTGGGTTGCCTCGGGGTCGATGACGCGGAACTCAGTGCGGGCGGTGATTGTTTTTCCAAAGCGGTCGTGTGTGGTAAGAATCGCACGATAGATGCCTGCAGGGAGGTTGACTTTTATTTCCGCCAATCCTGTTTTGGCGTCCGTGACAAAAGACTTCTTTTCGATGGCCGGTTTTTCGGGCCAGCCGCGGATGTCGGAAGCGGGCAGGGCTGTTTTTTCGATGGATGTCGATATTCTAGCGAACCAGGAATAATGGTAGCCGGGGATTTCCGGTTGAGTGATATTTTCCGGCTGTTCTAATGGATGAATTGATATTCTTCCTTTTGAAGATTGTGCGATGCCATCAAGCGAAGTTGTTTTTATTGCGAAGGGAATGGCCTTTTCGGTGGTCAGCCAAGTGTCTGTCGTGATGTCCGCTGCAAGCGCGGTATAACCTACCGAGATGATGCGGCTGGCATCGCGCGTTTCGCCAGTGCCATCGGTTATTTCCGCGGAGATAGCATAATCAAAAATAGGTTCGTTCTTGGGATCGACGGATTTGTCCGCGAGGGCGGTGAATTGGATTGTGAACTTGCCGAAATGGTCGGTGGTGGCGACGCCGTGGGCAATTTCCTGGTTGTTTGTCGAGGGAGGAACAAACCACCAGCACCAGCGCGGCCAGCGCACAATCCGCCGGACTCGCCAGGAAACTTTGGCACCGTCGATGGGGGCGCTCGTGTAGGATGTGGCGGCACCGGCAAGAGTGACGGTGTCTTCAAGTTTGGCGGCGATTTCAGGTGCCTCAATGGATGCCTCGAATTTTGGACGTTTATATTCCTCGACGCTGATCGAAGTGTTTCCCATCTCCGTGCCGATGGACCTGATGGTGTATGCACCGGGGAGGAGTCCGGCAGGCAATGTGAAGCTGCCATTGGCTGAGCCAAAACCGTTCGTGTGAGGTTTCATATGACCGGCGGTCTTGCCGTTTGGATCAACCAGCAGGATTGATAACTCGCGATTTTTCAGGAGGGTTTTGGTTTCACCATCATTCGTGAGACGCAGGGCGATTACCTTAAACTGGATGGATTGGCCGGGACGGTAAATGGAGCGGTCGGTAAAAAAATACACGTAATCCGTGGATGATGCCTTGGGCGGATTATTAGCCGGGGGACTAACATAAATGCCATCTTGAAATGTGGCAATGGCGTGACCGTTTTTTGCCTGCGCCACGAGATGAATACGGGTTGCCAATGGCGGGTTAAATATGAACGAGCCGTCAGACGACGTTGTCGTGCTACAAACCGGCGTGGTATCGTCGTCGCGCCAGACGGAAACCGTTGTTTTCGAAACCGGCTCCCCTGATGTCGCATTTACAACAAATCCTGAAACGGCTCCGTTGTTCGATGAATTAATGACGATGGCAAGATCACTTACCCAAACAACAGCGGCGTCGATGCGGTTATTCTTATCGGAGAAATTCTTTTTTAAGCTGGCAGCAATGAGATAAAGGCCGGGCTTCAATTTTCGAGGAGCTGGAATGTTTTCATTGCGAAAACGATAGTCGGTGGTTTTGGGGAGCGAGGCAGTCCATGCCAGTGCCGGCTTGCGGCTGCTGAGCTTGAACTCAGGTTCGTCAGGTTCGGGAATTTTGCCTGTGATCATGTCTTTCCAATCCAATGCTATTGCCCGAAAATGGATTTTGTCCTGGTTGCGATAGCGAACTCTGATGCCATGCCATGGCTCGGCCCATGTGTATTCAGTTGCGATATGTTCGAGTTCAGGTGACTCGATTTCAGCAACAAGATTCAGGCAATGGTTTGCAGCTGGAGCTTTGGAATCAAGTTTGACGCCTTCGAGCGCAACGGCTCGAGCCGCGACGAGGTTGTCTTTTTCTTGAAAATGCCCAGCAAGGCCAAGACACGCGGCCACAGCTACGGGATTCTTTTCCCAGCGTTTTATAAATGCCCGAAACGTTGACTCCACATACGGGGTCGCTTGGTTGCCAAGCAGATTGATGGCCCAAGTGATGCGGTGCCGCTCGGCGTCGGCGAGGGCGAGTTGGGGGAGCGGGTCGTCGAGGTGGAATCGGAGGAGTTGCTGGTAGAGCTGGATGGCGCGAATGGTGGGATTGCGTGGCACGGGTGAGACGTCCGTGGTATTTTCAGGTTGTTGATTTTGGCTTACAATTGAGCCGGGCTTGGGCTCGGCGCTCCCGGGATTCCATGCCAGAAATTCTTCGAGTGTGCCGAGGATGGGCGAATCGGGAGCGGGTTCGAAAGCATCCTCAGATTTGGAAACGCCCTGTTCGCCGGCGCTGTAGAAGGCGATGGCTTCGTGGACGAGGAAATCGTAGAGGGTGGGGCGGTAAGTGTCGGGTAGTTCGCCTTTGGCGAGGAGAGGTTCGAGTTTGGCAATGGGTGTCTTTTGGAGCGTGACAGGATCGGAGAGGGCGGCCTCGAAGTGTGATGCGGTTTCGGCGAGAACGCGGCGGGCGTCCCATGTGAGGAAATCGTCGGAGGGTTGCTCGGAGGTTTGAGTGCGTTGAAGAAGCTGCCAACGGTTGGCCTGATAATACGACCACCATTGTTTCGCGAGCGCGGCTTCGAGAAGCGGACGCATTGACGCGGGGAGCGCGGGTGCGTGGTCGTCGGCCAGCCATGTGGTGAGAGTGCGGATTTGGGCGGCGGCTTGGTTAAGGCGGTTTTCAACGGATGCGTCGGCTTGTGCCTTGATGAGGATTGCGCGAAGGGCTTCTGGGTAGGCCTTATCGCCGATTGCGCTGGTGATAATACTGTCGAGCGCGGCGGAGGCGGTTTTGGGCTGGCCTGCTTTTTGTGCGTCGGCGACAGCGCGCCAGTCCGCGGCGCGGTTTGCCGCGAAGAGTGAAGGGGGAAGGGTGAAGAGTGAAAACAGGAGTGCGAGTGCGAGGCGGCGGAGGTGCATGGCGGGGAGGAAGTGCAGCGAGTGGTGAGTAGCGGATGTGAATGGGGGAGTGGCGGGTGGATTATGTGGGTGCGCGAAAAAGCTATCGCAGTGATGCGGGGAAGGGGAGGCTTTTTTGAGGCCTTGGTTCTTGCCTATTAACGACGGAATGTCTTCCCGCTCGAAACTTAACCCTTACTTCTTAATTTTCTTCAGTAGCACGCGCCATTGGCTGGGTTGGCTGAGGCGGCGGTTGAGTTCGAGGAGGGTTGAGTAGCTTGCGGCGGGGATCACTGCGGGGTTTAGGTTGATGGTTTGCGTGATCGTGAGTGTGGTGCGGGCGTTTTCGGGTTTGGTTGCCGTGGTGACTGCGACATGGCCGTAGTCGCCGGGCCCGGTCCATGAGAGGTTTTCGGGGGCGGCTTCGACTTCGAGACCTTCGGGGAGCGTGATTGTCCACTGGATTGTGGAGTCGCGGTGCGCGGTGGCGAAGAGGGGGTGGATGCGAGTGTCGGGGCCGGCGGGCGTGGGCGAGGTTGAGGCGGCGGGGAGTTGAAAGTAGAGGTAGTCGCCGCTGCGGACCGCGTAGCGGGCGACGTCGGCGGAGAACGAATAGGTGGCGGGATAGTCGAGGTTGGTCTCGAAGCCGCCGCGTGGTTGGGCGGCTTGCGAAATCCATGTCATGCACGACTGGTGATAACGGTCGCGGTCCTCGGGTGTCATTTCGGTGAAGCGGCGCTTGAGGCTTTCGTGGTTGGCGCCGTAGTGGGGCGCGGTGAATGTGACCGCGGCGTCGCCTTCGGGGGAGAGGATTATTTGCCAGTCTGTGCGGCTGGTGGTTTGGTATTTGGGCGCGGGGGTGATTGTTTCGATTTTTCCGGTGGCGAGTGCAATGACCATGCAATCCTCGAGCGAGGTGGCGTGCGGGTCGGCGTAAAGGCTGAGATGGTCGAGGTAGCAGGTTTCGCCGTCCGCCTGGACGCGAACTGCGAGGTGGCTGAAGGAATCGGCGGGGAAGAGGTCGTCTTCCTGCCAATAGAATTTTGTGACACGCGAGGCGGCGAGGAGGAATTCGGGTTCGAGGCCGGCGGCGCGTAGGAGCGCGGCGAGGAGGATGGCGCGGTCGGCGGTGTTGCCGTAGGCGTCGGCCAGGGTTTTTTCGGCGGGCGTGAGGCAGGAGAGAGGCAGATCGGTAAAATTGGGGCCGGCGTTGCGGACGTGGCGGGCAATGTAATCGCGGATGGCGACGACGCGGTCGGTTTCGGTTTTGGCGGCGGCGGTGAGTTCGGCGGCCTTGGCTCGAACGGCGCCGGTGGGTTCGGCGAGGGGCGCGACGGCGTCGTTGATGAGGCGGGCATAATCGGCGGGGTTGTTAAGCGTGGTGGCTTGATAAACGGGGCCGAGATAGGAGCGGGGCGGGAGCGCTCCCTCGCGGGGCGAGGCGGTGCGGGAGCCGCTGACGCGGAAGCGGGTTCCTGTTTTCGGATTTTGGTTTTCGGCTGGGGAATCGGCGAGCGCGGCGAGCGCGGGGTTGGTGGAGAGGTTTACGCCGGCGGCGGTGTTGAGGGTGAATGTGTAGGCGTCGATGGGATCGAAACCAAAATAGGACTGCGAGAGGGCGAACCAGGGTTTGTTTTTGTGGGTGGTGGTGATTTGGGTGTCGATTGTCGCGCCTTCCTCGACGCCGGGGAGCGAGATGACCATGGTTTTTGCGGCGGGGTAGCGCGGGGCGCGGGCAACCCAGGGGGCGTCCATGATGTTGATTTCCTCGGGGGAGACGGTGCGCGTGCCGCCGTCCTTGAGCGTGACGGTGGCGTGGTCGAGCGTGACGGTTTCCCAGACGGGGTTGTAGTTGAGCTTGATTTCGGAGTGATTTTTTTTGCCCGCGTAGGTGAGCACTTGCTTGCGGACGGCGCGGCGGCGCGTCCAGTTGTGCGCGTCGTCGAGCGTGATGGTGAGTTCGTTGTTGAGGGTGCGGATGTCGGGGGTGAGTTGCGTTTTGGATTTGGCGGCGAGCACGGGGGACTGGCGGTCGGAATACTCGATGTCCTTGAGGGCGTCCTTGAGTTGCGCGTAGGGTTCGCCCGCGGCCACGCGGGGGCGCGGAGGCGCATGGCGAGTTTGCCGGTGATGACGTTTTTGTTTCGCGTGAAAGTTTTTTCGTAGGTGACGGCGGGGAGTTCGACGCGGGTTTCGTCGGGAAGGGCGAGGGTATCCCCGATGCGCGGCGGGAGGTTGAGCGTGAGCGTTTCGTCGAGGCCGCAGGTGTAGGGGATTTCGAGGGGGAAGCGGCGTTTGGCGAGCGCGGTGCCGTTGCCGAGAAAGCGCGAGGCGATGGAGAAGTCGGCGCCGAACCAGGGTGTGTTGAGAATGGTTTTTTCCCGGGCAACAGTGAAGTAGTCGGGCGCCGAGAAGGAGATCGCGGCGTGGAGGGGCCGGGTGGTGTCCATCGCGTTGCGCGGGGTGATTTCGTGCGCGGTGAGGGTGGCGCCGGGGATTTGATTTTTGAGGAGGGTTTCGAGCCAGCGGCGGATGTCCTCGGGCTTGGCGCGGGCGAATGAGCCGCGGTAGGCGTTGTCGTTGATGCCGCTGAAGTCGAGCGTGATGTCGCCGGTGGCCGAGCCGTCGTCGGCAATGGTGATGCGCGTGGCGGCGCGGAGCATGTTTTCCTCTGCCGGGGCGACGGGCGAGACGCGGAGTGTGTCGCCTTCGGCGCGGGCTACGAGGTAGCTTTTGTTGGCGAGGTAACTGGGGAAGAGGTCGGCGGTGTTTTCGTCGGTCGAATCCATGAGGATGTCGGTGCCGTCGGCGAGGCGGACGGCGGTGACGGCGTGGTTGAAATAAATTTTCGGGACCTCGGGATCAACGAGCGGGCCGGCGTTGATGAGGACGGGCGCGGCGTCGAAGCCGGCGGCGCGGAGCATGGTGACGAGGAGCGCGGCCTTGTCGCGGCAAACGCCATAGCGGTTGTTGAATGTGAGGCTGACGTCGTGGGGCTCGAAGCCGGGCGAATCTTTTTCGAGGGTGATGCCCATGTAGCGGATTTCCTGCGAGACGAAGCGGAAGACGCGGCGGATTTTTTCGTCGTCGGTGAGCGGCGCTGTGGAGCCGGCGGGCGGCGCGATGAGCTCGGCGACCTTGGCGTCGATTTCGGGCGTGCTGGCGAGGTGAGGTTCGCAGATGGAGGAATACCATTTGGAAACTTCCTCCCAAGTGGCGACGGTGCTGACGAGGAGGCGTTGCGTGCAAATGTAGAAGGCGGGCATCGAGGGTTCGGGAAACGCCTGGGGGACGTTGCGAGCGGTCCATGTGTGGATGATTTCATCTCCCTCGATGCGGGTGGCGGCGGTGAGCGTGTCGTCGTTTTTGTCGAGGATGGCGGTGGCTGCGAGGGGTTTGTCCTTTGGGCCGCGAACTTCATAGGTGCTGCGGATGATCGGGCTGGTGCTCTCGAAGGATTGCCAGTCGCAGAAGGTGTCTTTCATGCGCGGACGCTTGGTGGTGGTTTCCTTGACGATGTGCAGGGTGTCGCCGACCTTGAGGCCGGGGAGGGCGAGGGTGAGGATTTTGTTGTTCGGGTCGTAGATGTTTGCGGCCATCGACCGGCGGTTGGTCATTTCCTTTGTGTTGGCGGCGATGTCGATGGGCGTGGCCGTGCCGTCGGGGTGAATGATGCGGGCGAGTGTGACGACGGTGTTTTCGTAAAAAATATTATAGGCCATGCTGTGGGTGCGGTTTTCGCGGAGGCCTTTTTCGGTGAGGATTTTCACGAACGTTTCGGCGCGTGTGAAAGCCGAGCCGTCGGCGGCGTAACGGGTGCGGATGATTTCGTCCACAAGAACGGAATCGGCGTCGGGGTAGCGTTCGGTGGTGACGGTGTCGAGCGGGGGAAGGGGTGAGGAAAAAGCTGAAGGGCTGAAAGGCTGAAGGGCTGAGAGGACGAACAGCAGAGAGAGCGCGAGCGCGGGGAGATGGCGTTGTGACATGGGAAAATGTTTTTCGGATAAGACTGCCGGGATGGATAGGACCGTTGTTGAAAGAAAATGTGGCCTTCGATTTTCAGCCGCCGGCGAATACCGGACGGAAGCCGGCCTTGGCGAGTATGCGCGCAACTTCGTCGCGCTTGTCGCCCTGGATTTCGATGCAGCCGTCCTTGACCGTGCCGCCGGTGCCGCAGGCGGCGCGCATTTTTTTGGCGAGCGCCTCTTTTTCGGGGAGGCCGATGCCGGTGAAGCCGCGCGCGACCGTGACGGTCTTGCCGCCGCGCCCGGCTTTTTCGCGAATCACGTCAACGCGGCCGCGGTTTTTTGCGGGCGCGGTGGCCTTGGCCGGGGTTGCGGACGGAGATGCTTGTGGCGCTGGCGTGGATGCGGGGGTGGGTTTCAGATTTTCCAAACCCGAAAGCGATGCGAAGACGTTTTGCGTGAGGTCCCGTCCGCCGTCGGTCGGAATTTTTCGCGTGTGTTTGTCGGCGCTCATGATGCGGTGGTCTCGTATGTTTTGTATGAAGCGGATGGCGATATTTTGCGTTGGATTACGCTGCTTAATGGAGCTGCGCGCAATCCATTACTAACGGTCAAACACGGTGCGGGGCGCGGCGATGTTGCGGCGCCCCTTTCATCTTGAGCCGCGGAACTCGCGCGTGTATCGTTCGCTCAAAACAATTCAGCAATGAACCCGCTTTCATTTCCGACGCGCGCGAATGCCGATTTGATCGAGGCCGCATACCGTGGCTGGCTCGACGATCCCGATTCGGTCGATCCCACATGGCGCGCGTTTTTCCAAGGCTTCATGCTCGGCAACGGCGCGGCGGCCACGCCCGCGTCAATCGGCGCCGCGCTCGCGGGCGAGCCGGCCATCGACTCGCTCAAGCAATCGCAAGTCCACTCGCTCATTTACCACTACCGCAGCATCGGGCATTTGCAGGCGCATCTCGACCCGCTCTCGCCGCCGCCCGGGCCGGCGTCGCGCCTTTCGCCCGCCGAGTTCGGGCTGGCCGGGGCGGACCTCGACGAGTCGTTTGACGTCGGCCACTATCTCGACGGCGGGCGGATGCGTTTGCGCGACCTGATCGCCGCGCTGCAAAAAACCTACTGCGGCACGATCGGCGTCGAGTATATCCACATTCAGGACACGGAGGTGCGCCGCTGGATTCAGTCGGCGATCGAGCCGAATCATTTCCAGCCCGCGTTCAACAAGGCCGAGAAAACGCGCATTCTCCGGCGGCTCCACAAGGCCGAGCTTTTCGAAAAATTCCTCCACACAAAATACGTCGGCCAAAAACGTTTCTCGCTCGAGGGAGGCGAGACGTTCATCGCCGCGCTCGACGCGATAATAGAGCGCTGCCCCTCGCTCGGCGTCGAGGAAATCGTGATGGGCATGGCGCATCGCGGACGCCTCTCCGTGCTCGCGAACATCCTGCGAAAACCCTTCGACGTTTTGTTCGAGCAGTTCTCGGAAAACTATCTGCCCAACACCGTCGCGGGCGATGGCGACGTGAAATACCACCTCGGGTTTGGGGCGATTTTAAAAACATCCTCCGGCGCGCAAGTCGAGGTGCGCCTCGCGGCAAATCCCTCGCACCTCGAAATCGTGAACCCCGGCGTCGAGGGCAAGACGCGCGCGCGCCAGCGCATCCGCGGCGACACCGAGGCGCGCGGCAAAGTCATCCCGCTTCTCGTCCACGGCGACGCCGCGCTCGCGGGCCAGGGCATCGGCGCCGAGACGCTCCAGTTCTCCCAACTCCCCGGCTACCGCACGGGCGGCACCGTTCACATCGTGATCAACAACCAGATCGGTTTCACCACGATGCCCGACGACGCGCGCTCCACGCGCTACTGCACCGACCTCGCAAAAATGGTCGACGCGCCGGTCTTCCACGTCAACGGCGACGACCCCGAGGCCGTCTGCCTCGCCGCGCTCCTCGCGCTCGAATTCCGCCAGACGTTTCATCGCGACGTGTTTGTTGACATGTATTGCTACCGCCGCCACGGGCACAACGAGTCCGACGAGCCTGCGTTCACGCAACCCACGCTCTACCGGCGCATCGCCTCGCACCCGCACGTCTCCGAAATCTACACGAAACAACTCATAGCCGAGGGCACGCTCACCGCCGCCGACAGCGCCGCCATCCAAGCCGAATACACCGCCGCGATGGACGCCGCCTTCGCAAAAGCAAAAGCCGCCGAGGCCGCCGCCGCCGCGCGCCCGCCCGAGGAATACGATCCGGCCACCCGGCGCTTCCGCGGCTCCAACGCCGTTTTCCAGCCACCCTACAAACACACGCCCGTCGCCACCGGCGTCCCGCGCGAACTCATCGAAAAAGTCACGCGCGCCCTCACAACCATTCCCGACGGTTTCAGCATCAACTCAAAAATCAAGCGCCTGCTCGACAACCGCGCGAAAGCGCTCGCCGCCGACGGCCCCGTCGATTGGGGCTACGGCGAGGCGCTCGCGCTCGGCACGCTGCTCGTGGAAGGCACGCCCGTGCGCCTGAGCGGACAGGATTGCGAACGCGGCACATTTTCGCACCGCCACGCCGTCCTCTACGACCAGGAAACGCGCGCGCGCCACATCCCGCTGCAAAACCTCTCGCCCGACCAGGAGCGCTTCTGCGTTTACAACTCGCTCCTCTCCGAGGCCGCCGTGCTCATGTTCGAATACGGCTACTCGATGGACTACCCCCAAATGCTCTGCATCTGGGAGGCGCAATTCGGCGACTTCGCCAACGGCGCGCAAGTCGCCATCGACCAGTTCATCGTCAGCTCCGAGTCAAAATGGCAGCGCAGCACCGGCCTCGTGCTCCTGCTCCCCCACGGCTACGAGGGCCAGGGCCCCGAGCACTCCAGCGCCCGCCTCGAACGCTTCCTCCAAGCCTGCGCCGAAAACAACATCCAAGTCGCCAATCCCACCACGCCCGCGCAAATCTTCCACCTCCTGCGCCGCCAGATGAAACGCGACTTTCGCAAACCGCTCATCGTGATGTCGCCCAAATCCCTCCTGCGCCATCCCGCCGCCGTCTCGCGTATCCAAGATTTCAATACAGGCGGTTTTCAGGAAATCCTCGACGACCCCGCGTGGGCCGACTGGCAATCCTGCCCGCTCCCCGGCGCGTCTCCCGGGGAAAAAATTGAAGCCACGTCGCACCGCCCGCCGGGCCGCATCATCCTCTGCTCCGGCAAAGTTTATTACGACCTTTGCGACTACCGCTCGCGCAACAAAATCACCGACACCGTCATCCTGCGCATCGAGCAACTCTACCCGCTCCACCGCAACCGCATCGCCGAACTCGCCGACACCTACGGCCACGGCGGCCACCTCGTCTGGTGCCAGGAGGAACCGCAAAACATGGGCGCGTGGACATGGATCGCGCCGCAACTCGAGGAAATCTTCGGACGCAAAGCCACCTACGCCGGCCGCAAACCCGGAGCCAGCCCCGCCGTCGGAGCCCTCGCCCTGCACAAACGCGAACTCACCATGCTGCTGCGCGACGCGTTTAATTTATAAAACAGAAACCTTAATCAACCACGAAGAATACGGGGAAACACAGCGAATGCAAAGAATGCCCAACCAAAACCAATTCCACCTCCGTGCCTCTCCGTGTCCTCCGTGGTTAACCAATTTTCACCCAATCACCCTATGAGTCTCATCGAAGTCAAAATCCCGCCCGTGGGCGAATCGATAACCAGCGGCATCCTTGCCAAGTGGCATGTGGCCGACGGCGAGATCGTCAAACAAGACCAGCCGATCTTCGAACTCGAAACCGACAAAATAACAAGCGAGGCGACCGCCGAAGCCGCCGGCAAAATCGCGCTCAAGGTTGCCGACGGTGCCGAGGTAAAAATCGGCCAGGTTGTCGCCACAATCGACACCTCCGTGGAAGCGTCACAATCGACGCCCGGATCGAGTGGCGCGGGCGACTCGCCCGTGAAGTCGAGTAACACGGGCACCCCGCCCGCATCCCCCGCGGTCCAGCGCCTTGCCGCCGAAACCGGCATCGACCCCGCAACCATCCAAGGCACCGGCAAGGACGGCCGCGTGACAAAAGCCGACATGTTGGGAAAGGCTGAAGCGCTGAAGGCTGAAAGCCTGAAATCCCAATCGACGCCGCCCGCGCCACCTCAGCCTTCAACCTTCAGTTCTTCAGTTCTTCCCTCCGAGCGGCAGACTCGGAAGAAAATGTCGCCCTTGCGCAAACGCATCGCCGAACGCCTCGTGCAGGCGCAGCACCAAGCCGCGATGCTCACCACATTCAACGAATGCGACATGTCCGCCGTCATCTCCCTGCGCTCCAAATATCAGGACGACTTTGTGAAACGCCACGGCATCAAACTCGGCTTCATGTCATTTTTCACAAAGGCGGTTGTCCACGCCCTGCAAACCGTCCCGGCAATCAACGCGCAGATCGACGGCGACACGATTATCCAAAACAACTACTACGACATCGGCGTCGCCGTATCCTCTGAAAAAGGCCTGATGGTCCCCGTCCTCCGCGACTGCGACAAAGCCGGCCTGGCCGATATCGAAAAACAACTCGCCGCGCTCGCCAGGAAAGCCCGCGACGCCAAAATCACGCTCCCCGAACTCGAAGGCGGCGTGTTCACGATTACCAACGGAGGCATCTTCGGATCGATGCTCTCGACGCCGATCATCAACACCCCGCAAAGCGCCATCCTCGGCCTCCACGCCATCAACGACCGCCCCGTCGCCATGAACGGCCAGGTGGTTATCCGCCCGATGATGTATCTCGCCTTGAGCTACGACCACCGCCTCGTGGACGGCAAGGAAGCCGTCACCTTCCTCGTCAAAGTAAAACAAGCCATAGAAGACCCCGCGCTGCTGATGCTGGGAGTGTGATTTTTAGAAAACACAACGCAATGCACGCGTTTCCAAGCGCAATACCTCAGCTTGACACACTGAGTCAAATTGAGACATTTTGAGCCATCATGGTAACCGCAACACAGACAACCCAGATTCGCATTCGCGTGCCCGCCAAGCGCATGAGAAAAGTGCAAAAACTGTTCGATGAAATGGGCACCGATGCCACCGGAGCCATCAACATGTTTCTCGCGCAGGTTGAGCGCAATGGCCGCCTGCCCTTTGATGTTGTCGCGCGCGAAATGCCCAACGCCACCACCCGCGCCGCCATGCGCGAGGCGGATGAACTTGCGAAACGCCCCGCCTACGCCAGCAAGAAAGACTTTTTTGCCGCGCTTAAGTCGAAATGAATTACAATTTCACCAAGCAGTTCCGAAAGGATTACGCCAGACGCATCGAGGGCACGCGCTTGGAATCCGACTTCGAGAAACTGTTTGACCTTCTTGTGACCGGGCAGCCGTTGCCGCCCGTTTACCGCGACCACGCGCTTGTTGGAAATTGGAAAGGCCACCGGGATTGCCACCTGCGCAGCGACATGGTGCTCGTCTACAAAATCGAAGGCGACACGATTGTCTTCACGCGCATCAACACCCACAGCGAATTGTTCGGCTGATCGTCTACTTTGCGGGACGATGTTCGACATGCCTTTATGGATATTTGGCAGGTGCAAATCGCGAAACAGGAAGGTTGCAAACTCGCCACCAGCGACGCCGGCATGCTGATCGACTGGCCGGATGATACGGTCAAAGTCTAGACGTATTGACGATGCCGCCCCTGCTTTACCAAAATACGTCCAACGGGACATGGCCCCTGAAAGGGAAGGGCGGCTTCCGTGGCTTCTTATAAAGAACAAGCAGATCGCGTGCGTAATGAGGCTGGCATATGCATCGATTATTTCATTGGCCGGGTTTTGGGCTCCTCTGGTTTTTCTTAGACTGTATGACGATCCAGAAGACGGACGTGGTGGCATTGTATTCCTTTTTGCGTTTCCAATGTATATCTTTTCCGCAGTCGTTGCGCCCATGGCATGGTTTGCGTTGAGGCGGCGTTTCAAAATAGACGGGAGTGTTCGTTTTTCCGGTATTGGCGCTTTGGGATTTAGTTTATTGATAATTTCAATTTCGCCAATTCTCACGTGCAGCGCAGGAATTCTAATAAGCATGGTTCGTTTCTGGTAGGCGCCCAAAGACGTTAAAAAATGCCGCCATATCAAACAAACCAAGATCAAGAGATCGTCCTCGTTAAGAATAAACAAGGCAGTTGGCTCACCAGGCTTTCGATTGCGGCTGCGATTCCAATACTTGGATTCTGGATTCCCATGTTGATTTTGGGGCCAATTGGTTTTTTGGAGCATAGGCACGCATTGACCTCAATAATCATCAGCTTTTATGTTGTCAGTATGGCAACGAGCCCGATTCCCGGGCTTATCGCTTTTATGCTTTTGATCCGGCAAATTAATGAGGATAAGTTTTTGGGAAACAAAATGCTGTTTTCACGCATACGGATGCTTGGATATTTTCTATTGATATGCTGCCTCATGCCAATTGGGCATTTTATTACATTCATACTCCAAGATTAGGGCAGCTTGAAAATTGAAAAACAACGGGACCATTCTGCTTTTTTCGTGGAGCGCAAGATACTCTCCTTACAATATGGGCGATTTTTCGAATGTTCCTTTAGTGTATGCCTGTTAGGAATTTGTTGTCGCGGTCAAAGGTGCAGGCATCGCTTTGTGTGTTTTTTCACCCGCTATCCATCCCAATTTTTAAAAAACCTTTGTAAAAAACGTTTTGACCGGCCGTGTGCATGCAAAAGGGGTTTACCTGAGGCTGTTTGGGCGGCAATATCCGGCGCATCATGGACGACCTACTTGCTGCACGCGCCACGATTGCTTTCTCACTGGGATTTCACATCATTTTTGCGTCGATTGGCATGACCATGCCGTTCTTCATGTCGGCGGCCCACTGGCGATGGCTCAAAACCAAGGACCCCGCACATCTCGAGCTCACGAAAATGTGGATGCGCGGTGTCGCCATTCTTTTTGCCGTGGGCGCGGTTTCGGGCACCGTGGTCGCGTTTCAGCTCGGGCTGCTCTGGCCCGGCTTCATGAAACACGCGGGACCGATTTTCGGCATGCCGTTTTCGTGGGAGGGCTCGGCGTTTTTTGTCGAGGCGGTTGCCATCGGGTTGTTCCTTTACGGCTGGGGGCGCATGAAGCCGTGGCTGCACTGGGCCACGGGGCTCGTCGTCGGCATCGCTGGTTTTACCTCGGGGATTTTTGTCGTCGCGGCCAATGGCTGGATGAACACGCCCGCCGGATTTGACTGGGTGGAGGGCGCGGCAATCAACATCGACCCCGTCGCCGCGATGTTCAACAAGGCGTGGCTTCACCAGACAATTCACATGCAGCTCGCCGCGCTTCAGGCCGTGGGATTCGGGGTGGCGGGCATTCACGCCGCGTTTTATTTGCGCGGCAAGGCGAGGCCGATGCATTTGGGCGCGCTCAAAATTGCGCTCACCTTTGGCGCGGTGGCGTCGTTGCTCATGCCTTTCTCGGGACACTTCGCCGGGCAGCGCGTCGCGGAATACCAGCCCGCCAAACTCGCCGCGGCGGAAGGGCTGTTTGTCACCACGACAAACGCCCCGCTCATCATCGGCGGCATTCCTGACGTGGAAACGCAAACCGTGCGCTACGCCATCGAGATCCCCGGCGCGTTGAGTTTTCTTGCGCACAACGATTTCAACACCGCGGTCACCGGGCTCGACCAAATTCCGCGCGAGGACTGGCCGCCCGTGGTTGTCACGCACTTCGCGTTTCAGGTGATGGTTGGCATCGGCGGCATCCTCGCGTTGATGGCCGTGCTCTATTTCGTTTTCCTGAAAAAGAAACGATGGCCGGGCTGGTTTATGAAGGCGCTCATCATTTGCGCGCCACTCGGGTTTATCGCCATCGAGGCCGGGTGGGTCGTGACCGAGGTGGGACGGCAGCCCTGGATTATTCAAGGCGTCATGAGGACCAAGGACGCCGTCACGCCGGTGCCCGGAATGCAGTATCATTTGTATTTGTTGTTTGTGCTCTACGCGATCATCACCGTCGCGGTGGTCTGGCTTTTCAAGCGGCAGGTGCGCGGCATGCACAAGCGGCTCGATGACACGGAACCCTCAACGAAAGCCTGAGCCATGACACACATCCTTATCTTTTTCATCGGCGCTTCGCTCCTGCTTTACGTGCTGCTCGGCGGCTCGGATTATGGCGCGGGCATTCTTGAGTTGTTGTCCATGCGCTCCAAAAAACTGCGCCGTGAGCAAACGCGCGCAATCAATCATGCGATGGGGCCTGTGTGGGAGGCGAACCACGTGTGGCTCATCCTGATCGTGGTGATTTTGTTCATGGGATTTCCCCTCGCGTTCACCACGCTCATGACCGCGCTGCACGTGCCGTTGCTTGCGTTGCTCGTCGGCATTGTCGTGCGCGGGGCGACATTCAGTTTTCGCCATTACGATCCCGTGCAGGATGAAAAAACGCAGCGCGTTTACACGATACTTTTTGGCGGCTCGAGCCTGTGGACCGCGATGTGGCTCGGCATTATTGCGGGAACGCTGAACCGCGGCACAATCCCCCTTGCGCGCGCGGCCGGCGAGGTCGGCGCGGTGGACGCCTACATTCTTCCTTGGCTCGACTTGTATCCGTTTTGCGTGGGGCTGTTCGTGACGTGCATCTTCGCGTTTTTGGCGAGTGTGTATATGGTGGGCGAGACCAATGAACCCGAACTCGAGAGGCTATTCATTCGGAGGGCGGCGATTTCCAATGTGTGTGTGTTTATCGCCGGCGGCGTGGTGTTTCTCGCGTCGCTGCTGGAGGCAAAAAGTCTCTTCGCCCTGTTTCTTGAGCGCCCCGCCGCGATTGCGGCGATCGTGATTGCCGTGCTTTTGTTCGTGGCGCTTTGGAAATTTATAAAATTGCACAATGTTGTTTTCGCCCGCGTGGTCGCCGCCGGGCAGGTCACAATGATCCTTCTTGGCTGGTGGCTGCTCTACGCGCCCAACGCAATAATCACGACCGAGGGGCCGGTGAGTTTCTACGAGGTCGCCGCGCCGCGCGCCACGCAGCTACAGCTCATGCTCGCCCTGCTGGTCGGCAGCTGCATTATATTCCCAAGCCTGTTTTTCCTGCTGCGCGTGTTCAAGACCAGGAGCGAAAAAAAACGCCGCGCCGGACGCGATGTTATGATTATATAAACAAACGTGCGTCACGCAAAACAGTAATGCAATTCAAGAATGCCTGAGGCAATATGAATCTGCAAAAGAGTATATTAAAAAAAACTTACTCTTTGTTTCGAATTTTCAATATGTTCCGGATGAGCTTGCGTTGTTCTTGTGGCAGTTGAAGTAACACTCCTTGGTCTTTGGTTTTGATGTAATCGATACCAACCTTTAAAATGTGAAGTGGCGTGTTCAGTATAGGGTAATCTCTGGAAGCTGCTACCAACGCATCCAACCAATCATCAAGAGCTTGATGTCTGATCTGTTGAAGATCTTCCAAATGATTTACGAGTGCTGTTCCAAGCTGGGCACACAAATTCAAATTTCCCCATGAGGTGACAAAACGAGCAATCTGCTCACGCCAATCTGTAGTTTTTTGAAAGAAAGTAGTGTATCCAGTAGCCTTTTACTCCATAAAAGCCCTGTGGATTCATCTGAGATGAAGATGGTATTGGCATTTTTTAATCCAATAAATCGATAAAAATCCTGAAGATGTTTATCAGGTGCATTCGATAAAATGAGGCTGCGATAGAAAAATACATCCATCAGTATTTGCGGTTGTGCCAAGGAATCCAAGTCTATAACCTGATCATAATCAGCGAGAGCTTTAGCATAAGCGCCAATGAAATAATAACACGCACCTCGTCTAGATAATGCCACAACTAATTTTTTTTGTGATGTGGCAGGCGAACTGATGATTTTGGTCAGTTTCTCAATCTCTGCATCTTTATCGAGAGCATCTCCCCGATATACCCAAGTATCTTCACGCGGAACATTTTCATTTTTTGATTCCGGTTGCTTTTGCTCTGATGGGAGAACACGCGGAGCTGTGTTTTCTATCGCTCCTTCCGGCGAGTGGCGGCATGTGTTTAAAGCCGCATTTAGATATGCCCGTTCGACGGAGCCAATCGGCGCCTGTTGCAGGCGCGTCTCCAGTTGCTGCTGCCCATACCAGAGGCGAAGCATGTCCACAATAAGGCGCAGTGGATTCATGCCGCTGGAATCGTGATGTGACACGTCCTTGACTTGGAAGGAAAGGCGCATGAGCGGCTCGGCAAGCTCGTAGTAAGATTCGCGGCCATCGGGTGTTCTTTTTACGTAGCCGAGCTCGAGAAGTTTTTTGAGTTGCCCGGAAATACTCGCGTGCTCGGCAAATAATGCCTCGGCAATGGTTTTAACCGGGACAATGGCATGCTGTTCCTGGCAGAGGTATTCCACAATTTCACGTTGCTGGGGAGACAACCAGCGAAGACGTTCCTGATAATATGGAGTGAGTTGTTGATCCACCATTTTTTCAAACGCGGGCACGAGTTGGTCGAGCGATTCGCGGGTAAGAAAATCGGCGAGAATCAAGTAAAGGCGCGGGCTGCCTCCGGTGAGATGATGAATGGCTTGAAGGCGGGCCGCGCCTTGGGGCGTGTCGAGATAATCGGCCAGTTGCTTTCCGTCTTTATCGCTGCGTATCGCGGAGGGCGAGCCATGTAGGGCAAGATTTTTAAGAAGCTGGCGGGCGTCTTCCGACGTGAGCGGGGAAAGGTGGTGTGTGTCGAAAAAGCCAAAGAAAACCTCATCGTGTTGTGACAGGCTGGCAACCAGATGCTGGGATGTGGCAACGGTGGCAATGGCCGGATTGTTCTGCATAAATCCACGCCAGTTGCGGCGTTCGGCCTCGGGCATGGCATTCAGCAAGTCGCCGAGGTTCTCAATGAGCAGCACGCAAGTGTGCGCGCCTAAATATTTGGTGATTTTTTTTTGCAGGATGGCCAGCGCATCATCCGGCTTGTGTTTTTTGATCTCATCAAGAATGGCGGACGGGAATTCATCGGGATAACGAGCGGAGAGAGTCCGGTAGATGCGAATGAGCAGTTTCAGGAAGCTCGAACTGGTTTCGTCCTCATTAAGCCAGGCAAATCGAAGGCGGTCGGCAAGTTCGATCTGTGTGTTGAGGCGATGATGGATCAGGGCAATCATGGTCGTCTTGCCAGATCCGCGAGGGCCGACAAAAAGCAAGTGGTGTTTATTGGTTGTAAGCACGCTTTCGCGCACTTTGGCCACGCTGTCGGACAGCAGGGTTTGACGTTGGACAAGGATTTTTTCCAGAATCTCGGGATTTGAGCGCTGAGGTGAGAAATGGTGTATTATTTCTGTCATGATGGAGATTAGTTGGAAAGTTCCCGATAGACACACCACCAGCGACGGATAAGTTCGAGGTGGAAGCGATAGGAGCCATCTTGTTCGCGCTTTAGGTAAAAATCCTGACAAAGCAGGCGGATCAGTGAGCGCAGCTTTTCGTCGTCATGAAAATTCATGCTTCCCGTGACGGCACGGCGCATGGAGTCGAAGTTGGCATCGGCGTTTTTGATGGCGACATGATCCAGTATCAAACGAACGATAGAAACATCGTCACCGTAATATTTGACGAGGCGATCAGCGTAGTGGGATAGGTTCCAGTCATTGCGTTCAAGTGAAGAAATCTCGGCTTTCAGTTGCTGCTCGATGATTTCGGAGGTAAGCGGTTGTTTTTTCGGAAGTCGCGATATGAGTTTGTGAATATAAAACGCGACATTGCCAACAAGCGCGGCGATGACTGTGCTGCATTCGATAATATTGATTTTTTCGGAGTCAAACCCCGCCCCGATAAGAAGCCGTGAGGCCAACATGCGCGCATCGTCAGCGGCCAACGGCCCTGGCTGGATGTGATGCATGCGATTGAGGGGATCATTGCCATATCCACTCTTTCGTAACGCAGAAAGAACGTGGTGGATGCCAATGGACCCAGTCAGCACCAAGCGTATGTGGTCGTGATCCTGACTGAAGGCGCGAAGTGCATCAAGAACCTCCATTGCGACGTCCGGGGATTCACGGCGAGAGATGTTATCAAGTAAAAAAGGTATTTCATCCCAAAGAAATACCATGCGTTGGGGAAATTTAGCTTCTTCTTCCAGCGAAATCATCTCTTGCTCAATATCGGCGAAAGTTTGCTCCAGCATGTTTTTCCACGGAAGTGGTGTGCCTGATGGAAAAGTCAAAATACCGCCGACTTCCGTGCCTCCAAGCTGAGATAGAAGCGCTTTGGTTGAACGAAGCATTCGTTTTTTACGGCTTAGAACCTGAGAGGCGTCCTGAAAAACGCAGGCTGCAAAATCAACAGCTGTGTGACAGGATTCCAGATCGCGCTTTATTGTATGCCAACCAGCCTGCGGTTCAGCGTGCATTTTGACCATAATCTGTGTTTTCCCGATCCTGCGATGGTCGTTCATGTAAACACTTTGGCCTCGCAACACGCCCCATACTTCATCAATAAGTTTATCTCTACCAATAATTTCTTGAATCGTGAGTTGTCCACCTGGGTTTGGTGTGATTGGAGTAAGCGACGATGTCATGGTTGAGAGACTGTGATTGCTGGCTCTCTAATGTCAAATTTAATATATAACATTTTTGACATATTTCAAAAATTGAAGCCTTTCAGCCTTCTATAGCTCCATGAATAATACCAATTTTTACACATGGTAACCAAGTGTGCGCTGGATGAACAAAAGTCCATGCATGCGCTCTGGCCATCACATCCTTATATTCACGCCGGCGGTTATGTAGGCGGACGATTTTCCCTTTAGCTCGTAATCAATGTCGTGATAATCAAAACGCCGGTCGACCATCCAGCCGGCTTCGAGTGACAGGCTCACTCGGCGGGCGACTTTATACGAGGCGTTCATGCCGACGCGTATTTCGCGATAGTTCACGTAAGTGTTGGCCAGGTCGGCGCGGTTGGTTTTCCCCGGGGCTTTTGTGGTGCGATAACCGCCGCCTTGCGCGGTGGCGCCGAGACCGAGTTCGAGCGCCTTCGTTGCCTGCCACATCACGCCGATGCGCGGAAATCCGAGATTGAGCGACCAGTTCTCTGCAAGCGCGCACCGCATGCTCACCACCGGCAGCACTGGATATTCGCCGAACGGATTCACGCTCACGCCGAAAGCCCACATTGTGCCGTTGGACTGTGTGTAGTTGGCGATTGCCATCACGGGCACATTGATTGTGCGCCATGTGTAGTGCTCAAAATCGCCGTAATACCCGGGACGCGCAAAAATTGCCCCGCGCCATTTCTCCGAAAACACCTGCGTGATGCCGATGTTCGCGGTGATTTCGCCAAGGCGCTCCGGCGTCGGCACGGAGTCGTCGGAGTCGATTTCGTTTATCGAGAACGCGGCGCCGAACCCGAGGAATGTCGCCTTGCCGAGCGCCAGGCGTCCCGACGCGCTCAGGCTGAAATTATTGACCGACGTCTCGCCGGAAGTCTCGTTGTGCTTGTAGCCGGATTTCCCCGAATACGAGTAGGACGCGGAAAGACTTTCAAGCAGTGAAGGATGAAATGTGGCCGAGGTGGTTTGGGCGTGCGCGTGAAGTGACGCGAACACGGCGATAAGAAACGCTGCAAGCGGTGCGAGTGGGCGGGTTTTCATGTAAAACAATAAGTGTGAAGATTGCAGCGTGAGACCTCAAGGGCTCATCCGTGTTCATAAATACATTTTGGAACCGCGGGGATTTTTTCCAATCGCATGACATTTTCCTTACAAATGGCTGACGCCCCGCTGACAATCCCTCCGCCGGTTTCCGATATTCTGCGCGCACACTTTTAGGCAAAACCCGAACCGCTTATCAACATCACCAACATGAAAACAACCCGCACCACACCACCATCCCGCAATCGTGTTTCCGCCGGCGCAATCACACTCGCGCTCGGCCTGACGCTCGCCGTCACAAGCGCCTTTTCAAAACCCATGACAAATCCAACACCCACCCAATCAAAAATCACCGCCGCCACCGTTTACACCGACCGCGCCATCGTCACGCGCGCCGCGCGCATCGAGCTGCCGGCGGGCGAATCGCACGTCATCCTCGAAAAACTGCCCGCGTCGCTTGTCGACGCCTCCGTGCAAGTCAACGGACGCGGCACGGCCGACGCCACCATCCTCGACGTTTCCTCGCGCGTCACCTACACGAGCAACGCCGCCGAGGTTGACCTGCCGCGAGTCACCGCCCTTCAGGAGGAAATCGCCGGCATCGAGCAGGCCATGCGCAAGCTCAACGACCGCGGCGCCGTCCTCAAGCAGCAGGCCAAGCTGCTCGACCGCATTGAGGGCGTGATCGTCGCCTCGCCGCCGAGCGGTTCCGACGCGCCGCCTCCGTCGTTGGAAAACCTGCAAAAGCTCATGGAGTTTTCCGGCGAGAAACGCGAAAAACTCGCAGCCGACACGCAGGCGCTCGACCTCGAAATCGCCGAGACAAACAAGAAGCTCGGCACGCTCCGCTCGCAATTAAACATGATCATGCGCGGCGCGCGCCCCGACAATAAAAGCTACAAGACCGTCACGGTGCGCGTTGCCGCCGCGAAAGCCGGCTCGCTCGATCTCAGCGTTGCCTACACCGTGCCTAATGCCAGCTGGTCACCGTCCTACGATGTGCGCATGCGCTCCGACGAACGCGCGGTCGAACTCACTTACTTCGGCATCGTGCGCCAGGCGACCGGCGAGGATTGGGACGACATCGCGCTCACGCTTTCGACCGCGCGCCCCTCGCTCGGCAGCGCCGCGCCCGTCCTCAACCCGTGGATACTCGACGTGTTCGTGCCGCAGCCTATTGTCCTGCCGCGCGCGAGGGCCGACATGATGGAAGTGCAGAAGAGCAGAAGGAAAATGGCCGAGTCCCAAGTCTTTAATGCAGTTGTCGCCGATGAAATGGTCGTCGAGGAAAAGGCCGACAAGGACATCGCCATCGCCACCGCGAGCGTGGACGCGTCCACCACCAGCGCGACATTCAAAATCCTCGCTGCCACGAGCATCCCGAGCGACAACACGCCGCAGAAAGTCAGCATTACGGTCAACAAACTCGACGCCAAACTCCAGTATCAGGCCACACCCGCGATGCAGGAGACGGCGTTCCTCAGCGCCTACGTCACAAACACAACCGAGTATCCGTTCCTCGCAGGGCCGACGAATATCTTCCTCGACAACGCGTTTGTCTCCACCTCGTCGCTCAAGTCGGTGATGCCCACTGAAAAGTTCGAGGTCTCGCTCGGCGCCGACGAGGGCGTGGCAATCAAGCGCCGCGTTGTGAACCGTTTTTCCGAAAACACCGGGCTGACCGGCAAGGGCCGCCGCGTGACCTACGAGTTCATGGTCACGATCACAAACAACAAAAAGACCGCCGAGCGCGTCGTGTTCAAGGAGGCGCTTCCGCTTTCGCGCAACGAAAAGATCGTCGTGAAACTCATCACGCCCGCCGAGAAGGACGTGGGCACGCTCGAAAAGCCCGGCAAGGAAGTGACGCGCGAGGAGGACAGCAAACTCGTGTGGCGCCTCGACCTTCAGCCTGGCGAAAAACGCGAGGTTCCGCTCAAGTTCAGCGTCGAATATCCAAGCGATGTGCAAGTGACCGGACTGGAATAATTCCAAAAAGAAGTTGATAGGGCAGGGCGGTTTCACCGAAGCCGCCCTGCGTTTTTTTTCGCGAGTTTTCGGAGTGCCCGACTTCGGGCGCATCCTATTTGTGAAAATGCTTTCTGCCATCTCCACTGCCGACAAAATACTTTTTGGCCCCGTCCAATTTGTGAGGCGTGCGAGACGCGAAACAGCGGGTGGAAACATTCGAGCGCACACGGAGCCTGTCGCGTAAAAAAAGCCGGCGCGCCGCGATTTTTCTGGCAAGTGGAATCACCCGGCGCATTATTCATTAAAAATTAACCAAACGCTCGGCAAAACCGATCGGGGATGCCGGCGGCACGTTCGTCCAATTTTTAATTTTCAGTCCGGTTCGTCATGACAACTCTCCAGTCAAACAGGTCAGAGCGATCACAAGATTTTGTGAAGCGATCCTCTTTGTATCAGGAATTTCTGGCGGAGCGTGAGGAGATACTGCGCCACAAATGGCTCGAATCCGAGCGCCTCGGCTATGACATTGGGTTTGAGCGCGCATTGCTCGACTGGATTCGCAAGCACCGCGAAGGCTGGCGCGCCGCGCGCCGCGCGCAAACTCCGCCCCGTTCCGCGATCAGGAAATAAGGCGTCGCGCTTTTTGCCCGCTGCTCCGGTCATCCCTCCGGATGCAAAAACGCCCACAAATCCGTCGCCATCTTTTCGCCGAATCCATCGACCTCCGTGATGCGCTCCACGCTTGCGGCGCGCAGTTTGTCGATGTCACCGAAATGCGACATGAGCGCGGCGCGGCGCACCTCGCCCATGCCGGGAAAATCGTCGAGCACGCTTTCGCGGATTTTTTTTGAGCGCAGGTCGGCGTTGTAGGTGTTGGCGAAGCGGTGCGCCTCGTCGCGCATGCGCTGCAGCAACTGCAACCCCGGGTGCGTGAGCGGCAGGTTCAGCGGCGGCCGCGTGTCGGGGAAAATGATCGTCTCGTGTTTTTTGGCGAGGCCGATGATTGCGGGCGGCTCAATGTCGATCGCGACAAACGCCTTCAGCGCGGCGGCAACCTGGCCGCGACCGCCGTCGATCACGATGAGATTCGGGAACGCCCTGTCCTCGCCGTGCAGGCGCGAGTAACGCCGCCCCACGACTTCCTCCATCGCGCGAAAGTCGTCGTTGCCCATGAAACTCTTTATGCGGAAACGGCGGTAGTTGTTTTTGTCGGGCCGTCCGTCGGTGAAGTGCACGCACGAGGCGACGACAAACGTGCCCGAAATGTGCGAGATGTCGAAACACTCCATGTGCGCGGGCGGCGCGGGCAGGTCGAGCGCGCTTTGCAGCGAGGCGAGCGCGGCGGCGTCGGTGTGGATCACGCTTTGCTCGCGCTCGAAACGGCGCGCGGGCTGGAGCGTTTTTTCGAGCGCAAAAACAATGTCGCGCAACTCGGCGGCCTTTTCGAAATTGTGTTTGCCGGCGGCGGCGAGCATTTCGCCGCGCAGGATTTCAAGCCATTCGCGCGACTTGCCCTCGAGAAACGTGCACGCGGCGTCAACACGGGCGCGGTATTCATCGGCGGTGACGATGTTGGCGTGCTCGCCGTAGATTTCCTGGCGGATGTCGTCGTAGAGCTGCCAGCGCCCGTCGGGAAGTTTTTGCGGTGACGAGTCGGCGAGCAGCACGCCGAACTGGCGGCGCATTTGCGCGAGTGTTTTTCGCAGCGGGCCTGAGTGCGCGAACGGGCCGAAGTAGCGCGAAACGGAGTCCTTGCGGATGCGCGTGAGGCGGATGCGCGGCAGCTCCTCGCGAGGGTCGACGCGCACGAGCAGGAAGCGTTTGTCGTCAATGAAGTCCGTGTTGTATTTTGGCTTCCACTGTTTAATGAGGCGCCCCTCGAGCAGAAGCGCCTCGGGCTCGGATTTCACCTCGATTGTGTCGAAGTCGGCGATCAGGCCGATGAGCGCGCGGATTTTCGGCTGTGTGATCATCGCGGCGCGCGAGGGCGTGAAATACGACGAGACGCGCTTTTTCAGGTTCTTTGCCTTGCCAACGTAAAGGATTCGCCCGAGCCGGTCCTTCATCAGATACACGCCCGGCTTGTTGGGAAGGCGGCGCACCTTCCCCTTCAAGCCCAAGGGCTCGTTGCTATCTGTGGCGTTTGATGGCATCTGTTTGGGAAATTTCGAATCTCAAAATCCCAAATTCCAAAGAAATCTCAACCGGCAAATATTCAAATCCCAAACCAAGCGCTCGTAATTGGAGATAATGTCTCGCAAACGAATACAAGCCCGAAAAAATCAAGATAGCCAACCGTTTCACCATCCTTATATGGATGTGTAATCTTTGATTCTGGTTGCCAAAAACAAACATGACTACACCGGCTCCATGCATGTGCCGCAGAACGCGCATTATTTTGCAGACTATACTCTGCTTGGGGGCGTTTTTATACGTGCCTGCTGCTATCGCTTTGGGTCCCGCTAATGCTTCCCCGGGTTACTGGGCGGGTATTTTTCAAAAGGCTGATATGTTGATGCATATTTCCTATCTTCTATCCGTATATGGTATTGTGGCTCTCGTCGTCAGTATTTACGTTTCTACGCAGAGAATTGCCCGAAGGCTTTTGCTGACTTGGATAGTGGCTGCGGGTTTGCTTTTTGGGATGGTGGCCGTGGTCATTGGCATTATTCCTCTTTATCTCATTAATAGCCCGCACCTCAAAAATTTTCGTTTTGCCGCGACTGTTGTTTTTTCCGGCCCGTGCATTGTCGCCGGCTGGAATCTTTTTCGCTTATTTGCAATGCGCAGCCAGCTGGAGCAATCGAAAGATTGTTAGTTTAATCATGACTGTCGTCCGAGCAACGCAGTTGAATCAGGCAATGACGGCCTGCAGGTTGGCGTGGATGGGGCGTTGCTAGTATTTTCGCCAGGGACCAATTGTGAGATTGGCGGGGCCAATCAAAATCGTCTTTTGCAATTTGAGATTTCCACGTTTGCGATTAGCATGTTCGTTTGAGTCTTTCCCATGCGACATTTTGAACTTCTTACCCTTGGCGACGAATTGCTGCTCGGCTTGGTTGGCAACAGCCACGTCACATTCATCGGTTCGCAACTCGCCCGGCGCGGTGTGATGCTGCAACGCAACATCACCTTGGGCGACGACGCCGGCGCGATCGCGCGGCAGTTTGCCGAAAGCTGGCGCGCCGCCGACGTGGTCATCACGACCGGCGGGCTCGGACCCACTTGCGACGACCGCACGCGCGAGGCCGTCGCGCGGGAACTCGGCCAAAAACTCGTGCACGACGAAAATGTGGAGCGCGCCCTTCGCGAGCGATTCGAACGTTTCGGGATGTGCATGACGGCGAACAATCTCAAGCAGGCCCAGCGTCCCGAGCGCGCCGAGATTTTGCACAATCCGAACGGCACCGCGCCCGGCCTCTGGGTCGAACAGGATGGCAAGGTGCTTTGCATGCTGCCCGGCCCTCCAAACGAGCTGCGCCCCATGTTCACCGAGCAGGTGATGCCGCGCCTCGCGCGCCTCGGTTTCATCGCGGGCGAGGAGGCGTATGTGCAAATGCGCACAATCGGCGTCGGCGAATCGCTTCTCGAAACAAAATTGCAGCCCGTCTTTGACAGTCATGGCGCATCCGATCCCGCGAGGCTGAGCGTGGCGTATTGCGCGCATCCCGGCGCGGTGGATTGCCGCATCAGCTCGCCCGGCGGTTTGCTTTCGCGCACGCAGCTTGAAAACATCGCATGCGAATGCACGGCGCAGCTCGGCGAGAATCTGTTGTGCGTCGGCCACGATGAACTGCCCCGGGTCGTGGCGCGCCTGCTCGTCGCCAACAAGAGACTGCTGGCCATCGCCGAGGACGCCACCGGCGGAATGCTCGCAAACTGCTTCAACGACATTCCCGAGTTGAATCATTTTTTTGCGGGCGCCGCCGTCTGCCATACGCACGAATCGAAAATGCAGCTCATCGACGTGCCGGAGGAAGTGCTGCTCCAGCACGACGGCGCGAGCGACGAGGGGGCCATCGCGATGGCGACCGGCGCCGCCGAGCGCATGGGCGCCGACTACGCGCTCGCGATAACAGGATTTGAATACAATTCGCGCGCCGGCAACGAACACGGCGGCCCGGTTCACATCGGCATGTATTCACCGCATGGCGCATGGGCCAAAACCGTGACCTATCCCGGTCCGCCGCTCGCCCTCCGCCAGCGCGCCCTTACCGCCGCGCTCGACTGGCTGCGTCGGGAGTTGTTAAAAGAAAAAAACACCCAGTCATAAAAACGCGGTGTTATTTGAAGGTAGGGCGAACCGTCCCGGTGAGCCGGGATAGTGAACGGCTCACCCTGCCAATATCTCACAGCAGAAACTCCTGTTTATTTCTTTTCCGAAAAATTGATTGTATCGCCCGCTGTCTTGTCGCGGGTGCGGGCGCTTTTTGAGCCGTAATACGCGTAGTTTTTGCTGTAATAGGCATAGTCCGCGCCGGCGTTTTTCGGGACGCGGTTGAGCACCACGCCGAGGATTTCCTTGTCGAGTCCGAGGATGGTTTGCTGCGCGCGGAGCACCATGCTGAGCGGATTGCGGCGATACTGGATGAGCAGGAGCACGTGGTCGATCAGGCTCGTGATCACGGCGGAATCGCTCACGCCGATTATGGGCGGCGCGTCGAACACGATGCGGTCGTATTGCGTGCGCAGGTCGGCCAGGATTTCCTTGAGGCGGTCGGCGTAGAAAAGGCTGAGCGTGAAACCGCTGATCGTGCCGCTGGGGATGAAGTCGAGTCCGGGCGCGATGTTGCGGCTGCGGCATTGGTCGAGCGTGACCTTGCTTTGCAGCAGGTCGGCGAGGCCGGGGGTCTTGGCGACGTTGAAAAGGCGGTGCTGCGTGGGACGGCGCAGGTCGGCGTCGATGAGGAGAACGCGCTCGCCGGCGGCGCCCATTGCGCGGGCGAGGCGGAGGAGCGTGGTCGACTTGCCTTCGCCGGGGCCGGCGGAGAGCATCACGAGCGTTTGCGCGCCGTGCGAGGGTTTGTTGCGCAGGGCGAGGGTGATGTTTGTTTGCAGGACGCGGAAGGGTTCGTCCTCCGCGGGGTCGAGCGGCTCCTCGGCGGGCTTGCGCGCGGTGAGTGACGAGGGAATGACGCCGAGCACGGGGCGCTGGAGGCGGCGTTCCACGTCGGCCACGCTGCGGAAGCTGGCGTCGAACATGTCGATCAGCAGCGCGGTGCCGATGCCGAGCACGACGCCGAAAAGGATCGCGAAGGTGATGTTGATCGGCCAGCTGGGGCGCTCAGGCTCGAGCTTGGGTTCGGCCTTGCTGAGGATTTCGACGGGGCGCTTGGGCTGGTTGTAGTCGATTTCGCGCTGGCGCAGGGTGAGCTTGAAGGTGGTGTAGAGGCGCGTGGCCTCGTCGAGTTTTTGCATGGCTTCCTCGAACGGGCGCATGCGCTTGGAGGCGTTTTCAATTTGGGACGCCTTGGCTTCCTCGAGCTGTTTCTTGAGCTCGGTGACGCGCGCCTCGGCTTCCTCGGCCTTGCTTTTGAGCGTGAACTCGTAGCCGGTGAGTTGCGCCTCGAGCTGGGTTTTGATTTTCGAAAGATTTTCGCGGGCGACGATCATCTCGGGGTGCGCCTCGCCGAGGCGGGCGGAAAGCTTGGTGACGTTTTGCTCGGCCTCGAGGTAGATTTGCTGGAGGCGCTGGGTGCCGGGGTCCTCGATGAGTTGCGCGTTGACGAGCGAGAGGCGTTTGTCGGGCGGAATGTCGCGGAAGCTTTCGTAGCGGGTTTTGAGACTGTTGGCGTCCACGGTGAGCGCGACGAGCGTGCTTTGCATTTGGCGGAGGCGTTCGATTTCCATGCTGTTGTTGCGCGGATTCGTGAGGTCGATGCCGGAGATGCTGAGTTCCGCGCGGAGGCGTTCGACGGTGTCGCGCTGGGCGATGACGATTTTTTCCTGCGCGGCGAGCTGGTTGTTGAGTTCGGCGAGGTCGGCTTTTTGCGCGGCGGTGGCGAGGTTGATCCGATCTTCGGTATAAACGCCGACTATCTCATTGGCGATGGCGGCGGAGAGCGCCGGGTCGCGGGTGTCGATTGTGATTTCAACAATGGAGGATGTTTTTGGCGACTCGACGGAGACGATGCGTTTTTTGATGAGGTAATCGTAGGTGAAATCAACGGGGAGCGGCCCGGGGATTTCGAGCACGGCGGCGAGTTTTTCGTTGAGCTTTAGGCGCTCGATGACGGGGTTGATGATTTTGGGTGACTTGATCGTGCGCAGCTGGTC
Source organism: Ereboglobus luteus (assembly GCF_003096195.1). Taxonomy (NCBI): domain Bacteria; kingdom Pseudomonadati; phylum Verrucomicrobiota; class Opitutia; order Opitutales; family Opitutaceae; genus Ereboglobus; species Ereboglobus luteus. Next base: position 243,347 of record NZ_CP023004.1, on the reverse strand, counting down.
CTGCACGAAGTAGGGATCGTAGTAGTCGTTGCTTTGCGCCTGGAATACGGCGCTGGTCGTGCCGATCTTGAGCACGCGAATGGACGCCTTGGAGCGATACCATTTGGGCAGGAATGCCGTGACCGCGATGGTCGTGATGACGACGAGTGCGAGGATGAGGAGTATGAGAGCCTTGCGCAGGTTGAGCGTTTGCAGAAACGCGGGCAGCGGTGCACTCTCCTTGACTGGATCTGAGTAAGCCATTGTTTTTGGGCGTCACGAAAGACAACGTGCGCCCCGCCGCGGCAGCAAGAACTTTATCTCGCATTGCAAATGAGAGGCGTTGGCGCTCGCGCAAGGGGGCCAATCGCGCGAAATGGCGGATGCGATGCCGGCGCAATCGCGGCAACCCGTCATTGACCGCGCGCCCCGCGTGCGTTTTGTTTCTTGTTTTTATTTTTCATCCAACGCCACTCACAACACACTTATGTCAACGCAGTCCACACCCGCCGAAGTCTCCATGGAAACCATCGTCGCGCTTTGCAAGCGCCGCGGTTTCATTTTCCAATCCTCCGAAATCTACGGCGGCCTCAACGGCTTTTTTGACTACGGCCCGCTCGGCTCCGAGATGAAGAAAAACATCCGCGACTGCTGGTGGAACGACATGGTGCGCCGCCGCGACGACATCGTCGGCATCGAGTCGTCGATCATCATGCACCCGAAAGTTTGGGCGGCCTCTGGCCATATCGCAGGCTTCACCGACCCGCTCGTCGATTGCAAGGTCAGTAAACAACGCTACCGCGCCGACCAGCTCTTCTTCTCGCCCGTCGTCGTCGATGGCAAAACGGTCGGCTACGTTTCCGCGCTCGAAAGCGAAAACACCGCCGCCGAGCTTCAGGCCGCCGCTGAAACGCTCAAGCGCAAGAAGGCGATCCAGGGCGAGCTCGCGTCCGTGCAACCCAAGGACCTCACCGAGGCGCAGCCCGACGAGATTCCACTCATCCCGTCGCCCGCCACCGGCGAGCCCGGCAGCCTCACGCCGCCGCGCGCGTTCAACATGATGTTCGAAACCTACGTCGGCGCGCTCCGCGACGCGTCCGCCGTCGCCTACCTGCGCCCCGAAACCGCGCAGGGCATGTTCGTCGATTTTAAGAACGTCGTGGACACCGGCCGCGTGAAACTGCCCTTCGGCATCGCGCAAGTCGGCAAGTCGTTCCGCAACGAAATCACGCCGCGCAACTTCATCTTCCGCTCGCGCGAGTTCGAGCAGATGGAAATGGAATACTTCATCCACGAGGACGCCGACTGGGCGCAGTGCCACAAGGACTGGATCGAATGGTGCCGCCAGTGGCTCATTTCCATCGGCCTGCCCGATTCGCACCTCTCGCTCTACGACCACCCGAAGGCCAAGCTCTCGTTTTACTCGAAGGGCACGACGGACATCATGTTCAAGTATCCCTTCGGCGTGCAGGAACTCTGGGGCATCGCCGCGCGCGGCAACTACGACCTCACGCAACACGCCGAGGCCAGCGGCAAGCCGCAGGAAATTTTCGACGAGGCCACGAAGAAGAAATTCGTCCCGCATGTGATCGAGCCCGCCGTGGGCACCGACCGCATTTTCCTCGCCGTGCTCTGCGCCGCCTACGCCGAGGAGCAGGTCACCGATGAGAAGGGTAACACCGAGACTCGCACCGTGCTCCGCCTTTCGCCGCGCATCGCGCCGGTGAAGGTGGCGGTGCTCCCGCTCCTCAAAAACAAGGAGGCGCTCGTCGGCCGCGCCCAGGAACTCTACAAAAAAATTAAACGCAAATACACCGCCTTCTACGACGAGTCCGGCGCCATCGGCCGCCGCTACCGCCGCCAGGACGAAATCGGCACGCCCTGGTGCGTGACGATCGACTTCGACACAATTGAAAAGGACGGCACCTTCACCCTCCGCGACCGCGACACGATGCAGCAAACCCGTATCACCGAGGCCGAGCTCTTCGCGCTTCTCGAAGAGAAGGTGTATTGATCCAACCCCGCTCGTTTTCTTCCCATGAAACCCGTTCCCGATCAAAATAACACGGACGCCGGCGGCAAAAAAAACGCCGCCGCGACCGCTCCGCGCGCCAACACCACAAACGATCTCGAAATCAAGGACGCTCAAATCATCTTCGACGCCGTGTGGAACGATCTCGAGCATGAGCGCGGGCGCGAAAATCTCCGATTCCCCAAGGAACTGCTCCTGCTCGGCGGCGCGCCCGGCTCCGGCAAGGGCACTCACGCCAACTTCATCCAAAAAACACGCGGCTTCACCTGCGAGCCCATCGTCATGAGTTCGCTCCTCGCCTCTCCCGAGGCCAGGCGCATCAAGGAATCCGGCAACATGGTCGGCGACCGCGAGGTTGTCGGCTTGCTCATGCGCGAACTCCTCAAGCCCGAATACGCCGACGGCGTCATCCTCGACGGATTCCCGCGCACGCAGGTCCAGGTCGAGTGCATGAAAATGCTTGTCGCCAAAATGGACCAGCTCCGCGCGGAATTTTTCGACACCCCGCTCCATGCGCATTTTCGCAAGCCCACCATCCACATCATGGTGCTTTTCGTTGACGAGAAAACCAGCGTCGAGCGCCAGCTTCAGCGCGGGCGCGAAATTCTCCAGCACAACGAGGAGGTTCGCCGCACAGGTATCGGCGAGTTGCTCGAGGAACGCTCGACCGATTTCGACGTGCCCCTCGCGCGACATCGCTACCGTGTGTTCAAGGAGCAAACCTGGGCGGCGCTCCAGTCGCTCAAGGAAAACTTCAACTACCACTTCGTTATCTCCGAGGGCAGCATTGCCGAGGTTGATGAAAAAATCCTCGCCGAGCTCCGCTACCAAAGCTCGCTCGAGCTCGACCCGCGCACCTACGACCGCGTGCGCACCCTGCCGCTCGCCAGCGACATCATTGTCCACGCGCGCCAGGATCTCGTCAAACGCCTCGATTCCTACGAAACCGAGCACGCCGGGCTTTTCGAGCGCGTCGTCAGTTTTATCGAAAAGAAACTGATGCCCATCGTCATTCGCCACGCCATTTCCGGGCGCGCCGACATCAACAGCGAAGACCCGCTGTTCGATGATCCCCTCGCCCTTGCGATGCTCATCGACACTTTTTCGGAACGCGGCTACCACGCCGTCGTGGATCTTCGCCGCATCGAAGTTCCCGAGAGCGTGGACCTTGCCACCGGCATCATTAAAAACCGCGTGAAAAAAGTGCACCACATACACGTTCACTTCCAGGGCGCGGAACTGAGACGATGATGAAATTTTGGATTGAGCGTTGCCGCGCGAAAACGAATGCAAAAATGGAGCGGTAGTTCCCAATTCAAAATCGAAAATCGAGAATCGAAAAATTGCCTCCGCCTTTCTGCTGCCAGAATAACACAACGCTCATGAACCACATTTCATTTCTCGGCGCGGGTCGCATGGCTTCGGCGATTGTCACCGGGCTCATCAACAAAGGGGCGCGCACTCCCGCGCAGATCGCGTGCCTCGGCAGCGCGACCGACACGACCGCGGCCGATCTCGCCGCGCGCACCGGAATCGCCGCGACCAACAATCTCGAAACACTGCTCGCCGGAGCCGGCACTGTTGTTCTTGCCTGCAAACCGCAGCAGCTCGCCCAGCTCGACGCCAGCCTCGCCGAACTCACCCGCGGCAAGCTTATCATCTCGATCCTCGCGGGCAAGCGTCTCGCGCGCCTCGCGCAAACATTTCCCAACGCGCGCAACATTGTCCGCGCCATGCCCAACACGCCCGGCCAAATCGGCGCCGGAGTCACCGCGTGGGCGTCGCTCTCGTCGCTTGCCGAAACCGACCGCGCGAACATCGACCAGGTGCTTGGCTCGCTTGGACGCGTCGTCGCGGTTGAGGAGACGCAACTCGACGCGGTCACCGGTCTGAGCGGAAGCGGTCCGGCGTATGTCTTTGAATTTGCCGCCGCGCTTCGCGATGCGGGGGTTGCCGCGGGACTCGACCGCGACTCCGCCAAACAGCTCGCCATCGAAACGCTTCTCGGCTCCGCGAAACTTCTCGCGCAGGGCAGCGAGGAAGCCGAGACGCTGCGTGACCAAGTCACCTCGCCCAACGGCACTACTTATGCCGGGTTGCAGCGCATGGCAGCGCGCGATTTCCGCGGCATCATCAAGGAGACGGTCCTCGCCGCCACCGCGCGCTCGGAGGAGCTTTCTCGCGACTGACGCACAAGTTTGGTTTCCATCACATCCGCCGGACAATGACACCCGAAACGCGCAAAAGAATTCTCATCGCAGTTACGATCCTCGTTGCGATCGCCCTGTGCCTCATTTTCCCGCGCGTGCTCGCCTTCGCCAGTCTGGCCGCGCGCGAGCTGCGTTATTTCTGGTGGCTGATCCTCATCGCCGTGGTCGGCATCTACCTGTCGTTTTTCGCGGGACGGAAGAAAAAGTAGCGCGGCGCGTTTTTTAGAGAATCGAGTTTTTCAATAAAAACAGACGCCCGATGCGTTCGCGGATCGCCTTGCTGCTGCATTCGAACGCGCCGAGCTCAAAGCGAAACCATGCCAGCGCGCCTTCGTTGTCGCTTGAGGGAAGCAGGTAGTCGGCGGGGCAGGCGAGGGCGTCGAGTTTGTGATGTCCGCACATGTGCATCGCGCGAGGCATGTGCCACGCGGACGTGACCAGCGCGACCGGCGCGCCGTTTGCGATTTCAACGGCTGTGCGGATTTCATCATCGGTGTCGCGGGCTTCGTCCATGCGAATGATGCGCCCGGGATCGATGCCGAGCGATTCGGCGGCCTCGGCGCTGACTTGCGCGTGCGAAGGGCCGCGCAGATGATAACCGGAGACGATCAACTTCGTGTCGGGTGGCAGCACGCGGAGGATTCGCAACGCCTCGGCAAGCCGCGCGCGCCCGGAATTGCTGAGCTGGTTGATGCGGGAGCGCGCGGGGGCGTCGGCATGGCCGCTGCCGAGCACGAGCACGTATTTGCACGCGGCGAGCTGGGCGGGCACGGCGGGATTCGCCGGATCAAACGCCGATTTTAACTCCGGTATCGGCGCGTAGGCGGACTCAAGCGGGCGCGCAAGCCGGATGGCAACGCCGCGGTTTGAAGCAAGCAGGAGCACGAGCACGGCGAGCGTGATCATGACGCGGCCGATGCGCGCGAGCTTCTCGCGTTTGCGAAGCCAGATGAACACCACGCCGATCACGCCGATAATAAGCGCGAACTGCAGCGGCATGAAAAAGAGTCCGATGATTTTTTTGAGCCAGAACAGGAAAGTCATTGCGCCATCAAACGTGCGCAAGTCGCGGCATGAGGAAAGCCATTGTTATTCACACGCTGCGTTTTGTCCCGCGAGAGTCCCGCACGCCGCATTTTTTACGCGCCGGCCTTTTCGATTTTTGTCACCGGGGCTTTCTGATTTCTTCCGTTCCCGGTCCGGCAAAGGGCGGGTTTTCGAACATGTCTCCGCCGTTTGTCACGCGCGGGTCGTTGGTCTGCGCAAGCACCTCCATCATGCGGGCGGCAAGCGTTTGGCGCTGCTTGTTGTAATCCGCATCGGTCGCGACGTTGACGAGGCAGTCGGGGTCGGTGCGCAAATCATACAACTCTTCCGCGGGACGTTTTCCAAAGGCGTATTTCCAGTGCACAATCCACTCCGGTTTGGAGCCGTGCAGCATGAGCCAGGTTTTTGTCGGGCTCGCGTCCATGTCCGCAAACGCGAAATGCGTGGAGTTGCTTTTTTCGGCAAAATCCGCGGGCAGTTTTTTGGCGTTCCAAGCGTAAGGATCGCCGACGGGCCAGCGTTCGGGCTTGAAGTTGCGAATATACAAAAAGTCCTTCGTGCGGATGGCGCGTTGCGGATACGGCGTGAGGTCGGCGCGCGCGCGTTCGACATGCCTTTCGCGTCCGGTGACAACGTAATCGCGTGCCGGATCAATCTGCCCGTTTTTGTCGGAGAGCAGCAGCGGCAGGATGCTGCGGCCCGTCATGCAGGCGGGCGGTTTTTCCCCGCCGATTTCCAGAAACGTGGGCGCGAGGTCCATCAGGTTGATGAAGTCGTCCACCGTGCGACCGCCCTTGACCTTGTCTCCCCAGCGCACGAGCAGCGCGACTTCAGTGCCGATGTTGTAGAGGTTGCACTTCGCCCGCGGAAAACCGGGGATGCCATGATCGCCGCTCAGAACGATGACCGTGTTGTCGAGCTCGCCCATGGCCTCGAGCTTGGCGATGAACCGTTCGAGCACGGCATCGAGCGCGAGCACTTCGCCGAGATAATCGCAAAAATCCTGCCTCACCTCGGGCACGTCGGGCAGGAATTTGGGCATGCGTCCCTTCAATTTTTCGGGGTCGAGATTCCAGAGCGCCTTGCCCGAGCCTTTTTCCCATGCGCGGTGCGTGTTTGTGGGGCCGAAATAATAACAAAACGGTTTTGTCGCGTCCTCCGGCGTGGCGCGCCGCTTGGCGAGAAACGCCTCGAAGTTGTCAATGCACTCCTTGTAAATCTGCTCCTTGGCGGCATCGAGGTTCCCGCCTTTTGCTACGAGCTTGGTGACGTTCTGGGAAAATCTGTTGAAGCGATTGCCCGCGCCGGTGAATTGCGTGCGCTTGGCGCCGAATGGAGCGTTTGCCGGCACTCCCGGTCCCCACGCCTTGTAAGTGTGGCCGATAAAATAGCCGGACTTTTCGAGCAGCAACGGGAAGGTCGGAATCGATTCATCCCAGATCGCGGGGCGCAGGATCGCGCCGCGTCCGGTGCGGTAAAAGTATTGCCCTGAGAACAACGCACTGCGGCTCGGCGTGCAACTGGGCGCGTTGACATGCGTGTTGGTGAATCTCACGCCTTCGCGTCCCACCCGGTCGATTGCGGGCGTGTTCACGAGCTGGTTGACGGGGTTTTCCTTGTATACGCCCGCGTAGCGTCCCCAGTCGTCGGCAAAAAAGAAAAAGATGTTGGGCCTCTTGTCCCGCTCCTGCGCGGCTCCAAGCGCCAGCACGGCGCCGAACCATGCAAAAAGTTGTTGTATGAGGAAAAGGCGCCAAAAAATATTTTTCATGATTCAGACTGCAAGGGGCCGCGCCGGAGCCGGCCGGCAATCAGGGCCATTGGTGCGGGCAGAGGGAATCGAACCCTCCTCTCATGCTTGGGAAGCACGCATAATAGCCGATATACTATGCCCGCGAAAACCAAAGGGGAACGGCCTCGCATTCAAGGGCGGCGGATGGGGAGGGCAATCACGAATTTGAGGCGCCCGACTTGGTGTTCGTCCGGCGGCATGGCGCAGGGCTGCGCCCGTTTATTGCACTTGCTCGATTGACTCGACCTTGTCGTCGCGGAAGACAACGCGACCGATTTCCTCCACGCGGTCGCGATAAACCGCCTCGGACACCGGCGTGTAATACACGCGCCAGACTTTTGCCCGCGAATCATAATACATGTCGCGGCGATAGCCGACAAAACGGCGCCCCATGTATTCCTGGTAATATTGGTTGTATATCCAGGTGGTCACTGTGCCTTTGGGCGTGACGCGGCTTTTTACTTTGTCGGCCTTGCCCATCGCCATGTAAACCATGTCGGGCGTGTAGCCGACCCCGATGATGCCCTGCCTGACGTTCGCCTGCTCGGTTGGCGTCAGCGAATCGAAGACGGATTGCTTTTCCTTGATGCGGCTGTCCACGGTGCTGCATCCCGCCATCACGAGCGCGGCAACGAGAATGGTGAGAACGGAAACTGCGTTTTTCATGCGCATTGCTGACATGGTTAATCGAACGGCGTTCCGCAAGGTTGTGGATTGGGGGATGATTGCGCGGCAAAAACTCAATCGCCCAGGTTTGTCCCAAGGTGTCGCGCGGAGCGGATCAGGGGATGGTCGGGCGGGAGTGTTTTCAGGTTTCCGGCGACTTTTGAAATCGGGGTTGTCGTGATGCGGTCGCCGTCGACCCCGACCATGATGCCAAACTTGCCGTCGGCGATCATTTCCACGCAGGTCGCGCCGAGGCGGGTGCCGAGGAGCCGGTCGCGGTGGGAGGGCGTGCCCCCGCGCTGGATGTAACCAAGAATGGATACACGCGAGTCGAGACCGGTGAGCGTGTTGAGCTGGCGGGCGAGGCGAAAGATGTTGTCCTCGTGATCGGCGTCGAGCTTGGCGATCACGGTTTTGGCGATGCGTTTTTGCGCGGCGTTGGTCGCGCTTTTGCCGGCCTGGCGCGCGGCCTCGTAGGCCCGCGTGTCCTCGATGGAGCGCGCGCCCTCGGCGACGGCCACGATGCTAAACTTCGTGCCCCGCGCGACGCGGCGTTTGATGGCCGCGGCGATTTTGTTCACATCGTAGGGGATTTCAGGGACGAGGATCACGTCCGCGCCGCCCGCGAGGCCGGCGCCCATGGCGAGCCAGCCGGCGCGGTGCCCCATGATTTCGGCGAGGATGATGCGGTGGTGGCTGTGCGCGGTGCTGTGCAGGCGGTCGATGGCGTCGGTTGCGATTTCGAGCGCGGTGGCGAAGCCGATGGTGGAGTCGGTGTGCGCGACGTCGTTGTCGATTGTCTTTGGCAGCGTGACAATGTTGAGGCCCTTTTCGGCGAGCTTGAGCGCGTTTTTGTGCGTGCCTCCGCCGCCGATGCAAACGAGCGCGGTGAGCTTGTGGCGCTTGTAGGTGGCCACGAGTTTGTCGCGCACATCGACGGGGCCTTTCGGCGTTTCCATGCGGTGGGGCTTGAGCCGGCTCGTGCCGAGCACAGTGCCGCCGACTGTGAGGATGTTTGCAAGGTCCTCCTTTTTCAACTCGACCCAGCGATCCTCAAGCATGCCGAGGAATCCGTCGCGAAACCCGATGACGTTCCAGCCTTTGCCGATGGCGGTTTTGCCGATGGCGCGGATGGCCGCGTTGAGGCCAGGACTGTCGCCCCCGGCGGTGAGAACTCCAATGCACGTTTTCTTTTTGGATGATTTGGGATTCTTTTTCGACGGCTTCATCTTTGCATCCGAGGAAAATGCGAAGACCGCGCGCGGGCAAGGCGCAATAAGCGCCCCGCGTTAAATCGCGCGCATTAAGCCGGGCGTCGCAAGAGATGCCGCGCCCCTACTTCCACAGATTCCAAAAATGGTGCGTCGGGCCGTGGCCGGAGCCGACGTCGAGCGCGCCGGAGGCTTCGATGGCGCGTGTGAGGTAGGCTTTGGCGGCGCGGATTGCGTCGAGCGGCGTGGCGCACTGCGGGAGCTGGGCGGCGATCGCGGCGGAGAGCGTGCAGCCGGTGCCGTGCGTGTTTTTTGTGGCGATGCGCGGGGCGCGGAGCTCGGTTTGCGTGACGCCGTCATCAACGATGTCGATGCTTTCGGCGCCGTCGAGATGGCCGCCTTTTACCATGACAATGCGCGGGCCGAGCTCGCGCAGGGCGCGCGCGGCTTTGCGCATGTCGTCGAGATTTTTTATCGGCGCGCAGCCGAGGAGCACCTCGGTTTCGGGGATGTTGGGCGTGATGATTTCGGCGAGGGGAAAGAGTTCGCCGCGGAGCGATTCGATGGCGTCATGGGCGAGCAGCTGGTGTTTGCTTTTGGACACCATGACGGGATCGATGACGATGCGTTTCGCGTTGTGGCGGCGGAGGTCGGCGGCGACGCGACGCGTGATCTCGGCGGTGCCGAGCATGCCGATTTTCACCGAGTCAACGCGCACGTCGGCATACAGCGTGTCGATTTGCCTCGTGATAAAATCGAGGGGAATTGGATAAATGCCGGTGACGGTTTGCGTGTTTTGCGCCGTGAGCGCGGCGAGCACGCCCATGCCGTAGGCGCCGTTTGCGGAAAATGCCTTTAGGTCGGCGAGCACGCCGGCGCCGCCCGACGGGTCGGTGGTTGCGATCGTGAGAACGTTTGGAATCATGGGATGTGCCGGGAGGAGTTTTTATTTTTTGATCCCGCCTTCGCGGAGCGCCTTGGCGGCGGCCTGGATGTCGTTTGCGTAGGAGAGCGCCGAGACGATGGCGATGCCGGTCACGCCGGTCGCATAAATGGCGGGCGCGGTTTCCACGGTGATGCCGCCGATGGCGACATTGGGCACGGGGGCGAGCGCGACGAGCGCGGCGAGGTCGGCGGCACCGATTGCGGGCGGGGCGTTGCGCTTGGATTGCGTCGGGAAAACGGGGCCGATGCCGATGTAGTCGACGACGGTCTTGTCAACCGCGAGGACCTGCTCGCGATTGGATGTGGAGAGGCCGAGCAGCTTGTCTTTGCCGATGAGACGGCGGACAACGGGCGCGGGCAAATCGCCCTGGCCGATGTGCACGCCGTCGGCATCGAGCGCGAGCGCGAGATCGACATGGTCGTTGATGATGAGCGGCACGCCGAGGCGCTTGAGCAGGTCGCGCACGGCCATGCCGTTTTCGTAAAGCTCGCGTTTCGTGCCGCCATCGGTGCGGTATTGCACGATGGAGACGCCGCCCGCGACGGCGGCTTCGATGGATTCGAGGAATCCCTTTTTATAAACCGACGGCATGTCGGTGACCATGTAGAGTGTGTAATCGGGTTGTTTCATGGGAAAGGAGTCGGGAGTCAAAGTAGAGGAGCCAGAATGTCGGAGTCGGGAGAATGTGTGTGATGGGTCGCCCGGGTTCAGGCATTCTGTTTTACGGTCTCAAGTTTTGCGAATTTGCGAATGGTGTCGGCGTCGAGCCGGTCGAGTTCGTCGATGAGCGCGGTGCGAAAACTTCCGGGGCGCGGCGCGCGCGCGGCGGCGAGTTCGCCCGCGATCGCCATGAACACGGCGGCGGCGGCGGCGCCATGAATCTTGTCCGGCGCGACGGCGACGCACGCCGCGGCAAGCGCGCCTTGCGCGCACCCGACGCCGGTCACGCGCGTGAGAAGCGGATGGCCGTTGGCGCAGGCGAGCGTGCGCGCGGCATCAAGCGCGTAATCAACGGGACCGGTGACAAGAACGGCGTTTCCAGTCTGCGCGACGAGTTGCGCGGCGGCATCAAGCGCGTGCTCGGCGCTGTCGCCGCTGTCCGCGCCGCGACCTTTTCCGGCGCGGCCCGCGAGCGCGATGATTTCGGAGGCGTTGCCGCGAATGAGCGCGGGGCGTTGCGCAAGAATCTCGCGCGAGAAACGCGTGCGCAGGCTGATCGCGCCGATCGCGACGGGGTCGAGCACCCACGGTTTTTCGGCAAGCGTGGCAGAGGCGATCGCGGCGCGCATCGCCTCCATTTGCGTGGTGTCGAGCGTGCCGACATTGATGAGAAGCGCGTCGGCGATCGCGGCAAATTCGGCGGCCTCCTCCGCGTGCTCGACCATCGCGGGCGACGCGCCGATGGCGAGGAGTATGTTTGCGGTGATGTCCTTGACGACCTCGTTGGTCATGCAATGCACGAGCGGGCGTCGCTCGCGGAGCGTTTCGAGCACGCGGACGATGTCGTCGACGATGACTGCTGGTTTGTTTTGGGCCATGTTTGCGAGATTTGGTTCAACGCGGTTTTTTCGCGGCGACTGAACCGGCCCGCCGTCCCGGTGCTGGCGCGCCCGGCGCGGCTGTGACGATTCCCTTCGCCGGTATTAACCGGATCAGGTTCGACGGGTTTGTTCTCAGCTTCCCTCGGGCGGAAGCACCCCGTGTCACTAGACGCGGCGGAGTTTTGCCCGCGGCGGGGCGCTGTCAATCCTTCAGGATGCGTCGCCGGAACGAGACGGGCCGGGGCTTGGCGCTTCCGGGGCGATCTGACTCCAAAGCATGGCGGATTTTTCGCGCAAAATCTCGCGCGCGCGAACGACCTCGTTTTCACGGGCGGCGCGGTTTTTTTCGGCGATGCGCGCGAGGTCGTCGAGGTTGTAAACAAAAACATTTTCGATGTCGGCGACGGATGGCTCGACATCGCGCGGCATGGCCAGGTCGATGAAAAAAAGCGGCTGCGCGCGGCGACGGCGCATGGCGGACTCGGCGGCGTCGCGGCGGATCACGGCCTCAGGCGCGGCGGTCGAGCAGACGACAACGTCATAATCGGCGAGGTGCGCGGGGATGTGCTCGAAGGGCAGGGCGGTGGCGCCGAGACCGCTTGCAAGCGCCATCGTGCGCTCAAACGTCCGGCTGGCCACGGTGAGGGCGCTCGCGCCGCGACTCTGAAACGCGCGCGCGGTTTTTTCGCTGATATCGCCCGCGCCGAGCAGGAGGATGCGCGTGCGCCCAAGCTCTCCGAAAATCTTTTGCGCAAGATCGACAGCGACATTGGCGATGCTTACCTGGCCGGCGGTGATCGCGGTGCTGGTGCGGACGTGTTTTGCGTATTGGAATGTTTTTTGGAAAATGCGGTTGAGCGCGGGGCCGGTCGCGCGGCGCGTCAGCGCGTCGGCGTAGGCGTCCTTCACCTGGCCGAGAATTTCGGTTTCGCCGAGCATCTGCGAGTCGATCCCCGCCGCCACTTCGAGGAGATGCTGGATGGCGTCGCGTCCCGTCGCATGCTGGCGGATCTCGCGAAATGTTTTCTCGGGGAATTCCTGCAGCGCGCAGAAATTTTCCTCAATGCGCGCAATCACCGCGGGCGTTTCGGCGATGCCGTAGATTTCGACGCGGTTGCAGGTGTTCAGCACGACGACCTCGCGCAAGCCGTCGATTGCGGCGAGGCGGCATTGGAGGCCGGGCAGCTTGTTTTCGGTGAGCGCGAGTTTTTCGCGGAGTTCGATCGGCGTGGCGTGGTGATTTGCCCCGACAAAAAAGAAACCCGACGGTGCGTTCGGGGCGCGCGCGGATTTGGCGGCGGCTTCAGGGACGGCTGTGTTATCGCGGCTCATGGTTTCTGGTGCGCGTCCGTGCCGGTTGCGCGAGAAGCGCGGTGATTGTTGACCAAGCCGATGGAGAAAATTGCCACGACAAACAACACGATGCACGCCCACGCGAGACGGCGGGCGGGCACGATATTTGCGAGCCGGAGCGCGAGGAACACCGCGTAGAGAAACCAGATCGCGCCGAAAAAAAGCATGGCGAACCCGACGGTGTGCCCCGCGCCGCGCTGCCAGTGGATGAGCGCGACGGCGAGCGACGCGCCGAGCAGGATCGCGCCGGTCGCGTGCAGGCGCAGGTTGATCTGGTCGAGCGCGCGCATCGACGGCAGAAACGAAAAAATGCCGTCCATCCGCCGGCGCTTGATGCTGAACCACTGAAGCAGATACATGCCGGATGTGAGCGCGAGCAGCCCGAAAACGCCGTAGCTAAAAAGCGCGAGCGCGGCGTGAAACTCGATCCACGCGTTGCCGCCGGACGCAGACGCGCGGCAAACCGCGTCCCACGCCGGAACCGCGAGCGAAACGAGGCTGAGCGCGGCGGCAAACGCGGACGTGAAAAACCCGAGCAGACTCAACCGGAAAACCGCGCCGACGATAAAATACAGGGCGACCGCCGACCATGTGGTGAATTGCAAAATCTCAAACGTGTTGCCGATGGGACAGCCGCCGATTGCTTTTCCGCGCAGATACAGTCCGAGGGTTTGCGCGACGAACCCCGCGAGCATGATAAAAAACGCGAGGCGGTTCGAATGACGCCCGCGCCGGACGAGCGGGACCACACCGAACAAAAAGCCGCCCAGGTAAAGAGCGGCCGCCAGCCAGAGCCAGGCGCGGTCTGTGAGGAAAGTCTCGATCATTCGCGGCCGATTAGATGCGAAATCTTCCGGCAAGCGCAAGACAGCGGATTGCCTGAAAATTAGAATGCGGGGTTTCGTTTTTTTGCGTGGTTTACATTACATATTTTTATGATGCATGGTTTCCATCACACCCACCCACCAACCACGCATATTACCCATCATGAGCGCCCCCTCGTCACACATCAGCCGCATGTTTCTTGTCGTGCTGCTGCTTCTGCAGGCCAATGTTGCTGTCGGTGCAGAAAAGGAATTGAAGTGGCAGTTTGTGAGGAGCGAGCATTTCACCATGCTCAGCGCGACGAATAAAACCGATTCGCGCGAACTGCTCATGCGACTCGAACAGCTTCGAACCATGTTTCTCAACGCCCTTTTAAAACGACGCGCCCGCGAGATGCCGTGCACGATTGTCATGTTCGACACGCGTTCGCAGTTTGAGCCCTACATGCCGCTCTACAAAGGCAAAGTAAAACCGGTGGGCGGCTTTTTCATGCCGGGAAGATTCGGGTCGCACATGGCGATGAGCAATGAGCACTACGAACATGCCGCTCGCACCATCATCCACGAATACTTGCACTCCCTCGTCGGGGCTTATGCGCCCGGCATTCCCGTATGGCTCAATGAGGGACTTGCCGAGCTTTACGAGACATTTTCCAGCGAAGGCGACGATGTTGAGGTCGGTCGCGCCCACAAGGGGCACCTCAGGACGCTCAGTGAGTCGAAATGGCTGCCGATGGAAGAATTTCTCAAGGTCACTCACGGCAGCCCGCATTACAACGAGAGCGACAAAATTAGTGTTTTCTACGCGCAGTCGTGGCTGTTCACACATTACCTGATTTGCGGCGAATTCGCGGACAAGGGCGCGCTCGGCCGCTTCATCAACGCCTCGCTCGACCCCGATATTCCCATGGCGCGTGCGTTCGAGGAATCCTTCGGCATGGATTACAAAACGATGGAGCGAGCCCTGAAAAAATACCTCCGCGCGGGCAAGCACAGCGTGCGCCGGGCGAAAATCCCTTATGCCCCGATCTTGAAGAAAATCGAAATCACGCCGGCCGACCCAATTGACGCCGAGCTCACGACGCTCTACCTGAAATTCAGAAGGCATCGAGACAACGGCATGGCTGAACAACGCTTGCGTGAAATCTTGCGGACACAGCCGGACAATGCGCGGGCGCACGCCTTTCTTTATGAAGTGCTGCTGGCCTCCAGCATGCCCCGCCGCTCCGCCGACGGCCAGGCACCCGCGCGGCCCACCCCTGATGAAAGGCGGCGGATGCAAGAGAAACGCAAGCTGGCCCGTCAAAGCCTTCTTCGCGCCGTCGAGTGCAAAAGCGATAACGCCGCCGTATATGCCGTGCTCGCGGACGAGGAGTTCAATCGCATAGATTTTCACCTTGGCAAGTTTATCAAACCCGACGTCAGCGAGCGTCTCCGCGGGTGGCTCGACCATGCCATCGCCCTTGATCCTGATTACCTCGACGCTTACAACACGCTCGCGTTAGTGGAGGCCTTCAGCGAGGAATTTCGCGAGGACAAGTGGCCGTCGATAATCGAAGCCGTCAAGGCGCGCCGTCCGCTGGGTCGCGGTTGGATTGGCTTAGCCGCCATGTGCTGGCGTTTTGACGAGAAGGAGCAATGCGCCGAGATTCTCCGCCGCTTCAAGGACGCTCCCAGTGTCGACAGGCGCGCCTCGCGCTTTGCGTCCGCCATGCTCGATGAATGCGAAGGCCGTGTTCGAAAGAAATCCGCGAAGAAAATGTCCGTCCCGGCAAAACCCGGCGAGTGAGCGCGGCGTGTAAGCAACATTTGTTTCCCCGGCAACCATCGCAGTGCGTTTGGGGCACCAGTGATTTCCTTCATGGGGATTTCATAATCACTCGCGCCGGCGCAGCGCGATCAGCGCGGTGAGCGCGGCGAAAAACCAGAGCGACGGGGCTCCGCCGCCATAAGCATCTTTTTTTGTCACGACCCCCGAGTTTCCGGAGTTAACGGGTTCGTAGAGCGCGTAAACGCTGGTTGCGTTTGCGGGCATGGTGAAAGTGGTCGAGGTGTTTTTTGCATTGGAGAAACTGCCTCCGTTGATGCTCATCCAGCCGTCGAAGACGGTGCCCGAGGGCGGGTCGTTTGCGACGAGCGAGATTCTTTCACCTTCCGCGTAATTACCGGAGCCTTTGCCCTTGATGACCGTCAGCACATGGGTGTTTGGCGGTGGTGGCGTTGTGCCCGCCTTGAAGATTGCGAGGGTTACCACTTTGCCGGTTGGAAGATCGACTTTGCGGATGACGGAATTGCCCGTGTCGGCCACATAAAGACTTTTGTTGCCGTCAAAGACGATGTCGGAGGGGCGGTTGAACCGGGCTGTGTTTCCGGTGCCATCGGCGAAACCGGCGCTCCGTGCTCTGCCCGCGATGGTCAGGACATAGCCGAGGTCGGTGATTCTTCGTATGGTGGAGTTGCCGGTATCAGCCACATAAAGGCTGCCAAGGGTGTCGGATGCCATGCCGCGCGGCTGGTCAAAACGGGCGCTGGTGGCCGGGTTTCCGTTGGCCGTGCCGGAGGCGCCGGGATATCCCGCCCACGTGATAATGGAGCCATCCTCGGCGGCGGTGCGGATGATGTGATTGCCGGTGTCGGCGATAAAAATGTCGTCGTTGTCATCGACATGTAATTGGGTTGGGTTTCGAAAACGCGCGCTGTCTCCGGTGGCGTCCGCAAATCCCGGCGCCCCGGCGAGTCCGGCGTGGGTGCTCAGTTCGCCGTGCGAATCGATTTCGTAAATGACATGGGCGTCGGTGTCGGCGATGAGCACATTTCCACCGGCGGTTGTGGCGATGCCGCCCGGTGACGCGAGTCCGGTGGCGACTGTGTTGACCTCGCCTTCGGGTGTAATTTTGCGGACGGCTCCGTTGCCGCTGTCGGCCACCAGAAGGTCGCCTGTTGTGTCGAATGCGAGCGCGACGGGTGCGTTGAACCGCGCGTCCGTGCCGGAGCTGTCGGTCAGCGCCGCCTTCCGCACGGCCCCCGCGAAGAGCGTGGCGGTGAGATCGGGCGCGACTTTGTAGATGACGTGCCTGAATGAATCGGCGACGTAGAGGTTTCCGTCATCATCGAGCGCGAGGGCGGCGGGTGTGTGGAAGAATGCCGGGATTACATTGAGCGTGAACGTGTTGCTGTAAGCCGGCGAGCCGATGCCGTTGCTGGCGATGCGCCGGATCATGTCGCCGTTATGAAATCCGGCGCCGGCCGTGAATGTGAGTGAGTGTCTCGTGGCGCCCTGGATATTGTGCCACGAGGTGCCGCCGTCGCCGGAGACTTGCCATTGATAAACGGGGGCGGGCTGGCCCCCGGCCCGGGCGACAAGGGTGACGGGTTCCTTTTCAAAGGCAGTTTGCGAGGCGGGCAGCCTTCCAATGTTGTAAGGCTCGGCGTTCACCGTGAGCAGCGCCTCGTCGCTGAATATGAAGGCGGTGTCGCTGTATATGTTATCGATTGGATAGCTGACGCGGCATCTGTAAAGTGTGCCGTCGAATCCGGGTGGTGTTGAGGTTGTCTCGAGCGTGTCCGTGGTCGAGCTTCTGCTCACGTAGTAAGAGCCGTATTCGGGCACCTCGTCCCATGAATAACCGCCGTTGTTGGAGTATTCCCATTGATAGAATACCGTGTCCCAATAACCGACGCCGCCGAGATCGACGGTAAAGGTGGCGCCCTTGCCGGCGAGAATGGTCTGGTCGTTCGGATGCCTGGAAAAATACGGGTCCGCGATGAGGGATCCCGTGAGCAGCAACAGGCCGGGCAACAACGCCATTATTGCTTTCGCGCCGATCCCAAACGTGTTCCTCAGGTGGATGCCGGCACGGGTCGGGGTTGCATGCTGGCGCCTGGTGTTTGTCCTCCGGGGCACTAATCTTTCCACTGTCTCACTCCGGATTGCATGTCGAGTTGAGTAATGGGCTTTCATGCTGGCAGGCATGACGCGACCGCATGACATAAGTTGCGCGCACACGTTTGTGTTTTTGCGCGCGTATTTTTTGGAAGGCGATTTTTTGCGCCGCTACTTGTTTTTTCCCAGCAGCAATCGCAGCGCGTTCAGGCACACGACGACTGAGCTGCCTTCGTGCGCGATCACGCCGAGCCAGAGCGGCACGAGTCCAATGATCGAACCGGTTGCCATGATAACAACCACGCCGAGCGACACCGCGAGGTTTTGCCTGATGATTCTTTTTGCGCGGCGGCTCAGGCGAAACGCGGCGAGCACGTTTTCAATGCGGTCGTGCATCAGGATGACCTCGGCTTGCTCCAGCGCCGCGTCGCTGCCGCGCGCGCCCATCGCAATGGACACGTCGGCCGCCGCGAGGCTCGGCGCGTCGTTCACGCCGTCGCCCACCATCGCGATGCGCTTGCCTTGCTCGCGGAAACTTTGGATCGCCTCAACCTTGTCCTCCGGCTTCAGGCCGGAGCGCACTTCGTCGAGGCCGAGTTCGCGGGCGATGTTTTCCGCGGCATGGCGCCGGTCGCCCGTGAGCATCACCGTGCGCACTCCGTTCGCGCGCAACTTGGCGAGCGTGTCGCGGGAGGTCGTGCGTATTTCGTCGCGTAGCAAAATGCGTCCCGTCACATCCCCGCCGGTTACCCATACTTCGCTCAGGTCCGGCGACGAGAGCGGAAAACTTTTAATCGTTTCGACCAGCGGGCCGGTGTGGTTTTCGATGATCAATTCGCGCCGTCCAAGCAGCACGGGCACGCCGTCCACGCGTCCGCGAAGCCCCATGCCGGTGAGCGACTCGAACGCCTCCACCGCGGCGGTTTGCACGCCCGTGTTTTGCGCGTGTTTGACGATGGCGCGCGCGAGCGGATGCTGCGAATTGTTTTCAAGCGCGCATGCCAGGCGCAGCACGTCGGATTCGCGGCCCGGCGGAAAACTTTCCACGGTGGCGACGCTTAGTTTTCCCGTCGTGAGCGTGCCGGTCTTGTCGAGCGCGATGACATCCACGTCGGCGAGTTTTTCGATGGCCGCCCCGCCGCGAAACAGCACGCCGTGCCTTGCGCCCCACGCGATGGCGGCGAGAATTGCAGAGGGAATCGAGAGCACGAGCGCGCAGGGGCTCATGACGACGAGGAGCGTCATGGCGCGATAAAACGCCGATGTCGTTTCACCGCTGATAAACGGCGGCGCGCCGAAGCCGAGCCACCACACAAAAAACATGACCGCGCAGGCGCCGAGCGCGAGGAGCGTATAATGGCCGCCAAATTTATCCGTGAATCGCTCGCTGGGGGCCCGGAGTTTTTGCGCCGTCTGAATCATGCGGATGATTTTTTGCAGCGTGCTTTCGGAGGGCAGCCGGTTGACCTCGAAATCGAGCACGCCCCACAGGTTGATCGTGCCGCTGTAAACCGCGGCGCCGGCTTCCTTTTCGACCGGGGTCGCCTCGCCGGTGATGGTCGATTCGTCGCAGGCGCTCTCGCCCTTGATCACCGTGCCGTCGGTTGGAAACGCCTCGCCGGGCTTTACGCGCACGTGGTTGCCCACGGCGAGCGCGGCGACTTCAACCGTTGTTTCCATGCCGGCTGCGTCGAGCAGCGTGGCGGTTTTTGGCGCGCTCTTGAGCAGCGAGCTGACTTCGCGCTGTGTGCGGTCCATCGCATAGGCTTCCATCGCCTCCGCCCCCGAAAAAAGAAACAACAGCACGACCGCCTCGTGCCACGCGCCTATGCATGCCGCGCCGACGGCGACCGCAAGCATTAGAAAATGGATGTCGAGCGTGCGCGCCTTTATGTTTTCCCAGGAGTCCTTCGCCGCGTCCCACGCGCCGGCGACCAGGGCGGCGATGTAGAATGCACCGGCCAGCCACGCGGGCCCGACTTCCGCGCGCTCAATCACGAATCCCGCGACGCCGAGGACGCCGCAGAGCCCCGCGAGCAGGGCGAGATTCTTCCATTCGCCGCCGTGGTGGTGATGTCCGTGGCCGGATTGGTGGCCATGACCATGGTCGTGGCCGTGTTCGTGATCATCGTCATCATGGTGATGGTTTTCATCGTGGTGATCCTGTTCGCGGGATGTCGTCATGGGTAAGGGCTATACCCCCTATACCCATATTGACAAGACGAAAGAAACGTGAAAATGTCCGTGCCAGACACACGATCTAATTTTCAAAAAAGGGGAAGGCCCCGACATTTTTATGAGCGACATACATCATCATCCCGAGGGCGAGACAAAGGCGTTGCAGGTTCGCGTTCGCAAGATCGCCGGGCAGATCAACGGAGTGGAGCGCATGCTGCTGGCCGACCGCGACTGCGCGGAAATCCTGCTGCAACTGCTTTCCATACGAAAGGCGATCAAGTCGCTTTCGGAAAAAATCCTGCACGCGCACATACGCGATTGCATCGAGGGCGCGACGAACGGCAACGACGCCAAGCGCCGCATCCGCGAGCTGACGACCGTGCTGGAGCGCTACGTGGAGTAGGTGCGGGGCGCGCAGACTGCCAGCTTGGCCTTCCGCTCGTTGCGTGGGTTTTTGCAAGGTGGCACAGGCATTCCTGTCTGTGTTCCGCGGTATTGGTTCACGGCACGGACAGGAATGTCCGTGTTACCTTGATCGGGGGCGAATCCGTTTCAATATCATGGCGCGCGCTTCGTCGCGGCCCTCGATGCGCAGCACCCAGGCGAGGGCCGCGTAGAGCGCGACCCCGGCGGCGATCATTATGGCGAGGCCGCAGGCGGTGTTGAATGTCGTCGCCGTCGCGAGGTGCGTCCACGCGTGCCAGCCTCCCCAGACCGCCGTGCCCATCGACGCGCTCGCGATGATTATTTTTCCGAGGTCGCGGCCGATGTGAATGAACGCCATCTCGGGCGCTTTGCGCGTGAGCATCACCTGCAAAAACACCGCTTGCACGATGATGGCTGCGTTGCCCGCGATGGCGAGGCCCGCGGTCGAGAGCGGCCCCATCAGCGCGAGACTCAGGACGATGTTCACCACGAAACTCAGCAGCGCGGCCACCACGGGAGTCTTGGTGTCGCGGCGCGCGTAGAAGGCGCGCAGCACCAAGTTTACAAACGAGAAAAACGGAAGCCCGACCGCGTAGATCGCGAGCACGGGGGCCATCGCGAAGGTGTCGCTTGCGACAAACTCGCCGCGTTGGAACAGCAGCCGGATTAGCGGCAGCGCGAGCACGCCAAGCCCGGCGGCGGCGGGGATGTTGATGAGCAGAATCAGGCGCATTCCCTTGCGGTAGGCGTTTGCCATGCCGGCGGTGTCGTTTTGCGCGGCGAAGCGCGAGATGAGCGGAAACACCACCGTCGAGACCGCCACGGCGAACACGCCGATGGGCAGCTCCATCAGGCGCTGGGCAAAATTGAGAAGCGCGACCGCGCCGTCGTTGAGCGACAGGGCGATGTAGCGCGACACGGTCATGTTGATCAGGTAAACCGCCGAGCCGAGCACCGTCGGCGCCATGAGCCGGAAGATCGCGCGCACCCGCTCGCTGAGCTCAAGCGTGAAGCGCGGACGCCAGCCCTCGCGCAACAACGCCCATCCGGGCACGCACATTTGCCCGAGTCCGCCGACGAGCACGCCGGCGCACAGCATGTAAACCTGCGTCATTTTTGCGTCCGGCCAGAGCCGCACGCCGAGCCAGAGCATTCCGATCATGGCGAGGTTGAGCCAGATTGGCGACAGGGCCGGCTCGAGAAAGCGTCCGAGCGATTGCAGCGCCGAGCTGAACACGGACGCCAGGCAGACAAAGAGCAGGTAGGGAAACAGCACCACGGTCATGTTGCCGCTCAACAGCCAGCGTTGCACGGTGGCGTTGTCGCCGGTGAACACGCGCGCGGCCGCCTCGATCCACGGCGGCTGGCTGAAAAAAATCATCGCCGCCACCACGACCACGCCCGCCACGACCGTGAGCCAGCTCGCGACTTGGTTGACCAGCGCGAACGCGCCCTCGCGCCGGCGTTGTTCGAGCTCGATGTTGAGCGTCGGCACAAACGCCGCCGTGAGCGAACCCTCGCCGAGCAGTCGCCGGAACAAATTGGGCAGCTGGTAGGCGGTGAAAAAAGCCGACGAAATCCCGCTCAAACCGAAGACCGCCGCGGTCTGCATGTCGCGCACAAGGCCCAGCACGCGCGACACCATCGTCGCGCCCGACACCAAGCCTATGTTTTTGAGGTTCCTCGACACGCCCGCATTTGTCGCCACGCGGGCGGCATCTAGCAAGAAATTAGCTCGGGCTGCACGCGGATGTTTTGCGATTGAGTTGCGCGGGGCGCGTTTTTCTTCTTCTCCTGACTCCAGACTCCTTTCATCCTGCTCCCTTTTTATTCTTCCCATGCGCATTCTCACAGGCATCCAGCCCTCGGGCACGCTCCACATCGGCAACTATTTTGGCGCCATCAAACCCGCCGTCGAATTGCAGGCGCGCGGTGACGCGTTTTATTTCATCGCCGACTACCACTCGATGACCACGCTCACCGACCCGGAGCAGCGGCGCAAAAACGTGCTCAATGTGGCGCTCGATTTTCTCGCGTGCGGACTCGATCCATCGCGCAGTGTTTTCTGGAGGCAAAGCGACGTGTCCGAGGTGTGCGAATTGACGTGGATTCTCGGCACCGTCGCCCCGATGGGGCTCATCGAGCGCGCGCACAGCTACAAGGACAAGCTCGCGCACGGCTTCTCGCCGAGCTTCGGACTGTTCTCCTATCCCGTGCTCATGGCCGCGGATATTTTGCTGTTCAACTCCGACCTCGTGCCCGTGGGCAAGGACCAGAAGCAGCATCTGGAGATCACCCGCGACATCGCGATCAAATTCAACCTGGCCTATGGCGAGGTGTTCACGGTTCCCGAGCCGGAAATCCGCGAGGAAGTCGCCACCGTTCCCGGCCTCGACGGCCAAAAAATGAGCAAGAGCTACAACAACACGATCGACATTTTTGGCGATGAAAAGGCCGTGCGCAAAAAAATCATGGGTATCGTGATGGACAGTCGCACGCCCGCGGAGCCGAAACCCGACGCGGACAAAAACCTCGCAATTCAGCTACTCAAACTCGTTGCGCCCGCCGATATCGCGAAGGAAACCGAGGAGCGCCTGCGCGTGGGCGGGCTCGGCTACGGCGACCTGAAAAAAAGCCTGTTCGAGCACTACTGGAACTATTTCGCTGAGGCCCGCGCCAAGCGCGCCGAGCTTGCAGCGAACATGGACTACGTGAACAAGGTTCTGGCCGACGGCGCCGCGCGGGCGAGGGAGGTCGCGGCACCCATCTTGAAAAAAGCGCGCGAGGCTTGCGGCCTGTGATGTGTAGGGGCGCACCTTGCGTGCGCCCTGGTGTTCGTAGAACTGTTTGCGAGCGTATCCACAAAGTCCTCGAGCACTAGGGCGCACGCGAGGTGCGCCCCTACGGGCTTGATTGCAAACTTCGACAGTGATTATGTGGCGTCATGCCGTTCTACTCGCGTCGAACCTCGCAACTGCATGTCGGGCGAATATCAATTTCCGGCGCGCGCTATTTTGTGACATTTGCGACCGAAGGTCGCCGGCCATGGCTCAATGATGCTTTGTGCCGTGCACACATGATCGAGGTTTTGAAAAGCGGACATAATGCGCGCAGGTGGATGCTGCTGGCGGTCACTTGCATGCCTGATCATGTGCATGTGCTGTTCGAGCTTGGAGTGGATGTCGGCGTGTATGCGAATGTCGGGCGTTGTGTGGCGCGATGGAAAAACCTGTCGCGAGCCAAAGCGACGCGTGGTGATGGCTGGCAGCGCGATTTTTGGGAACATCGTTTGCGCCCGGATGAGATGAACGAGGACTATGCCCGATACATTTATATGAATCCATATCGTGCGGGCTTGATTGAATGCGGCGATGGCGGATGGGATGGCACATGGATGCCAGAGCCGAGGTGTTTCGATTTTGTGGAGCACCTCGGCCCGTCCGGTTCACCGCCCGTTGAGTGGCTCGGTGATTTGGAAAAGGTCGCCGACCGCGATTCGTAGGGGCGCACCTTGCGTGCGCCCTGGTGTTCGTAGAACTGTTTGCGAGCGCATCCACAAAGTCCTCGAGCACGAGGGCGCACGCAAGGTGCGCCCCTACGAGTTATTATCGAACCTCATTCGCGGGTTGTTTTCCAGAAATTCCGCGATGGTGGCGGCGAAGGTTTCGCCGAATTCGGCGCGCTTTTTTTCGCCCATGCCGAAGATGTCGTGCATGTCGGCGGGGCGCGTCGGATATTCGCGGGCGAGCTGGCGGAGCGTGGCGTCGCCGAAGATGACGTAGGCGGGCACGCGGCGTTCGTCGGCGAGTTTTTTGCGCAGATCGCGCAGGCGCGCGAAGAGGATTTCGTCGCACTCGATGCTGCCCTGGCGCGGGATGATTTTTTTCACCTTCGGGAGCGCGATCGGCTTGGTGAGCATCACGGGGCGGCGCGAGCGGAGCAGGTCAACACCCTCGGCGGTGAGTTCGAGCGTGGGGAATTCGCCCTCGGCTTGCGCGAGGCAGCCCATGCGCATGAGTTCGCGTCCGACGGCGGCCCACTGCGGACGCGTCATTTCGGAGCCGATGCCGTAGGTGCTAACCTTGTCGTGGCCCCAGCGGCGGATTTTGTCGGTGTCGGCTCCGGTGAGCACCTCGACGATGTGGTTGAGGCCGACGCCGAAGCGGCTGGCCTGGCGCACGCGATAGACGCAGGAGAGGAATTTTTGCGCGGCGATGGTGCCGTCGAATGTTTCGCGCGGCTCAAGGCAGTTGTCGCACGCGCCGCAATTATCGATCGGGAAGGTTTCGCCGAAATAGCCGAGGAGTTCGCGGCGGCGGCACGAGGCGTTTTCCGCGTAGTGGAGCATGAGGCGCAGTTGCGTGCGCGCGACGTTGCGCTCGTGCTCGTCGGTCATCTCGTCGATGAAGTGCGTTTGCTTCGCGGCGTCGCCCCCGCTGAAGAGCAGGAGGCAGTCACCGGGGAGTCCGTCGCGCCCGGCGCGGCCCGTTTCCTGATAATACCCCTCGATGTTTTTCGGCAGGTCGTAGTGGATGACCCAGCGGACGTTGGGTTTGTTGATGCCCATGCCGAAGGCGATGGTGGCGCAAATGATCTTGGTTTCGTCGCGGAGGAAAAGCTCCTGGTTTTCGGCGCGCTCCTTGTTGGTGAGCCCGGCGTGGTAGGGACGGGCGGAGTAGCCGCGCGAGGAGAGCGACTCGGCGACGCGCTCGGCGGTGGCGCGCGTGGCGCAGTAAACGATGCCGCTTTCGTCCTCGCGCTTTTTCACGAAGGCGATGATTTGCGCGAGCGGGCCGTCCTTGGGCAGGACGCGGTAGGTGAGATTGGGGCGGTTGAAACTGGCGACGTGGATTTGCGGGTCGCGGAGCTTGAGGTGCTTGACGATGTCGGCGCGCACGCGCTCGGTGGCGGTGGCGGTGAGGGCCATCACGGGGATGTCGGGCAGCAGCTCGCGGAGTTGCGCGAGCTGGCGGTATTCGGGGCGGAAGTCGTGCCCCCATTCGGAGATGCAATGCGCCTCGTCGATGGCGAGCGCGGCGACGTTCCACGCACGGAGGTTTTCCGCCCAACTGTCGAGCATGAGGCGCTCGGGCGCGACGTAGAGCAGCCGCCATTCGCCGCGGTGCAGGCCGGCGAGGCGTGCGCGCGATTCGCGTTCGCCGAGCGAGGAATTCAAGAACGTGGCCGCCACGCCCGCCGACTGGAGCTGGTCAACCTGGTCCTTCATCAACGCGATGAGCGGCGAAACGACGACCGTCAGGCCGGTGCGGTGCAGCGCGGGCAACTGGTAGCACATGGATTTGCCGCCGCCGGTGGGGAGCAGCGCAAACACGTCGCGACCCGCGAGCGACGCCTCGATGATTTCGCGCTGGAGCGGACGAAAATCAGGATAACCGAAAGTCGTCTGGAGCGTGATCTGGAGTTCGTCGGGCTGCACAAACGCTATAGCCGCAAAGAGGCGCAAAAGGAGCAAAGGAAAAAATGCGAGGAGTGGATTTTCGGGCATTCGCCCGCGTGTCACGCATTGCCATGCCGAGGGCCTGTTCGCCGCATTTGAAAGGTTTAACTTGCTGGCAAACGCCCGGCGTTTCAGGTTGCGACCTTGTCCATGCATAAAACGTCCGACATCAATATCATCGAAATAAGAGCGCTTCCGTCGCCCGCCCAGCTTATGGCGGCCGAGCCGCGCACCGATACGCAGTCCGCCTTCATCGCCAGCGCCCGCGAGCAAATCCAGAAAATCATTTTCGCCGACGACAAACGATTCCTCCTCGTCGTCGGCCCGTGCTCGATTCATGACACCGCGGCCAGCGCCGATTACGCCCGCCGGCTTGCCGCGCTCGCCCGCGAGGTTTCCGGCCGCGTGCTCATTGTCATGCGTGTTTATTTCGAGAAGCCGCGCACCACGATTGGCTGGAAGGGCCTCATCATGGATCCGCGGCTCGACGGCTCGCACGACATCGCCGCCGGACTCCGCATGGCGCGCGCGTTTCTGCGCGAAATACTCGACCTCGGCCTGCCCACCGCCACCGAGTTGCTCGACCCGGTGACGCCGCAATACATCGCCGACCTCATCTGCTGGTCGGCCATCGGCGCGCGCACGACCGAATCGCAAACGCACCGCCAAATGGCCTCCGGTCTTTCCATGCCGCTCGGGTTCAAAAACGGCACCGACGGTTCGCTTTCCGCCGCCATCAACGCGATCAAGGCCGGTTCGCAGCCCCAGACTTTCCTCGGCGTCAATTTCGACGGCCATGCTTCCGCGGTTGTCACCCGCGGCAATCCGTGGTGCCACATTGTGCTGCGCGGCGGTTCGCACGGCCCGAACTATTCGCCCGAGCACATCGCCGAGGCCGAGCGCGTGCTGGCGAAGGCAAACCTCCCGCGTTCCATCCTTATCGATTGCAGCCACGACAACTCCGCCAAGCAACCCGGGCGGCAGCCCGAGGTGTTGCGCGAGGTGGTGCGCCAGATCAACGAAGGCAACACCTCGATCATTGGCGCGATGCTCGAAAGCAATTTGCTCGCCGGCAACCAGCCCTTTCCCCAGCCGCGTGAAAAGCTGAAATACGGCGTTTCGATCACCGACGGTTGCATCGATTGGGAAACGACCGAGTCGCTAGTGCGCGAACTTCACGCCGCGCTCGCCCCGCGCTTCGCGCAAGACTGAGCCGGCATCCGGCGCGCGGGCATGCTTCTGCCGTGTTGGTTAACGAGGGTAGGGCGGTTTCGCCGAAACCGCCGCTTCCGAAACCGCCGCGCGAGGCTGTCCATTGTGCCATTGATACGGCCACTCGCCGGGTGTCGCGCAGAGGTTTTTGCGCAAGGGATTGTTTTGGATGTAGTGCCATTTTTCAGCCAGTGATGCATGATCGCGTATGCGGTGGTCGAAAAAATCCCGCTGCCACTGGATGTTTTTGTGCCGGGCAAGATAGCGTTTCCAGTCGAAAACCGTGCGACGCATGGAGACTGTCCTGCTGAATGAAACCAGTCCGTGCAAGTGATCCGGCATGAGCACGAGAAGTTGTATCCACCATTGGCAGATGCGCTGGCGATGAATGAAACTATCTTCCACGGTTTGCGCGATGTCCGGGGTGGCAAGCTGGTTCAGTCCGCGCGGGGTGCAGTTGATTGTGATGAAATAAGTTTCCCCGTCCTTGACCCATGAGGGGATGTCGTGCGGGAGTTTTTTGCGTTTTGGGAGTGAAATATTTGGCGGGACACTTGACGGATTGTCGCTTGATGCCGGGGTGCTGAAAGCGCCGTCGGGAGGAGTGGGGTTTGGCGTGTGCATGATGCGCCGGTCTTTGCCAGCCGCCAAAGCATGTGGCCTTGTGGCTGATTGCAAAGATTATTGGGCGGCCATTGGATGCAGACGGCGGTTTCGGCGAAACCGCCCTACCTAAAACACTCTCGCGCGCTGTTACGTTTTCATCACCAGCTTGTCGTCTTTCACGCTGAACTTCACTTCGGCGCCTTCGGTGATTTCGCCGGCGACCAGGGCGCGCGCGAGTTTGGTTTCGATTTCGCGTTGCAGATAACGCTTGAGCGGGCGCGCGCCGAAGACCGGGTCGTAACCGCGTTCGCCGATCCATTCTTTTGTCTTCTTGTCCATCGTCACGGTGACGCGACGATCGGTGAGTCGCTTGTTCAGGTCGGCCAGGAGGAGGTCAACGATGGCCGTGATTTCGTCGAGCGTGAGCGGCTTGAAGAGGATGGTTTCGTCGATGCGGTTCAGGAACTCGGGACGGAAACTTTTGCGCAGCTCGGCCATCACGCTTTCGCGGACTGATTCCGGGATGGTGTCGCCCGTGACGCCTTCGAGCAGGTGGCGGCTGCCGAGGTTCGAGGTCATGATGATGATCGTGTTCTTGAAATCCACGGTGCGGCCCTGGCTGTCGGTCACGCGGCCGTCGTCGAGGACTTGCAGGAGGACGTTGAAGACATCGGGGTGCGCTTTTTCGATTTCGTCAAAGAGCACGACGGCGTAGGGCTTGCGGCGCACGGCCTCGGTGAGCTGGCCGCCTTCGTCGTAACCGACGTAGCCCGGGGGCGCGCCGATGAGGCGCGAGACGCTGTGCTTCTCCATGTATTCGGACATGTCGATGCGGATGACGGCGTCCTCGGTGTCGAAGAGGGTGGCGGCGAGTGTTTTTGCGAGTTCGGTTTTGCCGACGCCGGTGGGGCCGAGGAAGAGGAAGCTGCCGACGGGGCGGCGCGGGTCCTTGATGCCGGCGCGGGCGCGGAGGATGGCGTCGCTGACAAGGTCAACGGCCTCGTTCTGGCCGATGACGCGTTGGTGGAGCGTGTCGGCGAGGCGGAGGAGTTTTTCGCGCTCGCTTTCAACGAGGCGCGTTACGGGGATGCCGCTCCACTTGGCGACGATTTCGGCGACTTCCTCGGCGGAGACTTCCTGCTTGAAGAGCTCGGTCCTGGCCTCGGCTTTTTCGAGTTTCTTGAGTTCGTTTTCGAGTTGCGGAATTTTGCCGTGCTGGAGTTCGGCGAGTTTGTTGAGGTCGTAGGTGCGCTCGGCTTTTTCCATGGCCACGCGCGCGGCGTCGAGTTCCTCGCGGACTTTGCTCACGCGGGCGACGGCGGCTTTTTCCTTGTCCCATTTCGCTTTCAGCGCGGCGGTTTCGGTGCGCGTGTCGGCGAGTTCCTTGCGCAACGTTTCGAGGCGGCGTTTGCTGGCCTCGTCTTTTTCGAGCTTGAGGGCGGCCTCCTCGATTTCGAGCTGGAGGACGCGGCGCTGGAGGGCGTCGAGTTCCTGCGGTGCGCTGTCCATTTCGGTGCGGATCATGGCGCAGGCCTCGTCAATGAGGTCGATTGCCTTGTCGGGGAGGAAGCGGTCGGAGATGTAGCGGTTGGAAAGAGTGACGGCGGAAACGAGGGCGTTGTCCTGGATGCGGACGCCGTGGTGGAGTTCGAAGCGTTCCTTGAGGCCGCGAAGAATGGAGATGGCGTCCTCGACGGAGGGCGGCTCGACGAGCACGGGCTGGAAGCGGCGCTCGAGGGCGGCGTCTTTTTCGATGTGCTTGCGGTATTCGTCGAGCGTGGTGGCGCCGATGCAGTGCAACTCGCCGCGCGCGAGCATGGGCTTGAGGAGGTTGCCGGCGTCCATGGCGCCCTCGGTTTTTCCGGCGCCGACGATGGTGTGGAGTTCGTCGATGAAGAGGAGCGTGCGGCCCTCGGACTTTTTGATTTCGTTGAGGACGGCTTTGAGGCGCTCCTCGAATTCGCCGCGGTATTTCGCGCCGGCGATGAGCGCGCCCATGTCGAGCGCGAAAAGAGTTTTGTCCTTGAGTCCCTCGGGGACGTCGCCTCGCACGATGCGTTGCGCGAGGCCTTCGACGATGGCGGTTTTGCCGACGCCGGGTTCGCCGATAAGCACGGGGTTGTTTTTGGTTTTGCGCGAGAGGATGCGGATGGTGCGGCGGATTTCGTCGTCGCGACCGATGACGGGATCCATTTTTCCCTTGCGGGCCTGTGCGACGAGGTCGACGCCGTATTTTTCGAGCGCCTGGTAGGTGGACTCGGGGTTGTCGGTGGTGACGCGCTGGTTGCCGCGAATGTCGCGGAGTGTTTTCAGGACGGTGTCGCGGTCGAGTCCGAAGGACTTGAAATATTTCGCGAGCGCGGGCGGCTTGCCGACTTCGATGAGGCCGAGGAAGAGGTGTTCGACGCTGATGTATTCGTCCTTGAGTTTTTTCGCCTCCTTTTCGGCGGCGATGAAGACTTCGTTGACGGCCTGGGTGATGTAGATTTTGGAGACGTCGATGTTGCCGGTGACGCGCGGGAGGCGGTCGAGCTCGCGCTCGGCGGCGAGCGTGAGGGCGCTGGTGGTGAGGCCGAGTTTTTCGACGAGGGCGGGCACAAGGCCGTTTTCCTGCCGGAGCAGGGCGTAAAGGAGGTGCCACGCGTCGACTTCGTTGTGGCTGCGGTTGCGGGCTTCGTTTTGCGCGTCAGTGACCGCCTGGCGCGACATTGCGGTGAGTTTTTGAAAATCCATAATGCGGATGTTAACGCATAATGCGTGCCAATGCAAATGGGCGGGGCTTCGAGGGGGGCGTTGATTTGGTGTGTGCCGCCGTGCGTCAGAAGTGCGCGCGGCGGGGACGATTTGGCGCAGAATGAGGGTGCGAACAGATGTTTTTGGGGAAAATATGATTGAAGTTTTTCTGAAATCTATATGATATCACTTCGATTTCGAAAAAAGTATCCCATGAGCACATCTAAAAACTTGGAAAAGGTGGTTTCTGTTAATCGCGAAAAACGTGTTTCAGCGCAATCGGGCTGGCTGATGGTGGCGGTGGCCATCGTGATGTTCGGGCTTGGTGTCGCGCTGTGTTTTGGCCGTGCACCGGTGTTTTTGCTGGCGGGTGTCGTGTGCATCGCTCTGGCGGTGTTTGTGAGCTCGGGTTTTTTCACATTGCAGCCGAACGAGGCCGCGGCGCTGGTGCTGTTCGGCTCGTATCGAGGGACGGTGCGCACGAGCGGTTTTCACTGGGCGAATCCGCTGCTGAAGAAGCTGCGCGTGTCGTTGCGCGCGCGAAATCTCAACGGCGAGCGGCTCAAGGTGAACGACAAGCGCGGCAATCCCATCGAGATCGCGGCCGTGGTGGTGTGGCGCGTGGAGGACACGGCGCAGGCGTTGTTCGACGTGGATAATTTTGCGCGTTATGTGACGGTGCAGAGCGAATCGTCGGTGCGGCACCTGGCGAGCGCGTATGCGTATGACGACGGCGGCGAGGGCGAGCCGACATTGCGCACGTCGGCGGACGAGATCGCGGCGGAGTTGCAGCGCGAATTGCAGGAGCGGCTTGCGCGTGCGGGCGTGGTTGTCGAGGAGGCGCGGCTCACGCACCTGGCTTACGCGCCGGAGATCGCGCAGGCGATGCTGCGCCGCCAGCAGGCGGAGGCGGTGATCGCGGCGCGGCAGAAGATCGTGCATGGCGCGGTGAGCATGGTCGAGATGGCGCTCAAGGATTTGTCTGAGAAAAACGTCGTGGCGCTCGACGACGAGCGCAAGGCCGCCATGGTGAGCAACCTGCTCGTCGTGCTCTGCGGCGAGAGCGAGGTGCACCCGGTGGTGAACACGGGAACACTGTATTCATAAATCGAATACAAGGGACGGCACCATGAATGCGAACGACCCGGCATTGGGCGCGGCGGAAAAATACGAGGACGCGGAGTTCTTGCCGGCGCCGCGCGCGGGCAGGATAATGCTGATAACGTGGGTCGTGCTGGCGATTATTCTGTGCGTGACGATTTTGGATGTCGTTTTGTTTGTCCCGAAAACGCCGGACGGCGGGGGGGCGCTTGCATTGGCAATGTTGGCGGCCGTTGCCGGCATCATGATTGTGGCGTGGTTTTGCTCGCGAATCACCAGCCTGGAAATTTCCGGGCAACAGCTTTCGATTAAGATGACATTTTGGAGCGCGCGTTACGACTTGGCGGGGTTGCGCTCGATTGAACCGGACGCCGATGTGTTCAAGGGCGTCATGCGCTCGTTCGGCAACGGCGGATGGGGCGCGTTTCACGGTTGGTTTCGCGGCAAGCGCGCGGGGAAGTTTCGCGCCTACGTGACGGACACGGACCGCTCCGTCGTGCTGCGCTGGGGGACGCGCTGCGTGGTCGTTTCGCCAAGAGACACGGATTATTTTATAGAGGAGGTTTGCAAACGCACGGGTGTGCGGCGACAGAATTAGCGCGATGGCTGCTCCCGAACGAAAAACTTTTTTACTGCGCGTGGACCCAAAACTCTGGGTCGAGCTGGAGGCGTGGGCCGGGCAGGAGTTGCGCAGCGTCAACGGACAAATCGAGTTCGTGCTGCGCGAGGCCGTGAGGAAGCGCAAACGAACCGCCTCGCTGGAGTCGAATGACGAGGCGGATTCGGAGAAATCGTGACGGCGTTATGGAAGTGGCGCAACGCCAGCGGGCGGTTTCCTAGTAGATCTCGCGAATGATATCTATAGAGAGGGAGTCGACCTTGTCCTTGATTGTCTCGGCGAAGGCGAGGAAGTGCGCGGATTTGTTGTGAAGATCGATGGCCTCCTGGTTTTTCCAGACTTCAATGATGGTGTATTTGAGCGGGTTGACGGTGTCCTGATGGAGGGCGTAGGAGATGTTGCCGGGCTCCTTTCGGGTGCCGTCAACCACGGCGGTGAGGGCGTTGCGGACCGCGCTCTTGTGCGATTCCTTGGCGACGAGGGTTGCAATGATCTTGAGCTGGTCTTTCGACGTTTTGCCGCGGCGGGAAACCGGCTTCGCCGTGACCTCGGCGAGGCGCTGTTTGGCGTGGGCCTCGACCTCGGGGTGCTTTTTCATGTAGGCGGTGATTTCGTCGCGGATTTCCTTGATCGCCGCCTGTGTGTCGGGGTTCTTGAGCATGGCCTCGGCTGTGCGTATGCCGAGGTCGCGGCCCGCCATGACATCGGTCGGATAATGCACGCCGCCGAGCACGCGGCACCACATGGTTTCGCGGACTTGGGCGTCAAAAATCGGTTTGTATTCGGGAAATGCGGCGGAATAGAGCGCGCCCCTGAACGCGCCGGTCGCGGAGTGTCCGCTGGGATAGGAGAGGTCTTTCGGTTTTTTCACACAGATGACAACTTCCTTGCTGCGCTGGTAGGGGCGCGGGCGTTTCCAGATTTCCTTGCCGTTGCCGATCATCTTGCTGCGGGTGGCGCGCAGTTCCTGCATGAGCGCCGTGGTGCGCGGGAAATTTTCCTTGGTGAAGCTCGGGCCGAAGGCCACCGCGCCCATTTGCGTGGAGGAGTGGCTGTCGATGCGTTTTGCTCGGGCGATTTGCTCGGGGGTGCGGTCGCGCTGCAATTGGAGGATTGTTTCAAGGTCGGCCATGCCCGCGGGCGAGTCGTCGGCGGGCGGCGGCGGAACCAGGGAAAGCAGGTCCTCGGCGGTGCCGGTGTAATAATTCTTTTTGCCGGTTTCGCCGGACTGGCCCGAAAGCCAGGGCGTGAGTGCGATTAAAAGGAGCAGGATTGGAAACGGGTGCTTTTTCATGGGAAAGGTTTTTAAAATGCGGGAAACGGATTGTTTTGTGCAACAAGTTTCGGGCGCTGGCCGGATTGGTTCGCGTCCGTTTGCGTTTCGCAAAAAAGTGTTTCGCAATTTCGTAATCGTTTTACGCGCGCATGATTTTCTTTTTCCGGCAAGACGCGTATCCTTTGGCATCATGGACGGCATCAAAAGCACCCACACGCTCGTCTTGCTGCGGCACGGCGAAAGCACTTGGAATAAGGAAAACCGGTTCACGGGCTGGACCGATGTCGATCTTACCGACAAGGGGCGCGACGAGGCGCGCAAGGCCGGGCGGCTCATGCGGGACGCCGCCTTGAAATTCGACGCCGCCTACGTGTCGGTGCTTCGCCGCGCGCTTTGGACGATGTGGCTCGCGCTCGACGAAATGAACCAGCTCTCGATTCCGTTCATAAAAGACTGGCGTCTCAACGAGCGCCATTACGGCGCGCTGCAGGGCCTCAACAAGGCCGGGACCGCGAAAAAACTCGGCGACGAACAGGTGAAAATCTGGCGCCGCAGTTACGACACTCCGCCGCCCGCGCTTGATGAGGGCGATCCGCGCTTCCCGGGCAATGATCCGCTTTACGCATCCGTGCCGCGCGCGCAACTGCCCCGCGCCGAATGCCTGCGGGACACCGTGGCGCGTTTCATGCCGTTGTGGCACGGTGAAATCGCGCCGCAAATCCGCTCCGGGAAAACGCTTCTCATCGCCGCCCACGGAAACAGTCTGCGCGCGCTCGTGAAATATTTGGACCGGGTGGGTGAAAAAGAAATCGTCGAGTTGAACATCCCCACCGGAGTGCCGTTGGTGTATGAACTGGACGCGGACCTGCACCCGCTCGGACATCGCTACCTTGGTGATCCCGCCGAAATCGCCGCCGCCCAGGCCGCCGTCGCCGCGCAGGGAGCGGCGGGGACGCAGCATCAATGAGGGCGCGCACGGTGCTGTGACTTCGCGGCGTGATTGCGCTATCCTGATATCAGGGATTTGAGCGCGGCGATTTCATTGATGCGGGACGGCTCGCCAACGAGGTTGCGCACTTCGAGCGGATCGGCTTCCAAATCGAAAAACAGCCACGGCGAGCCGTCCTCGTTGAGAATGAGTTTGCGCGCCGGCGTGCGCACGCCGCGCCACGCGCGGTCGCATTGATGCGGCAGGCGCACCACGCTTGGCATCGAGATGCGCGCGTGCGTGGAATCGATGCGCGGACAGCCAGAACGTTTTTTTTCGGAATCAGACCTGGCAGCCTGCGCCACGAAGGAAAGTGTCATCGCCGGCAAGTCGATGAGCGAGACTGCGGCGTTGCTCGAAATCGATTCCGGCGCGAGGGCCGGATGATTCACCAGCAGCGGCACGCGCACGCTTTCCTCGTGCGGCCAACCTTTGCGGAACAGGCCGTGCGCGCCGTGCATATCGCCATGCACCGAGGTGAACACGACCAGGGTGTCGGGATTTTTCGCGCGCGCGCCGGCGATGAGGCGTCCGACCGCCGCGTCGGTTGCCCCGATGTGCGCGTAATAACCGGCGAGTTCGCGACGCGCTTTTGATTCGACTTCGCCCCCGGCCGGCACGTTTGCGGGCAGGACGAGTTGTTCTGGATTCGGAGCAACGGCGTTTGCCGCCGGCGCGTCGTAAGGCGGGTGGGGCGCCTCGAGGCTCACGATGCAAAACCGCGGCGCGCGCGCCGAGTTTTCGCATGCGGGTTCTTGCCCGCAAAAATATTCCAGCGCGCGTTCGCAAAGCACGTCGCCTTGGTAACCGCGAAATTGTCGCGGCTCCGGCAGGCGCGTGCTGTGCAGCCACGGGTCGTTCAACAAAAAACCGCTTTCAAATCCCTCCCAAAAATCGAAGCCTCCGCGCGCCCCGGGCGGCACGATGGCGCGCGCGTGTGTTTCGCCGACGAGCGGCGCGCGCGGGTCGCGTTTCGACAAGTGCCATTTTCCGAAAAACGCCGTGGAGTAACCGTGTTCGCGCAGCATGTGCGCAATGGTGCGGCTGCTTGCGGGCAGCGGATCGTAATAATCGTTAACGCCGTTTTCGGGCGAGGGAACGCCGGTGAGCAGCGCGGCGCGCGCGAAGGGGCCGAAAGGGTGGGGCGTCACGGCTTGCGCGAAGTTGATTGTGCCCGGTTCGCGCGCGAGGGCGTCGAGGCGGGGCGTGCGCGAGGGGGCGCGGAGATTCGGGTCGCCCACGAAACCAAATGCCTGCGCGCGCCATTGCGTGGTTACGATCCAGAGTATGTCGGTCGGGCGGCTCATTGCGCGTGAAAATTGCAAAATGCACCCGGCGCGGCAAGGATTCACATGCGGGCGAATATTGGGATTTGGATATTTCCTGAAATTGGGTCATTTGGATTTTTTTAACTTTTTAATTTATGGCTAGAAGTGTCGTGTTGCGCGGGGTGCCCCGCTGTCCGCATTGCCAGATTGCGCCGCGTTGGTGCGTCTGCGCGGAGTCGCGCGCGGTCGCGCTGCCGTTCGCGCTCGATGTGCTGATGCACAACAGCGAGGTGTGGAAACCGACGAGCACGGGAAACCTCATTCGACGCGTCGTGCCGGCGTCGCGTCGGATCGTTTGGCACAACCAGTGCCTGCCGCGCCGCGAGGACGTCGTTCGGGACGGTGGGGCGGATGCGCTGTGGATTTTGCACCCGCGCGGCGAGGCGCTGGAGGATGTGTTGCGCGATCAACGCGAACAACCGCCGCCCGGCGCGGGCGCGCTGGAAAACCTGCGGGTGCTTTTGATCGACGGCACATGGGCGCAGGCAAACGACATGCTCCGCCATGTCGATGGATGGGGGCGGAAGGTGCGCCTGCCGGTGTCGGCGTTGCGCGGCGAAAGCCGTTACTGGCTGCGCGCGCAGCACAGCGCGGGGCATTTTTCGACCATCGAGGCGCTGATCGCCTTGCTCAACGCGCTTGGTTTCGCAAGCGAGAGCGACACGATTCGAGGGCAATTTGAAATGCACGTTTACGCGATGCTGCTCGCGCGCGGGCACAAAACCCGGGCCGGGCAATTCCTCGCCGGTTCACCCATCGGGGCAAGCATGCCGGAGCTGGTGCGGCAATTGCAAGCGGGCTCGGGGCGGGCGGGCGCGATCGCAAAATAAACGAAAGCGCGCCGGGGCTTGGAAAATTGACCGCAAGAAAAACATTTTACCTCGCGCACTTTTCACTCATACAGTGTCCGTTCCGAATTTTTTCCACCATATGAACACAACCATCACCGCTATCAATGCTCGTGAAATTATCGACTCCCGTGGCAACCCCACGGTCGAAGTCGATGTCCAACTCGCCTCCGGCATCGTCGGACGCGCCGCCGTTCCCTCCGGCGCCTCCACAGGCGAACACGAGGCGCTCGAACTGCGCGACGCTTCCGCGCCCGCCAAGTCGCTCCCCAAGGGCGTCAATGGCAAGACCCGCTTCGGCGGCAAGGGCGTGCTCGCCGCCGTCGGCAACGTCAAGGGCATCATCGCCCCCGCGCTCGTCGGCTACGACGTGACCGACCAGGTCGGCCTCGACCGCGCCATGCTCAAGCTCGACGGCACCAAGACCAAGTCGAAGCTCGGCGCCAACGCCATCCTCGGCGTCTCGATGGCAGCCGCCCACGCGGGCGCCGCCGCCGTCGGCCTTCCCCTCTACCGCTACCTCGGCGGCGTGAACGCAAAAGTTCTTCCCGTTCCGATGATGAACATCATGAACGGCGGCGCGCACTCCGACGCCCCGATCGACTTCCAGGAATTCATGATCCGCCCGGTCAATTTCCCGACCTTCTCCGAGGCGCTCCGCGCCGGTTGCGAAATTTTCCACGCGCTCAAGAAAGTTCTCAAGAGCAAGGGCCTCTCCACCGCCGTCGGCGACGAGGGCGGCTTCGCCCCGAACCTCGCCTCCACGACCGACGCGCTCGACGCCATCGCCGCCGCCGTCAAGGCCGCCGGCTACAAGCTCGGCAAGGACATCATGCTCGCGCTCGACGTCGCCTCCTCCGAGTTCATCGACAAGAAGACCGGCAAATACGTCTTCAAGAAGAGCACCGGCCAGCAGTTCACCGGCGACGAGTTCGTGCAATACTACAAGGAGCTCACCGCCAAGTATCCGATCGACTCCATCGAGGACGGCTGCGCCGAGAACGACTGGAAGACCTGGAAAAAACTCACCGACGCCATCGGCGACAAGGTGCAGCTCGTCGGCGACGACCTCTTCGTCACCAACGTGGACTTCCTTCGCAAGGGCATCGAGCAGGGCGTTGCCAACTCGATCCTCGTCAAGGTCAACCAAATCGGTTCGCTCACCGAAACCTTCGACGCCGTTGAAATGGCGCACAAGGCCGCCTACACCGCCGTCATCTCGCACCGCTCCGGCGAAACCGAGGACGCGACAATCGCCGACATCGCCGTCGCGACCAACGCCGGCCAGATCAAGACCGGCAGCGCGAGCCGCACGGACCGCATCGCCAAATACAACCAGCTCCTCCGCATTGAGCAGGAGCTCGGTTCCAAGGCGATCTACGCCGGCACGCTGTAAGGCGAACCGACAACAATAGGAACAGCCGGCGAAATAAAGTAAACTGGCTGTTCAATCACTCATCCGCGAAAAGCCGGACCTGATTCAGGTCCGGCTTTTTTTCGTGCCGTATGCGTCAGGCATCAAGTTTGATGCGCCGAAACCAGTCGACATGCGCGTTTTCGGCATAAATGAGCGCACAGAAAAAACATTTCGACAGGGCACCCTCTCCGGGAATCTTGCGGCAAACATCATGCTAACCTTCCACAATTCCACAATGGGACTGAATGGATGTGGCACCGCTTGATTTTTTGAATTCTTTGAGATTGAACTTTATTTGTTTCACACAGGATTTGCCGCATCAACTGGCAAATCTAGTGGGGTTAAAGTTTAACTCATTCTTATTAAGCGTGTTAAATGGCGGAGAGAGGGGGATTCGAACCCCCGGAAGGCTGTTACACCTTCAACGCTTTAGCAAAGCGCCGCTTTCGACCACTCAGCCATCTCTCCTTTAGAATGGTGTTGCGCTACGAAAACTTAGCGCGGGCGAAGCGCAAGGCATTTTTCCGTTTTTTCAACCTTTGACTTCAATAATCACTTGAATCTCCACAATGACATCGCGCGGATATCCCGTAACCGTCACCCGCGCGTGTTTGCCCGCTTCGCCAAACGTGGGCGGCAATGAGGATTTCGTCCCGTTCAGGTGCGGCGGCACGCATGTCTGCCGGTCGGTCTTTCTCCGTTTGTTTTGTGGACTTTAGGAGGCTTGATCAGTGTCCTGTGCGGCTGTCGAGTTTACCTGTTTGTCTCTCATCAGGGATAAACTTGGCGGTTTGCGCCGCGCGCATTCCGTATTTTTTAATTTGTAGCATATCCATGTCCGTATCATCCGCCAAATCCGCAAGCACTGTCGCGCTCGTCGCCGCGTTTCTGACGATTTATATCGTCTGGGGCAGCACGTATCTCGCCATGCGTGTCGGAGTCGAAACCATGCCGCCGCTTTCAATGGCCGCCGTGCGTTTTCTTGTCGCGGGCGTCATCATGTTTGCGTTTGTGAAACTGCGCGGCTCGCCCCGCGCCACCGCGCGACAATGGCGTGACAACGCGCTTATCGCCGCGTTCCTGCTGCTCGGCGGCAACGGCCTTGTCATCTGGGCCGAGCAATACATCCCCTCGGGAATCACCGCGCTTCTCATCGGTTTTTCCCCCATGTGCATGGTGCTTATCGAATGGGCGTTTCCCGGCGGACGCCGTCCGGGGCCTTACACGATTGCCGGGCTCGTCATCGGCTTTGCCGGCATCATCGTGCTGGTCGCGCCATGGGAACACTTCAACGATGACGGTGCGCTTCCGTTGAAAGGCGTCGTCGCCATCATTGGTTCGACGGTCTTCTGGGCAACAGGCTCGATTCTTTCGCGGCATGTCCGCAATCCCGCCCCGGCGTTCAGCGCGTCGGCCATGCAGATGCTCTGCGGCGGCGCCATGCTCGCGGTCGCCGCTTTCGTTCGCGGCGAGCCGGCCTCGATTGATATCGGCTCGTTCAGCACGCGCTCATGGATAGCGCTTTTTTATTTGATCGTCATCGGTTCGCTTGTCGCGTTTTCCACCTACACGTGGCTCATCACGCACAGCACGCCCGCGCGCGTGTCCACTTACGCGTATGTGAATCCGATCGTCGCTGTGTTTCTCGGATGGCTGATTCTTGACGAGCCTGTGACGCTTCGCACTTTGGCCGCCGCCGCGATCATAATCCTTTCCGTGATGATTATCATCGTTCGCAAAAACAAACGCGCCGCGTAACAACGCTTCACGGCATGCGCCGGCAAAAATTCGGTTTAATCGCATTTTGCGTTTTTGTTCTTCCACAATTCCGCAATCGATATTTTTTAATGCTAAACCCTTTCGGAGTTCCCGGACGAATGAATGCCCTCGAACATCGACACAGGCGGAAACGCCCGCGTCGTGTTTTCTAAAAAATACTTTTCATGCAACACAACCAACCAAGCCCCGCCCCGTCTTCTGTTTCGCCTTCGCCCCGCGCGTCGCGGCCGCTTTCCAAGAATTACCGGTGGGAGTTGATGCTCCTGCTGTTTTGCACGTATTTTCTCCACCAGATTGACAGGGCGATTTTTGGCGTCCTTACAAAAAATATAAAAATCGACCTCGGCTTGGACGACCTCCAGATCGGGCTGAGTCACCAGCTTTTGTTTTTTGTGATGGCGGCGATGGTTCCAGTCGCGGGTTACGTCGGCGACCGGTGCAGCAAAAAATGGATCATCACCATAAGCCTGATTTTTTGGAGCGCGGCGACGATGATCACGGGAACGGTGACCGGGCTCGTGGGCATTCTCATTTTCCGAAGCATCGCCACCGCGGGCGGCGAGGCGTTTTACGGGCCGTCATCGACCGCCATGATCGCGAGCTTTCACAAGGAGACGCGGGCGCGCGCGCTGTCCATTCACCAAAGCGCCGTTTACATCGCGCCGATGATCAGCGGGTTTCTCGGCACGGCCATCGCGGCCGCCTTTGGCTGGCGCTCGGTCTTCTATATTTTTGGCGGGCTCGGCATCGTCATGGGCGCGATTCTGATATTCCGTTTGCGCGACAAACCCGCGGACTCCGACGCACGATCGGACGCCCCGGACAACTCGCCGACTGCCGAAAAGATTCCGTTTTGGAGCGCGGTGCGGCAGATCGTTCGCATCCCGACGGTGCTTCTGCTGACGGCCGGGTTCATCGCGGTGGTGTTCGTGAACAACGCCTATCTTGCGTTCGCGCCGATTTTCATTGAGGAGCGCTTCGGCGTTTCGGAAATGGAGGCGCGGGGCTACGGCATGTTCATGCACTTCGCGGCGGCGTGGATCGGCGTGATCGTCGGCGGTTTCCTGACCGACACCTTGGTGCGTCGTTGGAAATCGTTTCGCCTCGTTCTGCAAACCACGGTCATGTTTCTCGGCGTGCCGATGATTTTTCTCATCGGAAGCGTCGGGTCGCCGCAAACGCTTTGGGTGATTTTGTTTCTCTTCGGCCTTTTCCGCGGCCTTTATGAAACGAACACCCACGCCGCGATTTTCGATGTCGTGCCGCCGAAACTCCGCGCGATGGTTGTCGCGTTGATGCTTCTGGCGGCGATGAGCATCGGCTCGTTTGCGCCGACGCTGTTCGGCTATTTCGGGCGGCTTTACGGAACCGGCGACGGCATCGCCCTGGCGTTTCGGATCGTCTCGGTCGCCTGGATTATCGGCGGCATCTGCGTGCTCTGCGCCCTGTTGTTCACGTTTAAAAAAGACCGGCTGAAAGACTGAAAAAACAAGCAACCAACCACGGAGCGCGCGGAGAAATCCGTGGTCAAAAAACAAACCAGTTTGAATTAGCAACAACCACCAACTCCCAAAAAACATGCCCACCGAATCCACCCGCCTCGCCGCGGAACATTTCTTGAAAAACGAAACCGCGTTTCACCTCGGCGAAATGCTCACGGAGCAATCGCATCCGGTCACGCGAACACTTTCTCAAACGCTCGAAAAAAACACGGCGGAGGGAATCGAAATGCTGCTGCGCGTTGACGACGACATCCCGCCCGTCGTCGATCGTGTTCTCGCCTCGAAGGAATTCGGAAAGTTGCGCGCCGACATCCTCGAAACACTCCGACTCGGCGGACGGATTGTTTTCAGCGGCTGCGGCGCCACCGGCCGGCTCGCAATCCTGCTGGACGCGGCGCACCGAAAGTTTTGCGCGAACGCGGCGGTCCGTTTCCCGGAGCAGTGCGATTTTTTCACGACTCTCCTCGAGCAAACGCAGGCCATCATGACCGGCGGCGACTACGCGTTAATCCGCTCCGTCGAATCCTTCGAGGACTACATTTCCTTCGGACAACGACAGGCGCAAGACGCCGGCATGGGGCCGAACGACTGCTTGGTGGCCATCAGCGAAGGCGGCGAAACCTCGTCGGTCATCGGCACGATTCACGGCGCGCTGGCCGCCGGATCGCGCGCGCATTTTATGTTCAACAATCCCGCCGAATTGCTCGTCCGAAAAGTCGAGCGTTCGCGGGCCGTGATCACCGATGCGCGCGTCAACATCATCGACTTGGCGACAGGGCCGATGGCGGTCGCCGGCTCGACACGAATGCAGGCGACGACCATCGAGCTGCTCATCGCCGGGCTGGCATTTGAGGCCGCGCTCGCCGACTTTCTCCCCGGGCGATTGCCCGCGCCTGTCACGCAGGCGATTTTCCCGTCGGGTGCCGCGCCCGAGCAAGGAGCCGCGCGCTTCCGTCAACTTCTCCGGCAAATACGCACGCCGGAAAACATTCGCGCCATGGCCGCCTGGGTCGATTTCGAGCGGGATATTTACGCCAAGTCGGGACTCATCACTTATTTTCCCGACGAATACATGCTCGACATTTTCACCGACACGACGGAGCGCTCGCCGACATTTAAGGTGCCGCCGTTTCGCTCGACGCTCGAGCCGGACGACCCCGTTTCATGGGCCTACGTGAAAGAGCCGCTTCGCGATGCGGACTCGGCATGGCGACGGCTCCTCGGCCACGAGCCAAACTGCATCACGTGGACGCCCGACGACTATCGCGCGATGGGCGCCGCCGAGCGCATCATCGAGAATCCGCCAAAAATCGACCGCGCGCGCCTGGCAACCTACCGCATCGGTTGCGAGCCGGACACATCGCGAACCGCCGTCCGTCCGAACGCCGCCATCGCATTTCTGGCGGGCGCGGAAATGGCGCATCTCGAAAACCGCGACGAGTGGTATCAGGCGTTCGAGCGCGCCGCCGCCGGTTTCGAACGCCGCGCCGCCATCCTGATCGGCACGCGCCGCCCCGCCTCGAATCCGTTGGACGAAATCTGTTTCATCGAGGCGGACATGCCCGAATCGCCCTTGGAAATTTTCGCGCACCTCGCCGTCAAGCTGGCGTTGAACAACGTCTCCACGGCGACGATGGGCAAACTCGGACGCCTCAGCGGAAATTGGATGGCGCACGTTGACGCATCGAACAAGAAGCTGATCGACCGGAGCATCCGCCTGGTCAGCGAACTGGCCGGCGTCGATTACGAAACCGCGTGCCACGCGCTGTTCGAGTCGCTCGAAGAAATGAGCGCCTGGCCCGAATCCCGCCGCAAAACCGTCTCCCCCTCGGCCCACACGGTCAAACGGCTTCGGGAGAAAAACGCACAATGACAACCCGTGGGGCGCACCTTGCGTGCGCCCTAACGCCCGCCCGCTTTTTGAATACGAACGCTACAGTTTTTCGCACATCAGGGCGCACGCAAGGTGCGCCCCTACACAAGCACCCATGAATCTCATGAACCTCAAATGCACCCTTGTTTTATTCTTCTGTTCCCTCTGCCTTTGCTTGTGCGCATCGTCGCAAGCAGCGGCTCGAACACCGGCGTTGCGACCGGAGAAACTCGCCGAGATGCAGGCCTTCATCAACGACGCCATCGCGGAGGGGCATTGTCCGGGCGCGGTGTTGTGGGTCGAGCACAACGGCGAGCGTTTTCATTCGGCGTTCGGAAAACGCGCGCTCGTTCCGGCGGTGGAAACGATGACCGAGGACACGATTTTCGACCTCGCCTCGCTCACGAAAGTCGTGGCGTGCACGCCGTCCGTGATGCTGCTCGTGGAGCGCGGACAAATCAAACTGGACGAGCCGGTGCGCACCTACATCCCCGAGTTCGCGGGAGACGGCAAGGAGCGGATAACCGTCCGGCAATTGATGACGCACACCTCCGGCCTGCGTCCCGGCATCGAAACAAAATCGGGTTGGAGTGGCGCGGCGGCCGCGATCGAAAAGGCCTGCGCAGAAATTCCGCGCACGCCGCCGGGCACGGCGTTTCGTTACAGCGACATCAACTTTTTTATGCTCGGCGAAATTGTCCGCCGCGTCAGCGGAGTGCCGCTGTCCGAGTTTGCCGCGCGCGAAATTTTCGCACCGCTAAAAATGGCCGACACCGGCTACCTTCCCGCGCCGGAAAAACTGCCGCGCATCGCGCCGACGGAAGTCGTCCAAGACAAAAAGCCGTGGCGCGGCGTCGTTCACGATCCGACAGCGCGAAAGATGGGCGGCGTCGCCGGGCACGCGGGGCTGTTCTCCACAGCAGCGGACTTGGCGCGTTACGCGCGGATGCTGCTCAACGAGGGCGAGCTTGACGGCGCGCGCATTTTCAAGCCCGAGACGGTCAGGTTGATGACCAGCTTGCAGACGTCAGGCGACCTTCCGCCGCGCGCGCTGGGCTGGGACATTGCCAGCGGTTACAGCCGCCCGCGCGGAAAGATTTTTCCATTCGGCTCCTACGGGCACACCGGTTTCACGGGCACGATTTTGTGGATCGATCCCCACTCGCGCACATTTTATATATTCCTTTCCAATCGCAACCATCCCACCCGCGAGTCGAGCATCGTGCCGCTCTATTCCAAGCTCGGCACGCTGACGGCGGAAATCGTGGGCGATTTTAATTTCGCCGGCGTCCCGGGCGTGCCCGCGGACAAGGATTTGACGGCGCGAATCGAATCCCCGATTCCCGCGACCAAACGCGCCGCTTCCCGCGCGAAGGTTTTGAACGGCATCGACGTGCTGGTGAAAAACAACTTCGCGCCGATCAAGGGTAAACGCCTCGGCCTGATAACCAATCACACAGGGCACGACCGCGAGCGCAACCCGACCATTGATCTTCTCAAGAATGCGCCCGGCGTGAACCTCGTGGCGCTCTTTGGTCCCGAGCACGGAATTCGCGGCGAGCACGATGTGAGCAAAATAGAAGACGGTCGCGACACCAAAACCGGCTTGCCCGTTTACAGCCTCTACCTTGGCAAACGGCGCAAGCCCCTGCCCAAACAACTCGAAGGCATCGACGCGCTGGTGTTCGACATTCAGGACATCGGCTGCCGGTTCTACACCTACGCGTCCACGATGGGACTGGCCATCGAGGCGGCGGCGGAAAACGGAAAGGAAATTTTTATCCTCGACCGACTGAACCCGATCAACGCCGCCGCCGTCGAAGGTCCGGTGCTGGCCGAGCCGCCGACATTTGTGGGTTTCTTCCGCGTGCCGTTGCGGCACGGAATGACCGTGGGCGAACTGGCAAAAATGTATAACGCCGAAAAAAAACTCGGCGCGAAACTGACCGTCATCCAAGTGGAAAATTGGACGCGCGCCCTGTGGTTTGACCAAACGGGGCAGCCTTGGACAAATCCCTCGCCCAACATGCGCAACCTGAAACAAGCCGCGCTTTACCCGGGTGTCGGCTTGGTGGAATTTTCGCTGTCCGTGGGGCGCGGCACCGACACGCCCTTCGAGCAAGTCGGCGCGCCCTACATCGACGAGCTTGCGTTCGCGG
Organism: Ereboglobus luteus; assembly: GCF_003096195.1. Lineage (NCBI taxonomy): Bacteria > Pseudomonadati > Verrucomicrobiota > Opitutia > Opitutales > Opitutaceae > Ereboglobus > Ereboglobus luteus. Next base: position 198,360 of record NZ_CP023004.1, on the reverse strand, counting down.
AAAAACTCAACGCCGAGGGATTGCCCGGTGTGCGTTTCGCGCCCATCCGTTTCACGCCGACCGCCAGCATCCACAAGGGCGCGGAATGCGGCGGCGTTTACATCATGCTCACCGATTTACAGGCTTACAATTCGGTCGATATCGGAATCATCTTGGCGCGGACGCTGTATCAAATGTATCCGGACCAATTTCCCGTCGATAAAGTCAGCCGCCTGCTTCTTCACAAACCGACGCTCGAGGCGATCAAGTCGGGCAAAACACTCGCGGAAATCCACGCGCTTTGGAAGAGCGAGCAGGACGAGTTTATGAAGCGTCGCGAAAAGTTTTTGATTTACAGGTAGGGCAAACCGTCCGGGTGAGCCGAAAAAAACGGCATGAAATTCGGAGTGCCACGGGGCACGAAAAACTTCGGCTCAGCCTGAGGCTTCGCCCTACCAAAAATGCCAGTCAAATATTAGAATCGCGTGATGATGCCGAAGCGGATGCCGAGACCGTTGTCCATTTTAATGTTGGCGTTGCGCCCGTGCAGATCCTGTTTGTATGAATTCAGGCGCTCGTATGCCACACCGGCATAAAAACCGGTGCGTGTGCTCGTCCACCATTCAAGATTCGCGTCGAAATAAAAGCCCCCAATGTATTTCTGGTTGTTCTTGGTGTCTGTGGTGACCGAATATCCATTTGCGTAAGTTTCCTTGTAGGCTGTGCTTATGGTGCTGGTCCCATGGGGGACGTTCACATTTTCCGCGTAGCGGAATTTGGAGCCCACGTAGGCGGCCATGTATCCGCCACTGAGATAGGCCGAGAAGCGTTTGCCGATCGGAATGCGCACCATCGGGCCGAGGCGCAACATGTAATAGACACCCTTGACCTGCCAGTAGCCGTCGGCGGTGCCGTCCAGCAATTTATCCCTGTCGGGATCATTCAAATTGGATTCCTCGGTGGCCGCACTGGTGTTGCCGATGGGATTGGTTGTCTCCAGGGCGGTGTAACCTGAAACTTCAGTTCCGTTGCTGTCCACATAGGTGTATTTCAAGTCTTGGTATTCGTCGTCATTCTCCGTGGGGACAAAAATATTGGGGAAACTGGAGGCTTCGCCATGTGTCTTGAGTTTGCCTTTTGTTGGCGTGCCGCCGAATTTGTCGCCGGTGGTGTAAATATCATACCAATCTGTTATGTAATCGAGTTTTACATTCACAGACTGGCGGGTTTTGGCATTGAACTCGGAGACGCCGAAGCTGACACCGATGCCCCATTCGAAATACTTGAAGCGCTGGATGACGCGCCCCATCGTGAGTTCGACGCCGGGGTTTCTGCTGTCCTCAGCAGTGACCGTGTCCGTGGAGCCTCTCGATGAGAAGGCGCTCATGCCGACTTGCTGGTAGTCCGAATTGTCGGGGTTGTCCCTTAACTGGCCGCTGTCGCCCGAGTAGGACCAGTTTCTTGTGTAGTGCCTCCAATTGGAGTCGTCTTTGTTGTAATACACATAATTGCCTGTGATGACCACATTGCCATCCTTGTCGCGAATGGCCTTCCCGTCGCTATCCAGTTTAATGGTGTAATAACGACCCTCGACGCCGCCAGGCATGCTTTTCCATGTGACGCATGTGCTGTCCGAATAGGCCGGACGATCACCGGAGGCGGAATCCTTGTCGTCGGCGGTTATTGTGCCGTTGTCGTATCCGCCGGAGTTGATTCTGTCGCGGGACACGGTGAACGGGGTTGCGCCGAGATTTCCGCCGAAGGTGACCTTGGCGCCGCCGATCATTCGCACGCCGATGGAGAAGCTGTTTTTCATCGGCCGCAGGTATTCAACGGGCGTGACAGGCGTTTTGTCCTGGGCGTGCACCAAGAGTCCGGTGCCAACAAATAGAGCGAAAACAAGTGTGCGCGGGAGAGTCGATTTCATGTAGACGAATTGCCTAGAACTGTCGGCTTATTGAAAAGTTGCGAGCAAACTTTCTAATTGAGTTGTAATTTCTTTGTTTGAGGCGTGCGGCGCAGGGCGCGACGGGCGAAAACATGTCCGCACGGCGGTTTTGGCGCAGGCCGGTGCATGCGGGCGTGTTTCGGAAGTGCGTTGATGACTTCCCAAAGCGGGGTAGTGTTCCAGAAATTTAATGCGCGCGGGAGTTTCGGACCCTGACTCGGCATCCCTGTGCGGATAAAAATGGAGCGGCACCGCGTGCCTTCACGCGGTGCCGGGGCTCGGCGCAGCCGGAGCGGCGCTTACGAAGCGGTCATGTAGGGAAACTTCGCGGCCAGCGCGGCGGTTGCGTCCTTGGCTTCAAGGAGTTCGCCGATCGCATCCCAGCGTCCCGCGACCAGGCCCTCGCGCGCGCTTTCGCGCATCGTGATTGGGATTTTTTGATCGCCGAAACGCACTTCGAGATGCTCGACATCAACCGTCACCTCGAGTTGGGGATTTGCCTCGATTGCGGCGGCGACCTTGGCGATGTCCTCATGTTTTGCGTTCACACAAGGAATGCCGAGCGTGGTGCTGTTGCCAAAAAAGATCTCGGCGAAGTTCTCCGCGATGATTGCCCGGAATCCGGCCTTGTGGATGGCTTGCGGCGCGTGCTCGCGCGAGCTGCCGCAGCCGAAATTGGCGCCGGAGAGCATGACCGTCGCGCCCTTGTGCTCGGGCTTGTCGATCGGGTGGCCGGTGGGTTTGTCGTCGGGCGTGTGGCGCACGTCGTAAAACAGATACTGGCCCAGGCCGTCGAAGCTGACGCATTTCATGAAACGCGCGGGAATGATGCGGTCGGTGTCGATGTCATTGCCGGGCACGTAAACGGCGCGGCCGGTGACTTGGGTGATTTTTGCAAGGCTCATTTTATTTAAGTTTAAAGTTTTTATTTTTTAACCACGGAGGACTCGGAGAGGCACGGAGTGAAGAATCGTTTTGGCTGGCTGTCGCTTCGCAGTCGAAACTGCGTTCCCGGTTTGGTCTCCGTGTTTTCCGTGGTTAAGTGGATTGGTTGTTCGTCAAATCGTTTAGTTGTTTGCGGCGGGGAAAACTTCCCGCGCGTCGGCGACGTGGCCGGCGATGGCGGCGGCGGCGACCATCAACGGGCTCATCAGGATGGTGCGTCCCGTCGGGCTGCCCTGGCGACCCTTGAAGTTGCGGTTCGAGGAGCTGGCGCTGACTTGATCGCCGACGAGCTTGTCGGGATTCATCGCCAGGCACATCGAGCACCCGGCGTCGCGCCATTCAAAGCCGGCGTCCTTGAAGACTTGGTCGATGCCGAGCTCGCGGCAGAGCACCGCGACGCCTTGCGAGCCGGGGACGGCGAGCGCACGGATGCCGGGCGCGACTTTTTTGCCTTTGATGTGCTTGGCGACTTCCTGGAAATCGGTGAGGCGTCCGTTGGTGCAGGAGCCGAGAAACGCGACGTCGATCTTGGTGCCCTTGATGGGCGCGCCGGGCGTGAATTTCATGTAGGCGAGCGCCTCCTCGATTTCCGCCTTTTCCTCGGCGGTGGCCGCGGTCGCGGGATCGGGAATGTTTTCGTTGATCGAGATGCCCTCGGCGGGATTGATGCCCCAGGTGACGGTGGGCGCGATGTCGGCGGCGTCGATTTTGACAACATCGTCGTAGGCGCAACCGGGATCGGACGCGCAGGCTTTCCAACGGGCGACGGCCTCGTCCCACGCCGCGCCCTTGGGGGCGTAGGGACGGTCCTTGAGATAGGCGAACGTGGTTTCGTCGGGATTGACGTAGCCGACGCGCGCGCCGCCCTCGATGGACATGTTGCACACGGTCATGCGCTCCTCCATCGACATGTTGTCGAGCACCTCGCCCGCGAATTCGTAGGCGTAACCGGTGCCGCCGTTGACGCCGAGCGTGCGGATGATGTGCAGGATCACGTCCTTCGCGTAAACGCCCCGTCCGAGCTTTCCGTTGACCTCGACACGGCGCACCTTGAGCGGCGAGATGGCCATGGTTTGCGTGGCGAGGATGTCGCGGATTTGCGTGGTGCCGATGCCAAACGAGATCGCGCCGAACGCGCCGTGCGTGGAGGTGTGCGAGTCGCCGCAGGCGATGGTCATGCCGGGCTGCGTGATTCCCTGCTCGGGCGCGATGATGTGGATGACGCCCTGCTTGCCCGTGGCGCGGTCAAAAAACACGATGCCGTTATCCTGGCAGTTTTTGCGGATGGCGTCCATCATGGCCTGCGCGAGCGGGTCGGCGAAAGGCTCGCACGCGCCGGGGTTGGTCGGGATGATGTGGTCGACCGTCGCGAAAGTGCGGTGGGGCATGGCGACCTTCAGGTTGAGGTCGCGCAGCATGCCGAACGCCTGCGGGCTGGTGACTTCGTGCAGCAGGTGCGTGTCGACGAGGAGCTGGGTGTGCCCGCTCGAGAGTTTGCGCACGGCGTGCGCTTCCCAGACTTTTTGGAACAGTGTTTTTGGCATGATGTTTAGGATCGGATTTGTGTTAAAAATACGCGGATAAAGCGAATAAATCGGGACGCAGGATAGCAGATTCTTGCAATATCAAAAAATACTCATTTTGTTGTGATTGATGCCTGCCGAGTATCAATTTCCCTACGATCTGCGCCACCTCGTCTATTTCCTCGAAGTCGCGCGCCATCTTCATTTCCGCAAGGCCGCCGAGTCGCTTAATGTCGCGCAGCCCGCGCTCAGCCGCCAGATCGCGCACCTCGAGGAGGCGCTGGGCGCGAAACTCTTCGCGCGCACCCGCCGTCGCGTCGAGCTGACACCCGCGGGGCGCGCCTTTGCTGCGCGCATCGAGCCGGTGCTGCGCTCGCTTAACGCGGCGGGCCGGGAGCTGCGCTCGCTGGCGGCGGGCGAGACTGGGCATGTGCGCGTGGCGTTCACGGGGCTGGCGATGGCGACGGTGCTGCCGGATATTTTGCGCGAGTTCAACCGGCGTTATCCCGGCATCCGGCTTGAACTGAACGAAATGCCCACGAGCGCCCAGCTTGCCGCGTTGCAGGTGGGAGAGCTGGGGTGCGGCTTTTTTCATCCGAACACAAACGGGGCGGGTGCGCCCGCGCCGGGCATTCGCACGCACATGCTTTTGCGCGAGCGCAACGGCATCCTGCTTCCCGCGGGGCACGCGCTCGGAAAAAAGAAACTGCTTCGGCTGCGCGATCTCGCGGCGGTGCCGTTTGTGTTGTTTCCGAGGGCGAACAACCCCGGGTTTTACGACCGCATCATCGCGGCGTGTTCTCAGGCTGGCGTGACGCCGAAAATCGTCGAGGAAGTCTGGCCCCGAGCCAACGGAATCGGCCTGGTGCGCGCCGGCATTGGCGTGACCTTCATCACGCCCTCCGAGGCGGGGCCGTTGCAGAAGGACGTGGTGTTTCACGCGCTCATCGGCCACGCGCCCGAGAGCCGGCTTGTCCTCGGCTGGAAGCAACCACCCGCGCCCGATCCCGCGCTCGCGGCATTTTTGGACGTGGCGATGGGGCGGTGGGAAAAAGTAGCGAGTGGCGAGTAGAAAAGTGTGCTGCGCCATGCGCCGTCACGCCGGGCCGGGGGCCGGCGTTTCCGGTGGAATAACCACTTTTTCCAGTTCGTCGCGGAGGGCGCGGAGGCGGGGGGCTTCGATGGCGGTTTCGCGACTGGTGTTTTCAATGTAGAAGGTGTCGATGGCGATGCCTCGCTCGGTGCCGATGCGCGCGAAGGTGATGCCGAAGCCGTGATCGGAAATTGCCTTGGCGAGACGGTAGAGCAGGCCGATTTGGTCGCGGGCTTGGATTTCCACGATGGTGCGTTGCATCGAGCGTTCATTGTAAACGTCGATGAGAGGCGGGAAGGTGTTTTGGAGGCTGCCCACGAGGGCGGCGTGCGGGGCGATGCGCTTGGCTTGCGCGAGGATGTCGGGGTAGAGGTCGCGGTTGGCGACGAGGGTTTGCTCGACGTTTTTGGCAAAGGTGTCCTGCGCGGCCTGGTTTTGCACGACTCCGCCGCCGGGCTCGGTGATGTAGAAGGTGTCGATGGCGATGTGGTCGGTGCGGGAGATGACCTTGGCGCCGAGGATGTTGACGCCGGCGACGCTGAGGGCGCCGGCAAGTTTGTAGAAGAGTCCGGCGCGATCCCATGTGACGACGTTGACGATGGTGAAGGCGCGGTTGAGGTCGTTGCGCCATTCGATGACGGGGCGGAGGGTGTCGAGGGATTCGGCGGCGCTGATCGACTTGAGGAGCTGGTTGACCATGCGCACGTGGAGCGCGATTTCGGCGGTGTCGGCCTGGATGAAATAGCGCTCGGGGAGGCGGTTGAAGTGCGCGGTGATTTCGTCGTCGGGGATGCCCGGGATTTTTTCGGAGAGGAGCTGCTTGAGCTTCAATTGCTTGCGTTCCGAGTTGCGGGCGGCGATGGCGGCGGTGTCGTGCATCAGGCGTTCGCTCGTGGCCCGGTAGAGCGTGGTGTGGAGCGCGTCCTTGTAGCCGTTCCAGAGTTCGGCGCTGGTGCTGCGCGAGTCGCAGAAGGTGTGGACGTAGAGATAGCGGAGGTTGTCGGCAGTCTGGACGGCCCCGGCAAAGGCGGCTGCGGTTTGCGGGTCGTCAACATCGCGTTTCTGCCAGAAGCGCGCCATGGCGAGGTGGTTTTTAATGATGAATATAATTGTCGGGCGGAGCGAGGCGTCCACTTGCAATCGCTCGAGAACGGGGCCGGCCATGAGCGCGCCGTTTTCGGCGTGGCCCTTGACGCCGTCGGCCTTGCCGATGTCGTGCAGCAGGAGGATGAGGTAGAGGAGCGAGGGGGCGGGGGTTTCGTGGAGGGCGGTGAGGTATTTGCCGGTGAAATCCTCCTCGCGCAGGAAAATGCGGTCGAGTTCGCGGATGGCGTTGAGGGTGTGGATGTCGGCGGTGTAGCGGTGGTAGTATTCGTGCTGGACGAGGCAGGTGAGGGTGTCGAATTCGGGGAGGTAGCGTCCGAGGACTCCGAGCTCGTGCATGAGGGAGAGGGTGGGGTGGACGTTGCCGACGGTGTGCATGATGGCGCGGAAGCTGGCGGCGCAGTCGGGCGAGTTGATGACGCGGCGGTTGATCAGGGGCAGGTTGTCGCGAATGAGGGTTTGGAGGGTGAAGTCGGGTTGGATGCCGAGTTGCTGGGCGTAACGAAAGACGCGGATGAGGCGCTCGGGGCTCTCGCGAAAGACGCCGGGGTGCTCGGCGGTGAGCTCGTTGCCGCGCTGGATGAAGCCGTCGACATGCTGCGTTTTTTGGTGACGGGTGAGGCGGAGCGAATCGCGGAGCGAAAGGGCGGGGGAGGGGCCGGCGGTCGCGCCGGTTTTGATGGGGTCGGCGGTGAGCGAGAGGCGGTGCTCAATGTATTTGGCGACGCGGTAGATGGTTTGCGCGGCGCGGTAATAATCGTGCATGAACTGCTCGACGCGGGCGAGCTCGTCGTGGTTGGCGTAACCGAGGCCGAGGGCGATGCGGGGTTGTTGTTCGAGGTCGAGGAGGTCGGTGGGATGCCGGGAGTTGAAGTGGAGCTCGTTGCGCACGCGCATGAGAAAATCGTAGGCGCGCTTGAAGTCGCGGAGCTGGTTGCGCTGCAGGTAACCTTCCTCGACGAGGTCGTTGACGTTGCGCAGGCCGAGTTTGACGTGGGCGAGCCAGAGAACCGAGTGGTAGTCGCGGAGTCCGCCGACGCCGTTCTTGATGTCGGGTTCCTGAAGGAAAACGGTGTCGCCGTATTTGGCGCGCCGGATGGTCTGATTTTTGAGACGGGAAGCGATGTAGGAGAGCGTGCCCTCGTTGCGGTAGAAATTCTCGTAGGCGGTGAAGAAGTTTTCGAAAAGAATGTCGGAGCCGGCGATGAAGCGGGCCTCAAGCAGGGCGGTTTTTGTCTGGATGTCTGCGCGGGCCTCGGCAAAGGCGTCGTCGGTGGTGCGCGACGAGTGGCCGACTTTCAGGCCGCAATCCCAAAGGGTGTAGAGGATTTCATCGACGAGGTGCTGCTGGAAGTCCTTGAGGTCGTCGAGGCGGACGTTCGAGGGGTAAAGGAACATGATGTCGATGTCGCTCAGCGGGCTGAGCTGGGCGCGGCCGTAACCGCCGAGCGCGACGAGGGCGACCTCCGGCGCGGGGACGCCGGGGCGGCTGCGTTTCCATGCCGCGATGGCGTAATCAAAAAGGTGCGCGAGCATGACGTCGATCGTGGCGGCGCGCGCGTGGGCGACGGCGACGCCGGATTCGCCGGCCTCGTGGCGCATGCGCATCATGGCGTTTTCGAGGCGCAGGAATGTTTTGCACGCGGTGAGGCGTTGCGCCGCGGGGACGTCGGCGCCGGAGTCGGCGAAGTTGAGGCGTCCGAGCGCGTGTTTGCGGATGCGCGTGCTGAGGGCTGTGAGTGGCGATGCGTGCACGGTGTGCTGTGTTGATGAGAGGGCAGCTTGCGGAAAATGCGGGGAAAAACCAATGCAAAGTGACGGGTGGCCGCCTTAACGGGCATTTCAAAGCCGGATTGGGTGTTTGACCGCGGGCGCAAAAGAAAAATACTCACAGAATACCGCCACTAATCCGCCAACCCCAATCAGACCAATGACACATTCTTATGGCCGCCGAGTTTTCGAAATGCCTTATGCTGCGCACGCCCAATTTTGGAGGAATAAATGAACAAATACATAACAACCACGATCATCGCCATTGCTGCCTTTATGCCTCTGGCGATAAGGGCTGACACTGCCGGGGCTCATGCCGAGCTTTCTGTGAGTGTTGATGAGGGAAAAATAAAAGGTGTATTGAGAAATATTTCCACCGATACCCTTATATGGCACTCTCCTCGCGCTGGCGATAAGTCACTAGGTTCATCACGAGCCATTAAGGTTCAATATAAACTAAAAAAATCGTCTGAAATAAGTCCGATCTTATCGCATGCAACAATGGATTCAGATATCTTTAATGACAAACACAGGTTCAATAGATTTTCGGCGTTGCAGCCACAAGCCAGCGTTGTGTTTATCGGTGATGTTAATACGATGGGAGGGTTTCTTCGAACTGTGGTTGGGAAAATGGAGGATATTGAAAGAGTGCGTTTTAGTGTGCATGTCAGCATTGGTGATGGCGCCGAAGACGCAACTAAAACAGAATATATCTCACATACGCCGTGGTATGTTATAACAAAAGGAGCCGATAAGAAATACGTGATTACTTTGAAAACCGACTGAATGTCGCTGTTTTATAATGTATAATAATTTTCAATTAATATTAAAGAAACTGCGTATGAGAAACTTGATTTGCGCGCTGCTGGTCGCGGCCGTAACCGCCGAGCGCGACGAGGGCGACCTCCGGCGCGGGGACGTCGGCGCCGGAGTCGGCGAAGTTGAGGCGCCCGAGCGCGTGTTTGCGGATGCGCGTGCTGAGGGCTGTGAGTGGCGATGCGTGCACGGTGTGCTGTGTTGATGATGCGGAAAATGCGGGGAAAAACCAATGCAAAGTGACGGGTGACAACCTTAACGGGCATTTCAAAGCCGGATTGCGTGTTTGACCGCGGGCGCAAAAGAAAAATACTCACAGAATACCGCCACTAATTCGCCACCCCCAATCAGACCCAATGACACATGCCCAAAATGCCCCCTTTACCGTCCACCATTGAGATAAAGTCGAGGCGATGTTTGATAGTAGTTAGCTTCAGTTTCTTGCTGATGCTGCCCATAGGTTGTGTTCATGATAAGTCAAAAGAGCCTGAAGCACGAGGTGTCGGCAGCGTGCCGGATGAAAATAACTATCACGATATTCTGAGCTTTAAGAATATCACAATAGACAACAATCGTTTGCATAAAAGCATTCATGGGGAACACGATGAGTTTCCCCCGAAGCAAATTGAAGTCAATTGGAGCATTAATGACTTGCAGGATGTTATCAACAAGTCTGCGCAAGTTCCCGATAAGCATATCCTGGCGATATACCTTTCGGATGATGGCGGTCTTATGGTTGGCACATCACATATTAAAAAATATGACATTAGGACGGCAGAGGGTCAGAACATTACTCTTGTCTATAAAAATAATGAATGGGCAATAAATGACGTGAGAAATTATAATAATAATCAATATGACAACATTGTTTCAGATGAAAAATCCGATATTGCACTTCAAAATTCTGAAAATGCTAACTGGTATATTAATGATTTGAAAAGTGCAATCGACAAGACCGGCATATCGCATAAGCGTATTGTTGAAATTTCTTTATTGAATTGCTTCACACTGAAGGTCGTGACGACCGGTCCTGGGAGGGTGAAGTTCCTTGGGGGACACGGGCGGGTGGTGACTCTTATCTGCAAGGACGGGAAATGGGGTGCGACAAACATCTCAATCTGGGATAGTTGAGGTGCAATCGAAGAATCATAATAATCGATAGAGAAGCTAAAGGGCTCAGTTTGAGTTTATCATTATAATTTCATAAAAATCTCTACTATGAATTCAAAATTGAAAAATATGAACGATCCGGATAAAAATATACTGCTTAAAAATGACAAAGCACGGCTTGGACTCACTCGCGTTTTCCATCCCACCCATTCACTAAAAAAGTCGGTCATGAGAAACTTTATTTGCGCGCTGCTGGTCGCGCCGATTTTCTTTTTGGGAAATTTGGAGGCGGGGAGTGGAAAGATAGACAGGAAAGCGGTTGTCGAAAGGAACTCGCCGGTTTGGAACGAGCTATTGGGTGTCACGACACTCGGCAACGGAGAGTTTGCGTTTAACTGCGACGCCACGGGATTGCAGACTTTCGCGGGAAACACGATGGCGCACTGGGCCTGGCACAGTTTTCCGCAGCCCGAGGGTTTTGAGGCGGGCAATCAAACACGGTATCCTGTGGATTCCCACGGGCGCGTGTTTAACTATCTTGCGCGGGGTTCCGGCGCGAGGGTTGCCCGCACAAAACAGGAGACCGCGGCTATCAGGTGGTATTATGACAACCCGCACATGATGAACCTTTGCCGCATCGCCTTCAGGGGAATGGACGGCGCGCAAATCAAGCCCGGGGACGTTAAAATAATCTCACGGAGACTCGATCTTTGGAACGGGAGGGTGGAGAGTGTCTTTGAATATCTCGGGGAGCGCGTGAGTGTGGTCAGCACCGTGCATCCGGACGCCGATGCGGTGGGCGTGCGTGTCGATTCCGCGCTGTTGAGGGACGGCAGGCTCGGCATGGTTTTGACGTTTGGTTACCCGCTGCGCACGCAATTGTCGCTGCGGCGCAAGACACAGCCCGATCCGAATTTCTCCAGCGTCTTCGACCGCGTCGAGGGCCACAAAACGGTTTTGGAAAATTATGGGCGGGGCGAGTTCCGCGTAATCAGGGAGATGGACGACGGCGGAAAATACATGGTTCGCCTTTGCGGGCCAAAGGGCTTTTCCGTTTCCAAGGGCGGGGGAAGTTTCGGGGACATAACGGGGGAGCACACGGTGTTTCTCCGTTCCGGAAATTCGGAATCCGCGGAGTTCACCGCGATATTTGAAAATTTGCAAAACACCGAAAACGCCTCGGACTACGGCTTGGACAGGGTGAAAAAAATTCGCCTGACGAAGGCCGGGGCGGAGTTTGGCAGGATGAAGGCCGCCGCCCAAAAACACTGGAACGCCTTTTGGAACAACGGCGGGATCGCGGATTTTTCGGCAAGCGCCGACCCGCGTTGGAAGGAACTTGAGCGCAGGGTGGTATTGTCACAATTCCTGATGGCGGCCAATTCGGCGGGCTCAATGCCGCCTTCCGAGGCGGGCTTGCTCGCGACGGATCACTGGTGCGGCAAATTCCATCTTGAAATGACCGCCTGGCACGGCGCGCCGTATTTCTTCTGGGGCAGGGGAGCGCTTTTGAAGGGCTGGGTGGAATGGTATAACAAAATCGGCCTGAAATCCGCCCGGGCGGAGGCCGCGGCCGAGGGGCTCAAGGGCGCGAAGTGGTTGAAGACGCCGGATCCTTTCGGGCGTTGGGAAAGCTGGGATCACGGGCCGAACCGAATCACCCAAAACGTGCATCCGTTTTACTTGGCGGAACTTTCCTACAAGGCCGATCCGTCGGCGAAAACGTTGCGCGAGTGGAAGGACATCATTTTTGAAACCACGGAAATGATGCTCGATTTTCTTTATTGGGACGAAGCATCAAAAAGATACGTGCTGGGGCCGCCCTTGATGAGCGGGGCGGAGGGCACGCGCGGCTTTGATTGTTGGAACTCGACGAGCGAGTTGAACTACTGGGCGATCGCCCTGCAGATCGCTCAAAAATGGCGCGCGCGACTGGGCATGCCCGGGGACGAAAAAATCGCCCATGTTTTGAAACACATTTCCAAGCCGCCCGTCGTTGACGGCGTTTATATCGACGCGGAATCGCATCCGGAGACTTGGGACAGAATGCCGGACGGCCGACGCTTTTTGCGCCCCGCATGGCTGGAGGTTTACGGTTGCGTGAGAGGGTCGTTGATAGACCCGAAAATCATGGAGCGCACCTATGACAAAATCTCTTGGGGCCTGCGAAGCGGCGACTGGAAGGGCAACCTTTGGGGCTGCGATTACCCCATGCTTGCGATGACCGCCGCGCGCCTGGGCCGCGACAAGGAGGCGGTGGACTGGCTGCTCTTCGACGCCCCCTTGAACGCCTACACTCCCGCGGGCTACAACGCCGGATGGTATCTTCCCGGCAACGGAGGCCTGCTCTGGGCGGTGGCGCTTATGTGCGCCGGATGGGACGGCTCCGATGGAACCACCCCCGGATTTCCGAAGGACGGTTCCTGGTCGGTCAAGTTTGAGGGAATTACAAAAGTGCCGTGATTTCTTTTGCTATTGGCGCCGGGGCGCGGATTTGCCCGCGGGTATTGCCGGCACCGGGCTGTTACTTTTCCCGCGTTCCGATTTTTTGCGCAAGTTCGCGCATGGTGCCGCCTGTCCAGGAGAGCATGCGCTGGAAGAGCAGATCGGGATTCAGGGCCTTTTGTTCATCGTAATAAACCGGATCCATGCCGCAGCGCAGCAGCTCCGCTTCATCTCCGGAAAGCAGGGCGAGCAAATCCTTCTTTGTTTTCGAGTATGTGCCGCTTCGCAGATATTGCACAATCTGCATGGCGAAAAAGAACCCCTTGTATACTCCCTTCAGGTCGTCCGCGCGGGTTGCCTCATTGCCGGAAACATACAGGTAGGCGGCATAATGATGCAGGCCGGACACTGCCGCCCTTGCTCCCATGATGGTATCCTCCCGGGTGACGGGCGGCAGCAGCGAGGCGAGATCGCCATGCCAAGCGTCCGTGTCTTGCGCGAATTGAAAAAGCTCAGTTGGCGGCCATGCGAGCAGTTCGTCCCGCCCGCAGGTGAAACCGCAGGCTTTTTCCCCTTCCGGGAGCGCGCGCAATATTTGCCGGTAGGCGGCGAGATCCTCCATGTCCAGGGTGTCGAGAATCGTCAGGATATCGATGTCACTATCCTCCCGCGCCTCCCCGCGGCGATGACTGCCTTGAAGGCCGACGAAGAGCAATCGCGGGCCGAAGTGTTTTTGGAGGCGGATAACAGCCTCGTTCATCCATGGTGTTACATCTATCATCACATCCCCTATGTGATGGATGGGCCGCGCACCTCAACTTTTTTCAAAAAGAAAAGTGTCCCTCGGGAATTTTTCGCCAGTCGCAATCCGTCTTGATGTTTCCGTTTGTCCGGTGTGTGGTGGGCGCCTTTTTCATCATGAGCAAGCAGTCCGCAGAAACCGTCACCGCCAAACCCGCATTCGCGCGTTCATACCAAGCCGAGGGCACGGTGATGGCGGTTCTTGTTGCGATGAGCTGCTCGCACATGCTCAACGACATCATCCAGTCGTTGATCCCCTCGATCTATCCGCTGCTCCAGCGAACCTACGACCTTTCGTATTGGGAAATCGGCGTGATCACCATGGTTGCGCAACTGGCCGGCTCGATTTTTCAGCCAATCGTGGGGCTCGCCGCGGATCGCAGGCCGATGCCGTGGTCGCTTGCGGCCGGCATGCTCATCACGCTTTCGGGCATATTGACGCTCGGGTTTGCGCACAGCTATGCGATGATTTTGTGCGGTGTGGCGCTTTCGGGCGCGGGCTCGGCGATTTTCCACCCGGAGGCGTCGCGGCTGGCGCGTCTTGCGTCGGGCGGGAAGTTTGGGCTTGCGCAGTCACTGTTCCAAGTGGGCGGCAATTTTGGCACGGCGCTCGGTCCCGTGCTGGCGCGCGCGATCATCACGCCGCGCGGTGAAAAACATATCCTGTGGTTCACGATTGTGGCGCTGATCGGGTTTGTGGTGCTGATGCGCGCGGGCGCTTGGTATAAGCAAAAACTTGCGGCGGTGCGCGCCGAGAGCGCCGCATCCGGCAATGTTGACGCCCCTGCCGCGCCCGGACCGGCGGCGCCGGTGTTTCGCCTGCCGATGCGCCGGGTGGTGCGGGCGATCACCGTGCTGGTGGTGTTGATTTTCTCGAAACAAATCTACCTCGCGAGCATGACGAGCTACTACACATTTTACATGATCCGGAAATTCGGCGTGAGCGAGGGCATGGCGCAAATGCTGTTGTTTGTGTTTTTGGCGTCGGTGGCCGCGGGCACGTTTATCGGCGGGCCGGTGGGGGATCGTGTGGGGCGCAAGATCGTGATATGGGTGTCGATTCTCGGCGCGGCGCCGTTCACGCTGTTGCTGCCGCACGCCGGGTTTGCCGCGACGATTGCGCTGACCGTGGTGATCGGTCTTGTGCTGGCGTCGGCATTTTCGGCGATTCTGGTTTACGCGCAGGAATTGATTCCCGGCAAGGTGGGGCTTGTGGCGGGCTTGTTTTTCGGGTTTGCCTTCGGGCTTGGCGGGATCGGCTCCGCGCTGCTCGGCAGGCTGGCGGATTCGGTTGGCATCGAACAGGTCTATTTCTTGTGCAGCTTTTTGCCATTGCTCGGCCTGGTGACGGTGCTTCTGCCGGACACGCGGAGGCGCGAAACGTAGAAATGCGCACTTATTTGCGGGAAATGGAGAGTGCGCTTGACAAGTTGCCGCCGGAACGGTGCATTTACCGACTTTTCATCAGAATCTTTTCAGAAATCAGCAATCAACATGGCTCTTAAAATCCGTCTTTCCCGCATAGGTGCGACGCACCAACCCATCTACCACGTGGTCGTGGCAGAGGCCCGTTCCCGTCGCGATGGCGCCGCGGTCGAAATCCTCGGCACCTACTCGCCCCGTTCCAAGAAGGACGCTCTCACACTCGATCTCGCCCGCGCCGAATACTGGCTGTCCAAGGGCGCGCTTCCGACCGACACCGCCAAGGGCCTCATCAAGAAGGTTCGCAAGTCGGCCACGATCGAAGCTCCGGCCGTAGAGGAAGCGCCCGCCGCTTGATAAGCGCGCGGCACTTCGCTTCACATCGCCAATTTTTCTCCACCATGCCTCGGCTTTTGACAAGCCGGGGCTTTTGTTTTGTTAATCAAGCCCGAACCGCCGCGCCGGCCTCCGCAACCCTCAGCTAAATCAACCCATGAACTCCGCATTTCCCCAAATCCTTATTTCGCAACTAACCACCGCGGCGCCTTACTTGCTGCTTTATACCGTCTGCTTCTTTTGCTCCCTTGCCTTGCGCTCGCGCGCCCCGAAGGCGGCGACCCTGGCCTTGATTGGAACCGCCATCCTGTTCGTGGTATCGTTTTTTGGCACTTTGATCACAGTGTATTTCATCAACATGCAAATCGGGGGAAGCATACCCGTTGAAAAGATGAATCTTATTTTCAATGGGCTTGGGATTGTAAGGGCACTGGGATACGTTATCGGGTTTGCGGGGGTGTTTGCGGCGGTGTTTGTCGGTCGCAACGACAATGCGCAGCCCGTTTCCCGTTCCCGGCCGCCCGCGCCCCCCGTCGTCAACCAACCGCCGCCGGTTGCTTGAGTTTCGAGAATTCCGCGCCGTTCATCCATGCCGCTCACAATCGACGTCATCACACTTTTCCCCCGAATGCTCGACGGGTTTCTTGCCGAGAGCATCCTGGGCAGGGGCATCGGCGCGAAGCGGCTTGATGTGCGGGTGCATGACCTGCGCGAATGGACGACCGACAAGCACCGCACGGCGGACGACCGGCCCTTCGGCGGCGGCGCGGGCATGGTGCTCAAGCCGGAGCCGGTTTTCGCGGCGATGGAGCAGTTGCAAACACCCGGGTGCAGGCGCGTTTACCTGACGCCGGACGGCGAGCCGCTTTCGCCGGCAATCGCGGAGGAGCTTTCGCGCGAGGAGCACGTTATCTTTTTGAGCGGCCACTACGAGGGAATCGACCAGCGCATTCGCGATTGTGTGATCGACCGGGAAATCAGCATCGGCGACTACGTGCTCACCAACGGCACGCTGGCGGCGGCGGTGGTGATCGACGCGCTGAGCCGTTTTATCCCCGGCGTGCTTGGTGAAGAAAAGTCATTGACGCATGAATCCTTCACAGGCAAGTTGCTCGACTTTCCTCAATACACGCGTCCCGCCGAATTTCGCGGCATGTCCGTTCCGGAAGTCCTCCTTTCGGGCGACCACCGCAAAATCGAAGACTGGCGGCACGCGCAACGTGTTGAGAAAACTCGCAAAGTCAGACCAGATTTACTCAAACAACACCAGACATGAATCCGATCATCAAAGAAATCACCGCAGACCAGCTCAAGACCAACATCCCGCAATTCCGGGTTGGCGATGGCGTGCGCGTGCACACCAAGGTTCGCGAAGGCGAAAAAGAGCGCATCCAGATTTTCTCTGGTGTCGTGATTGCCCGCAAGGGTGGCGGCATCCAGGAGACGTTTGCCGTCCGCCGCATCAGCTACGGCGAGGGCGTCGAGCGTGTGTTCCCCGTGAACTCGCCCAACATCGAGAAGATCGAGGTTGAGAAGCACTCCGTGCCGATGCGCGCGCGCCTTTATTATTTGCGCGGTCGCGAGGGCAAGGCCGCCATGGCCGTTCGCGTGAGGCGCTACGAAAAAGCCTGAGCGACACATTCTTAATTTCAGCGAGAGGCGAATCCGATTTGGATTCGCTTTTTTTTGCGCGCCAACGTGCGGCATGGAGACAGCCCCGTCCGTTGCACTCGCGGATTGTGCACCCTGAATTTTTTTCAATCGTGCATAGACAACGCCGCGGAGGCCCCCCAGTGTTGATCGCACTATGGCTGATACCAACACCGTCCCCGCAACTGCTTCCACCGACAGTATCGAAGGCTTGAGCACCTTGTTCAAGGAAACCCTGATCAATCACGGCATCTCGCAAGAAACCGCGGTGCTCACCGGCACGATCATCGCCGGCGTGTGCCTGGTGCTGGTCGCGTTTCTCGCCTACAAGATGGTCAATTTTATCGTGGTGCGAACCGTGCACCGGCTCATCGCCAAGACCGAGGCCAAGTGGGACGACGCGTTGATCGAATCAAAGTTGATCCAGCGCTTCATGCACCTCGTGCCGGCGATCATCATTAGCACGTTTAACGCCCGCGTGTTCGCCGACGCGCCCGCGGTCGCCGCGTTTGCGGACAGCTTTGTGAACCTCTACATCATCGCGATCGCGGTGGGTGTCATCTTTTCGGCGTTCGACACGGTCTATCTCATTTCACAGCGCACGAGCCTCCTCAGCGGGATGCCGTTGAAGGGCGTGATCCAGGCCGGAAAACTTGTCATCGCGCTCATTGCGGCGATTCTCGTGCTCTCGATTTTGCTCGGCAAATCGCCCGTCTATTTCCTCTCCGGAATCGGCGCCCTCGCCGCCGTGCTGATGATGATTTTCAAGGACGCGATCCTTGGTTTCACGGGCGGCATCATGCTTGCGGCAAACAAAATGGTCAGCGTGGGCGACTGGATCGAAATGCCCTCGGCGGGCGCGGACGGCGATGTGATCGACGTGTCGCTCACGACCGTGAAAGTGCGCAATTTTGACAACACGATCGTCACGATTCCCGCCTATTCGCTGGCGTCGGGTTCGTTCAAGAACTGGCGCGGCATGTCGGAATCGGGCGGACGCCGCATCAAGCGCTCGATCAAGGTTGACATGAAAACAATCCGTTTTGCCGACGAGAAAATGCTGGAGCACTGGCACCGCATCGACCTGTTGAAACCTTACCTCGACGCGAAGCTGGCGGAAATCAGCGAGGACAATAAAAAGAAGGGATGTGATCTCTCGATACTCGGCAACGGCCGCTGCCTGACGAACCTCGGCACATTCCGCGCCTACTGCGAGGCCTACCTGCGCGCGCACGCGAACATCCACAAGAAAATGACGCTCATGGTGCGACAGCTTGACCCGACGGAGAAAGGCATACCGCTGGAATTGTATACATTCACAAGCGATGTCCGCTGGGTTCAATACGAGGGTATTCAAGCGGATATTTTTGACCATCTGCTGTCGATTATCGGTGAATTCGGCCTGTCCGTGTATCAAACCCCGAGCAGCGAGGATGTGCGCGAATTCAAATCCACCCTGATTGTGAAAAATTAAGGCGGAACCCGAAACAAGTTTCATGCACGATGCCCCGCTCGGCGGGGCGTGCCCGCCGGGTTTTGTTGAACATCAAACGCGGCGGTTTCGGCGTTTCGAGCAATGGCGTTTGGTTACGCCTGAAGCATGAGTCCTTTTGTGGATGGGGTTAAATGCCCCATCCCGGGCTTTGCGACTATAACTGGATTTTGATACCTTTGCGGAGGTAGGTGGGGCGATCGAGATCCTGGTCCTCGAAGAGGTTCAGGTCGGAGTTTTCGAAGGTGCCGCGTTGCTGATCGGCTCCGGCGAAGGTGAACTCTTCCTGGTCTTGATTTGCGGCGCCTTTTGTTTTGACGACAGGTTTTTTCCCCTTGGGAGCGGGGTGTTGAATGTTGGTTTCGGCGTTGGCGTTGTCGGCGGGGGGCGGTGCCGCGCGCACGGGGCGGTTGCGGGTGCCGACATCGGTGGTGCCTATAACGCAGACTTGGATGGCGTCCGGCTGGTCGTCGGAAATGGATGTGCCCATGAGCACGTGGGCGTCGCGGCCGTATTGCGCGCTGATCACGCTCATCAAGTCGTTGATTTGGGGGAGCGTGATGGCGGAGCCGGCGATGATGTTGACGATGAGGTGGTCAACCTTGCGCGCGGTTTCGGCGATGTGCAGGAGGGGGCACATCTTGAGGCTTTCGAGGGTCTGGGTGATGATGTTTTCGCCGGAGCCGTGGCCGAGTGCGTAGAGGGTTTTGCCCCCGCGGGAAACAAAGGCGCGGCGGAGCGAGGCGAGGTCGAGGTTGATGAGGCTGGGGCGGCGGAGGATCGAGTAAATGGAATGAACGCCGCGGAGCATCCACTCGTCGGCGCGGCGAAGTGCGTCGGTGACGGATTCGGTGTCGGTGGTTTGTTGCAGGAGCAGGTCGTTGGGGAGGGTGATGACGGCGTCGCAGGCGCGGCGCAGTTCGACGAGGCTTTCCTCTGCCTGGCGCATGCGGCGCGAGCCCTCGAAACTGAATGGGAGCGTGGCGAAGGCGATGACGAGGGCGTTGTTTTCCGTGGCGAGCTCGGCAACGAGGGGGGCGACGCCCCCGCCGGTGCCGCCGCCGAGGGCGACGGAGAGAAAAATGATGTCGGCGCCGGTGGCGAGGGGGACGAGTTGCTCCCGGGAGGCCTCGGCGGTTTCTCGGCCGAGCTCGGGATCGCCTCCGGTGCTGAGGCCGCCGCGGAGGTCGGGCGCGATGAGGTGTTTTTCCGCGGGCGAGGTGTGCTGGGCGATTGCCTTGCGATCAGTGTCGATGATGGCGGTGGCGAGGCCGTCGAGGGCGGGCAGGGGAAGGCGCGCGAGGGCGTTGGCTCCGCCGCCGCCGATGCCGATGAGTTTGAAGGTGACGGGCGGCGCGTCGGGGGAGGCGGTTGGTGTGAGGGGGAGTTCGTGAAGGTCCATGCGACGGAGGCTGAAAGTTTAGTGTTTAGAGCTTGGTGTTTGGCGGTGGCACCGGCTGCGCGAGTTCAGTTTTAGTTGTCTGGATTCTGGCGCTCCGGCCCTTGGGTTTCCGGTCAACGGTTAAAGATCCCCCATATGCCTCCCTTTTTGGGCGGCAGTTGTCCGCGGGCGGCGGAGGCTCCGGTGAAGAGGAGGCCGAGGGCGGTGGCGTAGCCGGGGGCGCGGAGTTGCTCGAGGATGTGCGGGGGAAACTCACCCAGGCGGGCGGTGGATTCGAAGGCTTTCGACGCGGCGTCAACGATGCCCTCGAGCTTGGAGGTGCCGCCGGTGAGGACGATTCCGGCGGGTGTGTTTTCGGGAGTGTAATCGATGTCGAGTTTCTTGCGGACGATTTCGAATATTTCGGAGATGCGCGCGGCGATGATTTGCTCGATGCTTTGGAGGGGGATGGGGCGGTCGCCGATGCCGTGGTCGCCGTTGAGCCAGACCTTGGTTGTTTTGTCGCGACAGTGAAGGGTGGCGCGACCGTGGCGGATTTTTATGGTTTCGGCCTGACCGGGAGTGGTGCGCAGGCCGAGCATGAGGTCGTTGGTGACGTGGTTGCCGCCGACGGGGACGACGCCGGTGACGTGCGGGGCGCCGTTGCGATAGAGGACGTAGTCGGTGGTGCCGGCGCCGATGTCGATTGCAAGGACGCCGTGATGGCGATCCTCGGGGGTGGTGATCATGCTGCCGGAGGCGAGGCTGGCGAGGCCGAGGTCGAGGATGGGCAGGTTGTAACCCTGGATGATGTAGATGGAGTTGGTGACGGTGTTGGTGTCGCCGTGGACAATCCAGTAGTTGGCCTCGAGGCGGTTGCCACGGATGTTGAGGGGGTTGGCGATGATTTGGCCGTCGAGGCGGAAGGGGCGGCGAATCTCGTGAACGATTGTGCGGTTTTCGGGGAGTTGTTTGGAAAGGGCGATCTGGCAGGCGGTCTGAATGTCGGTGGAGCTGACGGTGTTGCTGGCGGAGGAGACGTTGACGATGGCGTCGGTTTTGAAGCCCTGGAGGTGCATGCCGGTTTGGGCGAGGATGACTTCGTCGATGGGAATGTGGGCGCTTTTTTCCGCGCCCTCGAGAGCGGTGTGGACGGCGTTGCTGGCGGCCTTGGCGTCGATGATCACGCCTTTCATCACGCCGGCGGACTGGCATTCGGATTTGCCGATGATGGTGAGATTGCGCGAGGTGAGCTCGCCGACGAGGACGGTGATCTTGGAGGTGCCGATTTCGACGCCGGCGATGATTTTGAAGTTTTTGGCCATTATTCGAGGATGCTGCAGTCGATATAAATCAGTGAGGGGTGAAAGGGGTCAGCGCCGGCGGTGGCTGGCGGTGGCGACCGGGTGAAAGGTGACGGGAGCCTGGATGCCGCTGGCCGTCTGGCCGACGGAGAGGTCGATGGTGTGAACGGGACCCCGGTTGGGATTCGCGGTGCGGGCGATATCGTTGAGGATGTAGTCGAGGCGCGCAATTTGGTTTATGAATTCCTCGCGGATGCCGAAGGTGATGCGGGCGGCGTTGCTGGTGTTGACAACGAGGAGGCGGTCCTCGTCGTAGCGTTTCATGGAGATGGAGCGCCAGGTGGCGTAGTGATCGGGAATGTTGATTTGGGCCTCGGCGACAAGTTTGGCGACGAAGTCGATGCCGGCGAGGGGCAGGTATTGGTGGGCGCCGGGCGCGGTGCGCAGGAGGTTGACGTCGGCGAGATAGGGGAGGGCGGCGAGGGTGCCGGGCGCGTAGTTGGCGCCCGAATACACGATGCCGTCGGTGGCGACGAGGAGTTCCTCGCGCTCGCCGCCGGGCTGCTGGATGAGAATGCGGGCGACGGGGGAGCGTTCCTCGAGCGTGACGGTGAGCGTGTCGGGAAACTGGCGGGTGAGAACGGCGGTGTGGACTTGGGCGTGATCGAGGATGCGTTTGCGCAGGGCGGTGATGTCGAGCTCCATTATGTCGATGCCCTCGGGGAGCGCGAGTGTGCGGACGGTCCAGTTGTAATCGAGAACGCCGTTGGAGCGGACGGTGATGGTTTTGAGCGGGGTGTCCTTGACGGGCGCCTTGATGTCGGAGGGGTTGTTTTTCCAGACAGTGTAAACTTCGAATGCGATGATTGCCATGACGCAGAGCAGCAGGCAGAGGGCGATTTTCTTGATCATGTCTCGTTTCTGACGTTTCTGGCTGATGGGTGTGTGGACGCCGGGGGTGACCTGGCGGGTGAGGTTCCTCCAGTTGTTGGGTGAGCGTGAGGATGGGTTGGGCGAGTGCTTCACGGGTTTCAAATCTCAGGGGGCGGCGTTGTGGCGGGCGATGGCCGGCGCGACCATTTCGCGGAGGAGGTTTTCGAAATCGAGTCCGGCGCACGCGGCGCTTTTTGGCAGGAGGCTGGTGGCGGTCATGCCCGGGAGGGTGTTGATTTCGATGAGGAGGATTTCGTTTTCAGGTGTGAAGAAAAAATCGATGCGGGCGAAGTCGCGGCATCCGCAGGCCTCGAAGGCGACCTCGGCGTTGCGGCGGATGACGGCGGCGGTGGCGTCGTCGAAGGGCGCGGGCGCGAGGTAGTCGGTTTTGCCGGCGGTGTATTTGCTTTCGTAATCGTAGATGCCGGACTTGGGGCGGATTTCGACAATGCCCATGGCGCGTCCGTTGAGGACGCCGACGGCGAGTTCGCGTCCGTGGATGCGGCGTTCGACGAGCCAGTCGCCGTCGCGCGCGGTGTCGAGGGCGGTGTCGAGTTGCGCGCGGTTTTCGATGATGTGGAGGCCGACGGAGCTGCCCTCGTCGTTGGGCTTGAGGACGAGGTCGGGGCCGAGTTGAGCGATGATTTGCGTGGCGCTGGGTTTGTTATGGCGGGCGCTGAAGGTGAGTCCGGCGATGGTGCGGACGCCGCGCGCGGCGGCGGCGCGCTTGGTGCGGGTTTTGTCCATCGTGAACGCGCTCGACGCGGCGTCGCAGCCGGCGTAGTGGATGCCGGCCTCCTCAAGGAGGCGTTGCATGCCGCCGTCCTCGCCGAAGGTGCCGTGGAGGGTTGAAAAGACAACGTGGCGCGCGGGGGAGATCGCGGCGGGAAGGGCGTTGCGGTCGATGATGATGTGCTCGACGGGAAAATGTTTCGCGAGCGCGGCGGCGCAGGCTTCGCCGGAGTTCAGGGAGACTTCGCGCTCGGAGGAGGTGCCGCCCGCGAGGATGGCGATGATGGGGGGGCGCGCGGAGGCGGGGGGAGTGGGTTGGAGGGCGGATGTGTTCATGGCGTGCTCCTCGCGGGAAATTCCAAATTCCAGTGATCAAATTCCAATGAAATTTCAAATTTCAAACAGACCTTTCGCATCCCCACTGGAATTTGGAATTTGGATTTTGGAATTTTATTGGAATTTGGATTTTGAAAATTGAAATTTTTCACAGGTAGTCCTCCCAGTTTGCGCCGAAGAGCAGGACTTCGGGGTCGAGGGTGATGCCGTGGGTTTTCAGGACGGCGGATCGGATGCGGCGTATGAGCTGGATGATGTCGGTCGCGGTCGCGTTGTCGCGGTTGATGATGAAATTGGCGTGCTGCGGGGAAACTTCCGCGCCGCCGATGCGCTCGCCTTTCAGGCCGGCGGTGTCGATGAGGCGCCCGGCGGAGTCGTTTGGCGGGTTCTTAAAAACGGAGCCGGAGCTGGGATCGCGGGGCTGCGCGGCCTGGCGTTTGGCGCGATGGTTTTCGATGAGGGTTGTGATTTCGGCGGGGGATTTTTCCCCGGCGGGACGAAGTGTGGCGGAGAGGGCGACGAGGTTGTTTTCGGCGAGCGCGCCGCAGCGGCGGTAGGAGACTTCCATCTCGGCGGGGCTAAGGCTTTTGATTTCGCCGGTGTGCGTCATGACGCGGACGGTTTCGACACGGTTGAAAATTTCGCCTCCCATCGCGCCGGCGTTCATGCGGAGCGCGCCGCCGAGGTTGCCGGGGATGCCTTCGAGAAATTCAAAACCGGAAAGGCCGGCGGCGGCGGCGAGGCCGCAGAGATTTTTGAGACGGAGACCTGCGCCGCAGGAGACAAGGTTGCCGGGCAAAATTTCAAAATGCTGCCAGTGCGGGGCGGCGAGTGAGATGACGAGGGCGTCAACACCTTCGTCGGGGATGATGAGGTTGGAGCCGCGTCCAAGCATGAGCGTGCGGATGGCGCGGGCGCGCGCAAAATCGATGAGGAGGGCGAGATCGCGTTCGTCGGCGGGCTCGGCGTAGAGGCGGGCGGCGCCGCCTGCGCGCATGGTGGTTTTTTGCGCGAGCGGTTCCTCAATGCGGACTTTGGACGCGGGTGAGAGCGTGCCGCGCAGGGCGACGCCGAGCGTGCCCCAGTGGTTGGCGGCTTTTTCGTATTCGGTGGCGAGCGTGAGCCAGGCGCGGGCGGAGTGGTCGATGTCGCCCGCGCCGACAAAGACGACCCAGTCGCCGGGGCGGACGTCGCGGGCGAGCGTGGCAAGTGTGGCGTCTGTTTTTCCGTTGCGATAAATGACGGGTTGCACGGGCGCGGTGGCACGGAGCCCGGCGTAGAGGTCGGCGGTGGAGCCGCCTGCGACGGGGGCTTCGCCGGCGGGATAGACATCAATCAGGTAGGAACGATCCGCGATGGCGAGCGCGGCGGCGAAGTCGGTCTTGAATTGCGCTGTGCGGGAGTAGCGGTGCGGCTGAAATGCGACGAGCAGGCGTCCGACGTCGGGGATGCGCGAGCGGAGGCTGGTGAGCAGGGCGCGGATTTCGGCGGGGTGGTGGGCGTAGTCCTCGACGACGGTCAGGCTGTCGGTGGCGCGAAGAATTGACTGGCGGCGGCGGACGCCGGGGTAGGCGGCGAGGAGATCGGGCGCGAGTGTCGCGCCCATGAGGTGCGCGGCAGCGAGAGCTGCTGCGGCGTTGGCGGCGTTGAAATCGCCGAGCGCGCGCACGGTGGCGCTGGAGATGGGGAACTTGCCCGCGAGCGCGAGCGTCTGGCCGTCGTTGGCGGCGCGTGTGATTTGGTAGCGGAAGCCCGCGTCGGCCGCGGAGCCGAATGTGTGATGGAAATGCGAAGTGCGGAGATCGGAATTCGGAATGGAGCCAATGACCGCCCGTTTGGTGCGGGCAAAGAGGGCGTGGAAGGCGGCCTCGATGTCTGCGGGAGTGCGGTAGTGGTCGGGGTGATCCCAGTCGAGGTTGGTGACGATGGTGATTTCGGGGGAAAAGTTTTCGATGGTGCCGTCGCTTTCGTCGATTTCGGCAACGACCCAGCCGGTGTCGCCGGTGTCGGCGGGCGGGAGCGAGGTGTCGTTGAAGAGCCCGCCAAGAATGTAGCCGGCGGAAAATCCGGCGCGGTGCAGGGCGGTGACGAGCATTGCGGTCGTTGTCGTTTTGCCGTGCGAGCCGCAGATGGCGGCGAGTTTTTTCCCGCGAACAACCTCGGCCAGAAGCTCGCCCCGGCGGACGATGGGGATGTTGTGCGTTTTTGCGGCAACAGCGGCGGGATGCTCCGGCGAGATGGCGGTGGAGACGACGAGAAGATCGGGGAAATGCGGAGTGCGGATTTCGGAATGCGGAATGTCGGACGCAAGCGAAGCTTGGTCAATTTGCGTGGTTTGAAATTCCGCATTCCGAAATCCGCATGTCAGGCCTGTCGCTTCGCTCGAAACCGCATTCACTCCGACTCCGGCGCGCTCAAGTTGGGCGCGCATGGGGGCGGTCATGGCGTCGTCCTCGCCGGTGACGGTGTAGCCGAGGCGGGCGAGGTAGATGGCGAGCGGACCGAGGCCCATGCCGCCGATGCCCGCGCAGTGGATCGCGCGCACTTCGCGTCCGAAGAGGGTGGGGAGCGGTGTGCGGGCGTCGGTCATGCGGCGGGTGAGGCGGACTTGCCGGCCTTCGCGTTGTGGGGCGGGCGACGGTTGGTGATTTGCTCGAGGTCGTCGAGAAGGAGGTCGAGCGAGTTGGCGCGATCCATGCGGACGAGGTTTTCGCGAAATTTGCGCAGGAGCCAGTCGTTGAAAATGGTGTCGCGGACTTCGCGCGTGAGCGTGTTGAGGCGGCTTTGGTCGATCACAACCCCGCCGCCTTGCTGTTCGAAATAAAGCGCGTTGGCCTGCTGGTGATTGTCGGCGGCCTGCGGGTAGGGGATGAGGATCGCGGGGGTGACGCAGCGGATGAGCTCGGCGATGGTGCCCGAGCCGGCGCGCGAAACGACAAGATCGGCGGCGGACATGAGCGCTGCCATGCGGTCGCAGAAGGGCGAGAAGATGCTTTTGACGGGGCGTCCGTTGGCGTCGGGGTGGGTGATGATTTCGTCGCCCCCCTTGCCGAGGCCGGTGACGCAATAAACCTGGATGCCGTCGCGGGCGAGGGTGTGGAGGTTTTCGCGGGCCCAGTTGTTGATGGAGGTCGCGCCTTGCGAGCCTCCGAGGATGACGAGGACGCTGCGCTCGGGGGAAAGTCCGAAGCTGGCGCGCGCGGCGTCGCGCGGTTCGCGCTGGATTTCCTTGCGCACGGGCAATCCCATCGGCCGCATGCGCGAGCGCGTGACGCCGGGGATCGCGATGCCGGGCGGCAGAAAGATGCGCGTTGCGAGCGGCTGGAGAAACCGGGTGGCGCGGCCGGGCACGCGGTTGGATTCGTGAAGCGCGATGGGCACGCGGAAAATCGCCCCTGCAATGATAACGCTCGCCGTGGTGAAGCCGCCAAAACCGACGATGCCGTCGGGCTTGGTTTTGCGGACCAGGTTAATGCTGAAAAGAAATCCGTGGAGCTGGCGAAGAAGGAACACCGGCAGCAGGAACGGATTTCGCGGCAGGGGCGCGCTTGGGACGCGGCGGAAGTTGAGGTGCGGATATTTTTCGGAGAGGCGCGAGTCGACTTTTTTGCTGCTGATGAGAAGTGTCGCGTTGTGGCCGCGCGCGAGGAGCGCCTCGGCAAGCGCGATGCCGGGAGCGAGATGCCCGCCGGTGCCGCCGCAGGCGAGGAGGAAGGTTTTCGTGTGAGTTGGCTGGCTGGTGGAAGACACTTGAGAATTTGTGGACGGGAGCGGCGGACTGGTGAAACAGGGATTTAATTTTCAAGAATTAAGAAGCAGTCGCCATCGCGCCACGGAGGGTTCCGGCGGCGCGGGTTTGCCTCTTAACTCTCAAATCTTAACTCTTAGTTTTCAGGTCTGAACGACTTCCCTGAGGATGCGTTCGCGTTTGGAAAATGCGGGGCGCGGCCAGTTGCGCTGGTTGTTGAGCAGTATCCCGATGAGCGCGCCGGTGAGAAGGAGGTTGGACATGCCGTAGCTGACGAAGGGCAGTGACATTCCCTTTGTCGGCACTACGCCGGTGACGACGTAGAAGTTGATCAACGCGGGCATGATCAGGAATAGAATCGCGCCCGCGGTGAGCAGGTATTGGAACATGTTTGGCGCGCGGCGCAGATGCACGAGGCCGGCGATAAAAATAACCATGAAGAGCACGACGACGGAGAGCGTGCCGATGAGCCCGAGTTCCTCGCCGATGACCGCGCAAATGAAGTCGGTGTGCGCCTCGGGCAGAAAGGTGATCTGCTGGCGGCCTTGCCCGAGCCCCGCGCCTTGAATGCCGCCGACGGCGAACGCGGAGAGCGCCTGCTCGAGCTGCCAGGCGTCGATGTCCTCCTTCGGGGTGTAGTTGCGCCATGCCATTATTTGGCTCACGGCGTGCGCGAGCCAGGAGTCGGGCACGGTGTGCTTCACCCATGCGTCGAGGCGCGCAAAGCGGTTTTCGGTGCCAATGACAAGGCATGCGGCCCCGGCGATTCCAATGACGATTGTGGGCACGATGTGTTTGGCGAATTTGGCGCCGGCAAGGAAAAGGATGATGATGCCGACTCCAAAAATAAGCCCCGCGGTGCCGATGTCCTTTTGCTGCGAGATGGGCACCGTGATGGCGGCGATCATGAGCAGCGGGATGCAGTAGCCATGCACTGTTTTTCCGATGTGGGTTTGTTTGATCGCGAGGTAGTGCGCGAGGCAGAATATAAGCGCGACTTTTGCAAACTCCGAGGTTTGAAACGCGAGCGACGACGTGCCGAGCCAGCGGCTGCTGCCGTTGCGGCGGATGCCGATGCCGGGCACCAGTGTGAGAAGCAAAAGAATGATCGCGACAACAAGCAGCGGCACCGCGTATTTGCGCAGGTGCTCAAGATCGAACCGGCTCACGACAAACGCGACGCAAACGCCGAGCCCCACGCCGATCAACTGCTTGGTGACAAACGTGGACGCCCCGTATTTGGATGCCGTGCTGGCGCTGTAAACAATCGGAATGCCAATCGCCAGAAGCAAAAGCGCGCACGCGATGATAACCGAAACGGGCGTGATGGCCTTTGGTTTTGCCTCGATGGGGGAATCGAAATAGCTGGCGGAATCCATGTGGCGGCGGAGAGCGGGAAGTTTATCGTGATGCCCTGCGCGCGTCAGCGCACGGGGTCCTGCGGCGTGACGACGGGCGGCGCGTCGGCGGGGGCGGGCGAGATGGGGCTTTCACTCACCGGCGAGATGGGGCTGACGGGCGCGGTTTCCACGGGCGGCGGAGGAGTCGCCGGCGGGGGCGTTTGGGCCGCGGGTTGCTGCGCTGCGGGTGTTGTCGCGGCGCTGGCGGGCGCGTCGGCGGGCAGGTTTTTCCTCGCGGAGGTGATGGTGAGTTTTTGGCCGGCCTGAAGTTTGCGCGGATCGGTGATGTGGTTGGTGGTGGCGATTTCGTTGCGCGATGTCCCATAATGGCGGGCGATGACGTCGAGGCTCTCGCCGGGCTTCACAATGTGGGTGATGGTGAATCGGG
Organism: Ereboglobus luteus; assembly: GCF_003096195.1. Taxonomy (NCBI): domain Bacteria; kingdom Pseudomonadati; phylum Verrucomicrobiota; class Opitutia; order Opitutales; family Opitutaceae; genus Ereboglobus; species Ereboglobus luteus. The sequence goes on along the minus strand of NZ_CP023004.1, from coordinate 169,704 downwards.
CTCCCGATGCGTCGGTGGTGGCGGCGGGCGCGGGCGCGGTTGTCGCGGGCGCGTCGGCAATGGAGGGAACGACGAGTTCCTGCCCGATGCGGATGGAGGTGCCGGTGAGTTTGTTGAGGCTCTGGATCTGCGCAACGGTGGTGTTGTAGCGGCGGGCGATGACGGCGAGGCTGTCGCCGGCCTGCACCTTGTAGATGTTGGTGCCGGCTTGCGTTGCCTGCGTCGTGGCGCGGGTGGTTGTCTGGCCGACGGTCCTTGCGGGAATCCTGAGCTTTTGGCCGACCTGGAGTGTGGGGTTGCGCGGAAGCTCATTGGCTGCGAGAAGCTCGTTGGTGGAGATTTTAAACTTCTTGGCGATCTTCCACGCGCTGTCGCCCGACACGACGGTGTAGGTGAGCATGGGGGGCGGCTCCGGCTCGATGGCGGGAGTCTCCGCCCCGGCTTGCGGGCGCGTCGGCGTGACGGCGCTAGAGGCGGGGACGCTGAAATTCGTAACAGGGCCGCCGGTGAAGGCGCTGCCGCTGTCGGGCGCCGTTGAGAGGGGCGCTTGGCCGGTGTGGCCGCTGTCGGGGGCGGAGACGCCGGAGTCGGGTTGCCCGCCGACGGTGGTGGCGGCGCGCGCGGCGTCGATGCGCGAAAGGTCGGAGGCGGTGGTTTTTTCCGACGTCGAGTGCGAGGTGCGCGCGGTGGACTGGCAGCCGGGAAGGATGAAGCCGAAGGTGAGCACGACGGCGTGCACCGCGACGACGAGGCCGATCATTTTTAGAATTTTCATTGGAGGATGAAGGTGTGTTTGTTGTTGTATTTGAAAAATGGATACTGGACGCGAACGTTGTTCAGTGTTTGGAGGCGGGCGCGGCGGCGAGTCCGGCAACAAGCTGCTCGAACTGGTCTCCTCGATCCTCGTAACTGGTGAACATATCAAAACTGGCAAAACCGGGACTTAGCAATACGTGATCTCCACTTTGTGCGTTCTTGGACGCCAATTTTACAGCTTCTGCAAAGGTGGCGCAGGCGGTGTGGGATACATTGTAGGCGCGGCAGGCGGCGGAGAGCTCGCCGGAGGTGGCGCCGATGAGGAGGGCGTGCTTGACGGAGGGCGCGATTCGGCGGACGAAGCCGGGGATGTCGCCACCCTTGGAGAGGCCGCCGGCGATGAGGATGACGGGCGAGGGGAATTGCGAGAGGGCGGACTCGACGGCGTGGAAGTTGGTGGCCTTGGAGTCGTTCCAGTAGGAGACGCCCCTCACCTCCGCGACGCGCTGGAGGCGGTGGCGTCCGAGCTTGAAGTTTTGAGCGGCCGTGTAGAGGGCTTGCTCGGGGAGGCCGGCGTGGCGCCACCAGGCGGCGGCAATGAGGAAGTTTTCGCGTTGCGGGTAGTGCTCGAAGATGGTGCCGGCGAGGAGGATGTCGGCGGGCTGGTTCTCGGTGGCGACGCAGGCGTCGGGCGGGAGCGCGCAGCCGAACTCGGCGGCGTGGCGTTGCACGGAGTCGCCGGCGAGGATGACGCCGCCGAGGGAGCGGTCGAGGAGCCGCCACTTGGCGTCGAAGTAGTCGCGCATGTGCTGGTGGCGCTCGAGGTGGTCCTCGGCGAGGTTGATCCAGAGGGCGGAGTCGGCGCGGAAATACTTGAAGCTTTCGGATTGGAAGGAGCTGACCTCGACGACGGCGGTGTCGTCGATCGTGCCGCCGTCGGTGCGGTTGACGAGCGCGCTGAAGGGGAAGCCGACATTGCCGGCGGCGGTGGTGTCGCGCTTGATGGAGCGGAGGGCGTGCGTGAGAAATTCGGTGAGCGTGGTTTTGCCGTTGGTGCCCGTGACGGCGATGATCTTGCCTCGCCAGAAAAGGGAAGCGAAGTCAAGTTCGCCGAGGGTTTCGCAGCCGGCCTTGCGCGCGGTGGCGAGCCATTTGTGATTTGCCGCGAAGCCGGGACTGAAAATGACAAGCGGATGCGCGCGCGCCTGCGTGGCGGTGAAGACATGCTTGGCGTGCTTGAGTTTTTCGTCGTAGAGCACGCCTTTCGCGCCGAGTTTTTCGAGGAGCGCGAGAACGGCCTCGCCGCTGCGTCCTCCGCCCAAGACGGCGACGGGCTTGGCAAGGTGCGGTGCGATGAGGTCTGGAATTTGGAGAGGCATGGGAGAGGAAAAAGACTGAAAGGCTGAATGACTGAAGGGCTGATTTTTCAACGGAGTTTGAGCGTGGCGAGGCCGGCGAGGGCGCACATGAGCGAGATGATCCAGAAACGGATCACGACTTTGGTTTCGGGCCAGCCGCGTTTTTGGAAGTGGTGGTGAATCGGGGCCATCAGGAAGAAACGGCGGCCCTCGCCGTATTTGCGGCGGGTGTATTTGAAATGGCCGACTTGGATGAGCACCGAGCAAGCCTCGGCGACAAAGACGCCTCCGACGATGATGAGCGTGAAGGGTTGCTGCACCATGAAGGCGATCACGCCGATGAGGCCGCCGAGGGCGAGCGAGCCGGTGTCGCCCATGAAGACTTCGGCGGGGTGCGAGTTGAACCAGAGGAACGAGAGTCCGGCGCCGACGAGCGCGGTGCACACGATGGTGAGCTCGGAGGTGCCGGGCACGAAGCTGATGAGCAGGTATTCGGAGACGAGGGCGTTGCCGGCGGCGTAGGCCATGATGCCATACACGAGCGCGACAGTGACGGTGCAGCCCATCGCGAGCCCGTCGAGCCCGTCGGTGAGGTTGATTGCGTTGCTGAAACCGACGATCCAGAAAAACATCATCACCAGAAGCGCGATTATGCCGAGCACGCCCGTGAACAGGAGCACGGGCTCCTTGACGAACGGGAGCCACAGTTCGCTGATCTTGGCGGAGCTCATGGGATGGAGCAGAAGCGCGCCGAGCGCGATGATCGTGATGACCGTCTGCCACGCCATTTTTTCGCGCGAGGAAATGCCGTCGCGGCTTTTGCGGACAACCTTCAGGTAGTCGTCGCGAAAGCCGACTGCTGTGAGCGCGGCGTATACGAATAGGGCGACGATGATCCAGATGTTGGGACGCGCCCAAAGGAGCGTGCTGATGAAAACCGACGCAAAAATAAGAAGGCCGCCCATGGTGGGCGTGTTCTTTTTGTCAAAACGCACGGCGAGATCGCCGGTGCGGTCGTCGTCGTAGTGCTGGCCGAACTTGAGAACCCGGAGGCGGTGGATGAGCCACGGGCCGAGCGCGAAACCAATAATCGCCGCCGTGCCCGCGCTGGCAAATGCGCGGAAGGTAATGAACCGCAACAGGCGCAGCGGGCCAAAAATAGTGTCGAAATCTGCCAGGTGGCTTAGCATGGAAATCCGGATCAGTGGCGAGTGGCGGGTAACGGGAGGCGGGCGGGGTTTGAAGTTGCGCGCTGTTGCGCAGGAGGAGTGACGCTACGCGGGGCGGGGCGGGCGGCGGGAGGGGGCATCATGGAACTGATCGCGAGCATTGCCCACGGGGTGGCGCTGCCGAGGTTGTCGATAACATAGCTGAATGCGGCGGCGGGATTGCAGCTGTAAACGTGCGAGCGGTTGTGGGTGGCGAAGGACGGTGCGTTCATAAATGGGCGTTTTTGATGTTGTCGGGCAGCGCGTTTTCCAGCGCATTGCGGCGGCTGCCTTTCATGAAGACGGCGCCTTGAAACGCGGCGATGCGTTGCGCTGCGGTTTCTGTATCCGATATTTCAATACGGACGCTGTCGGGGGATACGCCGGCGGCGATGTCGGGGGCGTGCGCGCCGATGAGGATGAGTTGGTCGCCGGGGCGGTCGCGGAGAAGCGCGGCGAGTTGCGCGCCGAGTTCGCGGTGGTGGCGCGGCGACTCGGGGCCGAGTTCCTCCATGCCGCCGATGATGTAGAGGCGCGGGAGTTCGGACGGGGCGACGCGGACGAAGGCGTCGAGCGCGTCGGACATCGAGGCGGGGTTGGCGTTGTAGAGATCGAGGTAGAAGAGGCGTCCGGAGGAATCGCGCACGATTTCGCCGCGCCATTTCGAGGGCCGCCACGCGTCGAGGGCGGTTTGTATTTGAAGATCGGATACGCCGAGGCGTTTGGCGAGCGTGATGGCGAGGGCGGCGTTTTGTTGCATCCCGGAGGATGCAACAAAGGCTGAAGGGCTGAAGGACTGAAGGGCTGAAATCGGAGCGGGGGAGGGGAGCGCGGCGAAGGCGGGGTAGCTCAAGCAGGCGGGGGGGAAGATGCGCGCGCCATTATTGCGGACGTGCTCAAGCATCACAGCTTTTTCGCGTGCGATGGTCTTGAGGTCGCCGAGGTCTTGGGTGTGCGCGGGGGCGATCATTGTGATGATCGCGTGATCGGGGGCGATCATCGTGGCGAGGGTTTCCATTTCGCCGGGGGCGCTGATGCCGGCTTCAACGACGGCGTATTTGTGGCGCTCGGGGTCGATGCGCGTGAGGGTGAGCGGGACGCCGATGTGGTTGTTGAGGTTGCCCTCGGTGGCGAGGACGCGGTCTTCGCCGTGCGCGGCGCGGAGAATGTCGGCGAGGAGATTTTTCGTGGAGGTTTTGCCGTTACTGCCGGAGATGCCGATGACAACGACTCCGGCGGCCTGGCAGGCGGCGCGGTGCGCTGCGGCGATTTTCTGAAAGGCGGCGAGCGGGTCGGCGACGACGAGCTGCGGGAGATCGATTGCGGGGTTCGCGCGCGAGACGATCGCGGCGGCGGCTCCGGCGGCTTTCGCGGCGGCGAGGTAATCGTGGCCGTCGCGGCTGGCGGTGCGCAGGGCGATGAAGATTTCCCCGGGGCGGAGCGTGCGCGTGTCGTTTGTAAAACCAGTCAACGAGCCGCCGGGCTGTTGCGTCCATTGGGCGGCAGCCCAGGCGGCAAGTTGAACTGGATCATAGTATGGCACGGAGAAATGGGACTGATAGGACCGATAAGACCGGTGGGACTGATGAGACGATTTTTAGGACTTCAGGGTTTTTAGGTTGATGAGTTCGCGGACTGTCTGGCGGTCGTCGAAGGGGATCACGGTGTCGGCGAACTCTTGGTAGGATTCGTGGCCTTTGCCGGCGACGAGGAGGCAGTCGCCGGGTTTGGCCATGTCGAGCGCGAGACTGATGGCGCGGCGGCGGTCCTCGATCCATGTGAGCTTTTCGGGCGCGGTGACGCCGGTTTTCATGTCGTCGAAAATTTGCTGGAGCGGTTCGGAGCGGGGGTTGTCGGCGGTGGCGAAGGCGTAGTCGGCGAATTCCTGCACGGCGCGCATCATGAGGGGGCGCTTGGCGCGGTCGCGGTTGCCGCCGCAGCCGAAGACGACGAGGAGGCGGCCGGGCGTGATGGCGCGGAGCATGCCGAGGGCGTTGCGGAGGGCGTCGTCGGTGTGCGCGTAATCGACGAGGGCGTTGAAGGGCTGGCCGGCCTCGATGCGTTCCATGCGGCCGGCGACGCCGGTGAATGTTTTCAGGCGCGACATGATGACGAGCGGGTCGCGTCCGAGGCCGATCGCGGTGGCGACGGCGGCGAGGAGGTTGGAGACGTTGTAGCGGCCGATGAGGGGCGAGTCGATGTCGAGCGCGCCGCCGGACCAGACGAGGCGGAAGGTGGTGTTCTTGAAATTGAGCGAAATGTTTTCGGCGCGGACGTCGGCTGAGGGGGATTCGCCGAAGGTGAGAACGCGGACGCCCTCGGGGACGCGCTTGACGAGTTCGGAGCCGCGTGGGTCGTCGATGTTGATGACGGCGAGCTTGGGTTGCGCGCCGGTTTTGCCGGTGAAGAGGCGCGTTTTGACGTCGAAGTATTCGTCGAGGCTTTTGTGGTAGTCGAGGTGGTCGCGGGTGAGGTTGGTGAAGACTGCGGCGTCGAAGTGCATGCCTAGGACGCGGTTTTGGTCGATGCCGTGCGAGGAGACTTCCATGACGGTCTGGCGGCAGCCGGCATCGCGCATTTGGGCGAGCATGCCGTAGATGTCGATTGACTCGGGGGTGGTCTTGAAGGAGGGCACGGTGCGGGCGCCGAGGTCGTAGTTGATGGTGCCGACGAGGCCGACGCGCTGGTCGCCGTTGAGGAGGTGCTTGAGGAGGTGGGTGACGGTGGTTTTGCCGTTGGTGCCGGTGACGCCGATGACGGTCATGTCGCGGTCGGGGAAACGGTAATAGCGCTGCGAAACGCGGGCGAGCTGGGCGCGCGGGTCGGCGACTTGGATGAAGGTTGCCTTGCCGGGGGCGTGGAGGGGGAGCTTGTTGGTGACGATGGCGACGGCGCCGCGGTTGATGGCCTCGTCGATGTATTCGCCGCCGTCGGTGCGGAGGCCGGGGAGCGCGAAGTAGAGGTTGCCGGGGACGACGCGGCGGGAGTCCATGACGATGCCGGAGATGGGGCGGTCGAGCGGGCCTTTGCTGGCGATGATTTCGTCGTCCTTGAAGTAGTCGGAGAGTTTGGGTGCCATTTTGAAAAGATTGTTTGCGTGGTGCGGTTTGAGCGCGCGCGGCGAGCGGGCGGCGCGCGCGGGAGTGCGACGGGCGCGAGGCGCGGGCGCGAGGTCGAGCATGGCGGCGGCGGGCGTGTCGCGAAACGCGGTGACGAGAAAGTGGTTTTGTGTGAGATAGCTGATCATCTGGATGCGGTGTGGATCAGTGGTTGGTGGCGATGACGGTTTGGGAGCCGAGGTGCGAGGACCGGGCTTCGGGAACCGGCTTGATGTTGAGATAGGGAATGAGCTTTTCGGCGAGATGCCTGAAACTGGGGGCGGCGACGGAGCCGCCATAGGCGGCGCGGCCGCCGGGGAGGTTGGCGTCGTCAACGATGACGGTAATGACGACGCGCGGGGCGGAGGCGGGGAAAAAGCCGGAGAATGACGCGATGTGGTTTTTCTTGGAGTGGCGGCCGTCGACGAGTTTTTGCGCGGTGCCTGTTTTGCCGGCGAGCTGGTAGCCGGGGAGGGCGATTTTGCCGGCGGTGCCGTCGGCGGAGACAACGCGCTGGAGGAGCGCGCGCATGGTTTCCGCGGTTCCGGGGCTGATGACGCGACGGCGGATTTCCTTGCCGAACTGGAAGGCGAGCTCGCCGTCGGGCTTGCGCACCTCGGAGATGATTTGCGGGCTGACGAGTTCGCCGCCGTTGGCGATGGCGGCCATGGCGTAGTGGATTTGGAGAGGCGTGGCGCCGATGGAGTAGCCGGCGGCGATGCGGGTGATGTCAATGGGATACCATTTTTCGACGGGGTTGAGGGCGCCGTGGATTTCGCCGCCGAGGGGGAAGCCGGTTCGCGAGCCGAAACCGAAGGCGCGTATGTAATCGTGAAAGCGCCGGTCGCCGAGGCGTATGGCGAGCAGGGCGGCGCCGCGGTTGCTGGAATGGGAGATGATTTCGGAGACGGAGAGCGGATGATCCCATCGGTGGTCGTCGGTCATGAGTGAGACTTTCCGCCCCCTGTATTCGACGCTGGTGGCGGAGCAGTCGAAGCGGGTGTCGGGCGTGACGAGCCGGTCCTCAAGCGCGCCCGAGGCGGCGACGATCTTGAACGTGGAGCCGGGGGCTACGTAGGATTGGATGGCGAAGTTGCCGAGGTTTTCGGCGGGGGCTTTGTTGTATTCGTTGAGGTTGAAGGTGGGGTGATTGGCGAGCGCGAGAAGCGCGCCGCTTTGCGCGTCGCTCACGATGATGACGGCGTGCGCGGGGGTGAATTTATCGGCGATGCCGGCCAGTTCCTCCTCGGCCCATTTCTGGACGACGGAGTCGATGGTGAGCTTGACGGTGTAGCCGTCGACGGCGGGAACTTCGCGCGAGCGAAACTGAACAAGCTCGCGACTGCGGACGTCTTTCTCGGATTCGCGCCAGCCGTCGTATGGCCTGAGGTAGCTGTCGAAGGAGGCCTCGACGCCAGTGATGGGTTTCTGCTCCTTGTTGACGAAACCGATGAGGTGCGCGGCGAGCTGGTTGTGCGGATAGGTGCGTTCGTAGATGCGCGTGGCGTTGAGGCCGCTCCCGATCTTGAGATTGGAAATGGTTTCGTAGACATCCTCGTTGACGCCGGGGTGGATCTTCACAAAGCGAACCCTGTCCGGGCGCTTGCTCTTGCAGGCCTTGTCCTTGGCCTCTTCCTCGGCGTCGAAGGAACTGTCGCGAAGGTAGGTGGCGCAGATGCGTTCGATTTCGGCGGGGGAGATTTGAAGCATTCCGGCGAGTTCACGCCACTTGGCGTTTTCCTCGGCGGTGGTCTTGGCGATGATGTCGGGCCTTTTTTTTCTGTTCTTCCGAAGGACCCTGAAAAAGCGTTCATAGGCGTCGGGATCGATGCCGATTTGCACGAGTGTGCGGCTGGTAGCGAGGATGTCGCCGTGCGCGTCAACGATGTCGCCGCGGCGCGAATGCTCGATGTCGAATTTGTGCCGGGCGACGCCGGCCTTGTCGGCGCGATTCTCGTGGTCGGTCACATGCAACTGAACAAGACGCACGGGCACCGCGCAGAAGATTGCAAAAATGCAAACGGCGACGATAATTATGCGTTTGTTGGATGCGAAGCCCTTGGGCATGGGTTGATGGTGGCGCGGCTTAGTGGCTCATGCTCACAAAGCGGATGAGGGAAGGCGTGGTGTTGGTGTCGGGACGCGCGAGCAGGGGCGCGTCGGCGGCGGGCGCGGCGGGCATGAAACCGATGCGCTCCATGTTGCGTTTCAGGTCGAGAAGAAGCTTCGGGTCGCGGGTGACGCGCACGAGTTGTTGCTCGCGGATCGCGGCGAGGTTGAGGCGGAACTGGGCGTTGCGGCGGTTCAGCGCCTCAAGCGTCTGCGCGGTGGCGATCTTGTTGTTGAGCTCGGCCTGGTGGCGCTGGAGGCTCGCGATGCTGTTTTCAAGTTTGCCGCTTTCTTTCGCGACGCGGACATTGCTTTGCTGCTGCCAGACAACGGCGAAGGTGGACGCGCCCAGGCAGAATACCGACGCCAGCACGAGGGCGGTGAGAGTGGTGATATAGCCTTTGTTGAGTGAGGAAGTTTTCATTGGAAATGCTTTTTTTGTAATGCGGAATGACTGTGGCGCGCGGGCGTCAGAGTTTTTTGATGGCGCGGAGCTTCGCGGAGCGGCTTCGCGGATTGGCGGAGATTTCATCGTCGCCGGGGACGATGGGTTTGCGGGTGAGCGGCTCGGCGTGTTTGTCGCGGAACTGCTGCGGGCGGGAATCGGCGGCGCTTTCGGGCTGGCCGCAGAGCCGCCGGAAGAGTGTCTTGACGATGCGGTCCTCGAGTGAGTGGAAGCTGATCACGCAGAGGATTCCCCCGGGTGCGAGGCGGGCGAAGGCGGCGGGCAGCGCGCGCTCTATGGACGCGAGTTCGTCGTTGATGAAAATGCGGATGCCTTGGAACGAGCGCGTGGCCGGGTGGATTTTGGACGCGCGGCGTTCGCGCGCGGGAATCGCGTCGGCGATGACGTTCGCGAGCGAGGATGTGTGCGCAAGCGCGCCGGAGCCGCGGGCCGCGATGAGCGCGCGGGTGACGCGGCGCCAGCTTGGTTCCTCGCCGTAGTTGCGGATGGCGCGGACGATTTCCTCCTCGGGCGCGGTTTCAAGCCACGCGCCTGCGGGGATTCCGGAGCGCGGATCCATGCGCATGTCGGCGGGAGCGTCGGTGCGGAATGAAAATCCGCGTCCGGTTTCGTCGAGCTGGAAGGAGGAAAGGCCGAGGTCGAAGAGCGCGCCGTCGAGGTTTGCGATGGCGGAGCCGTCCGCGGGATCGGCGTCGGGCTCGGCGAGGCGAGCGAAATCGGTATTCGTTAACTGGATACGCCCGGGAAATTCGCGCGCGAGCCTGTCGGCGCGCGCGGCGGCGGCGGGATCGCGGTCGAAGGCGAAGACGAAGGAGCCAGTCGCGGCCTCGAGGATGGCGCGCGTGTGGCCTCCTCCTCCGAACGTGCCGTCGAGATAACGCCCGTTGTCGCGCGGCGAGAGGAGCGCGATCACCTCATTGAGGAGAACGGGTTGATGTTGTCCGGTTGCAGGCATGACGTTGTTTTCTGGCTCATGCGGCATGGCGGGTTTCGTTTCCAGGCCGGACATCGTTGGACGGGGCGGCGGCGTGCGCGCCCATGGCGTGTTGAGAGTGGGAGCGGGCGGTTGCGCGGCGCGCGGTGAACGAGGCCGGGCTGAGGCTGGCGCGCATCAGGCGGAAATGCCAGAGGCGCGCTCTGATGTTTCCATCGAGACGCGAGGCGGCGGCGGGCGCGGGATGCGGATTGTCGTTGGGAATGACCATGGCTTTTGCGCGCGTTAGATGCCGAGTTGAGCGAGGACGCTGTTGTCGTCGGCCTCGGGTTTGGAAATGCGAGCCCATGTCTCGGGGCTGTAGATGAAAAAGTTGTCCATCGAGCCAACGAGGACGGCGTCGCGGGTGATGCCGGCGTGCTCGCAGTGATCGGGCGAAATGGCGGCGCGGCCCTGCTTGTCGTAGCTGAAATCTTTCGACTTCGAGAAAAAGCGGGCGAGCGCCTGGCGGCCCTTGACGTTGGAGATGGGGATTTGATCCGACTTGGCGTGGATGGAGGCCACTTTGGCGGGCGTGAGCACGGCGATGAAGCGGTTGCCTTCGTCGTCGTGTTGGGGGACGGCAAGGAACGACACACCGATGGCCGCGGGCGTGCGCCACGGCGACGGAATCGTGAGACGATTCTTGTCGTCGAGGGCGTGGCGGTATTCGCCGGAATAAACTGCTGTGCCTTGTGGTGTCATCGGTGTGATGAAGCGGCGTTTTTTACAAGTCGCTCCAAATCTCTCCACATCAATCCATTTTCCTCCATTTCATTCAAGCCCAAAAATTGCGGAAGTGAGGATTTTCGATGGTTTTAACGGAAAACTTATTCACACGAAATTGTGAATAAGCTGTGAACGGCTTGCGCGTTATTCTCAAAAAGTTGCAAAACGACTTGATTTGATGATGGTTGCGAAGGCGCGTCCGAGGGAGATTTCGCGAAATCCCGCGCATTTGGAGCACCGGATGCGTGCAAGTGGCTTTGGGGTTGCCTTTGGTCGGGAGCCGACAAGATCAAATGACGGCAAAAACAACCCTCCACTTCATCCCCACCATGATTATTCAGTTCAAAAAATTGTCACCCGAGGCCAGAATTCCATCGCGCGCAAACCCAACCGACGCAGGGTTGGATTTATATTCGATCGAGGATTTTTCGATTGAGCCGGGCAAACGCGCGCTGGCGAAAACGGGACTGGCGGTTGCGGTGCCCGAGGGTCATTACGGCCGCGTCGCCGACCGCTCGGGCAACGCATGGACGCTCGGCGTGCATTGCCTCGCGGGCGTGGTGGACGAGGCGTATCGCGGCGAGCTCGGTGTTGTATTATTAAACACGTCGCAGGACCCTGTATTATTCAAAAAGGGCGACCGCATCGCGCAATTTATAATCGAGAAATGCTCCTATCCGACGCCGGTCGAGGTTGGCGAACTGGATGACACAAGCCGCGGCGCGGGCGGGTTTGGAAGCACGGGAAAATAATATAAAGGCGGGGTGTGATGATATTCGATCTGTAATTATTAATTTTATAATAGAATAATAAAGAGTGTGTCCACGCGTGCCGTTGCTTGAATTGATATTAAAATATTATTAAATATAAACGCCGTGCCCGAACGATGCGCTCAATGTTCAACTATTTGCTGTCATCCGGCCGGGCGCGGTTGTATAAGCCGAAAAGTCAATGTCCTCAAACTCCAATAAACAAAATCCGCTTGCCGGCATTGATTCGGTTTCATGGGGCAACCTCTCACACGCCTATGGCGACGCGTCGGATGTGCCGGGGCATTTGCGCGCGCTGGTGGACGGCGATGCCAAGGCGGCCGATCATGCGAGCTCGGAACTGTTCGCCGCCATCCTTCACCAGGGCACGATTTACACGGCGACGATTCCGGCGATTCCGTTTTTTGCGCGCATCGCCGCGTGCCCCGGCGCGCGGGGGCGCAAGGAGGCGTTGTGGTTTCTGATTGGGTTTGGCGAATCGATACGCGCGGGCTGGTCGCGGACGCCGGGGTATTTGCCGCGCGGAACCAACATGAAGGATTTCGACGCGCGTTGTCGCGCGGCGCTGGCCGACGCGTGCGGGACGGTTGCCCGCGTGGTGAGCGACTCGGCGCCGGAGCTTCGCGCGCTGGCGGCGCAGGTGGCGCAGGCGTCCCTGCCGGTGCCGGAAAAAATAATCGCGATGCTTCGGCAACAGTTGTCCGTGGAAAAGGACAACGACGCCAAGGCCGCGATCATCCGCGCGCTCGTGGCGGGAGGCGCGTTGTCGAGGGCGGAAGTTGACGCACTCAGGGAGGATAGCGCGCCATCAGTCGTGTTTGCGACGGCGTGGAAGGCGGTTCAGTCGGGCGCGGAAATCGAGCCGTGGCATTTTGAAACGCTGGCAAAACACTGGGGCGCGTGCGCGGAAAAATTGGAGGCGAAGGGTGTTTGTGACGACGCCATCGTGGAACTGGTCATGACGCGCAAGGGCGCGGTGCTGCCGTTGCTCGACGCGCTCGCGGCGCAAAAAAGCCCGGCGGTGCAGCGTTCGGCCATTGATGGCGCCGCGGCGCTGGCGGGCATGTCGCGCGCGGCGGCGGATGCGGCGCTAGACGTGCTTCTCAAGGTGGCGCGGAAACCGCACGCGGACATGCGCCGCCGGCTTGTGCACATGCTCGGGAATACCGGGGTTGGCGGGCGCGCGGCCGATGCGATTATAGAAGTTGCCACGGGCGATCCGTCGCCGACCTGGACGCAGACGGTGAAGCGGCCCACCGGCTCCGGGCTCGGCGAACAATCTTATCTGCGCGACTTGCGGGCGGATGGCGCGCTGGCGTTGTTGCGCGCGGGAGACAAGCGCTGGGACCGGCTTTTGGATAAGGCGTCGCCGGAGACCGATTGGGTTGGGCACAACGCCATGTGCTCCACGTTTGCCATCGCGTTTGCGCGTGAAAAGGCTCCCTGCACGCCGCGCTTGCTGGCGCGCGCAAAAAAACGCATCGCGGTTGAGCCGTCGTCGTGGTGCGAACTTCTCGAAACGTGGCCGGCGGAAAAGGTGTCAACGCTCGCTCGCGAAGTCATGGCCGGTTTGCCGAAGGCGGAGCAAAAGGCGTCGCTTCTCCTCGGCTCATGGCGGTGCGCCGCGGCGATTCCGCGGCTTGAGGAGCTTGCGCAAAAACTCGACGCGCGCGGCTCGAACACGGCGATGTGGCCGCACATTGCGCTGGCGCAATTGAAGGGCGATGCGCGGCATTTCGAATTGGCGCGCGCGGCGTATGAGCGAAATGACAAGGAGGGAAAGGCGAGGCATTTTTTGAGCGATTTGCTCAAGGCGTGGGCGGCGCGTCCCGACGCGGCGTTTCATGCATTGTGTCGCGCATTGATCACCGGCAAGGCGGCGACGAGTTTTCCGGCGCGCGATGAACAGTTGCTCGCGATTCGCGCGCTGGCCGGCGTCGATGGGGCGAAAAGCGTGTGGCCGACATTGCTGGCGATTATTGACAAGGCGGAGCGCCCGCTGCCAAACGCCTGCGCGCTTGCGGTCCAGCTTTCCAAAAACGCGCCGAAAAATCTGATGGACTCGTTGGTGGAGATGCTGGAGTCCATCGTCGCAAAGGGCCGCTCGACATGGTCCGGCAAGGATGAATGCGCGCCGGTCACGGCGATGGGCGCCTTGTTGCAATTGCAGCCCGATCATCCGAAAGGGCTGGCGACAAATCTCACGGCACTAAAAAAGGCGACGCGTGAACACCGGTTGCTGCCGCTTGTCCCCGACATCTGCAAAATGCTGAAAACGCTCGGGCAACGGAATCCCGCGAATAGGAAAAAAATCGCCGCGACAATCACGCGCCTGCTCAAAAGCGACAACCGCGTGGTGACAATTTCCGACGAAGATTGCGCGCGCATGGATGATATTTTTTGCCGCACGCTCGCGGACGCGTTGCACGAGATTTCGGGGACGGGGCTGGACTAAAAGGGCGCAACCAATCAGGCACATTGCATGTTGTCGCGCCCCTTCAGGGCGCAGTCGGCATGCTGTTGGGAACCCTGCGGGGCGTGCTGCGCGCTCACCCTGGGCTAAGTTGTGTGACGCCTTTGGCGTCAGGCTTGCAGGCGTTCCCTCGGCGCCAAACGGATGCAACTTTCTCCGCGTGAAAGCGGCGTCGGCGGCCTGCGGCCTCTGCTGCCGCACTCCAAAGTGTTGAGATGTGTGAAGGGGCGCGTGCGCAAGGAGCGGCGCGCGTCCCGCCGCCGGACGAGGCCAACGGCCTCGCCATTTGGCTGCGCGTGCGCGAATAGCGAATACGAATGCGCCATCGAAACCATTTTGAATTCGATAACCAAATACGCGAGGGGCGCTCGCTTTGCTCGCGTCCGGCAGCGAGACGCAGCCGCTCCTTGCGCACGCGTTTGTCGGCAAAAAATTGAGATGCGCCCGTGTTCAATTCAGGCGCATATAATAATGCGCGGATTATATAATGAAACCCGACTGGTGAATATTATAATTCAGCCAGTATATTATTAAATGTCGCGCTGGGGCGCATGGCGGCGGCGGCTTTGGCGGCGTCGGGTTTGTAGTAACCGCCGATGTCGGCGGACTTGCCTTGGACGGCGATGAGTTCGGCGGCGATTGTCGGCTCGGCGGCGGCGAGTTTTTCGGCGACGGGGGCGAAGATTTTTTTCAGATCAGCGTCCTTGTCTTGCGCGGCGAGTTGTTGCGCCCAGTAGAGGGCGAGGTAGAAGTGGCTGCCGCGGTTGTCGATCTGGCCGACTTTGCGCGCGGGTGATTTGTTGTTTTCCAAGAACTGGCCCGTGGCGGCGTCGAGCGTGTCGGCCAGGATTTGCGCCTTGGGGTTTTTGTTCGCGGTGGCGTGGTGTTCGAGCGAGACGGCGAGGGCGAGGAATTCGCCGAGGCTGTCCCAGCGCAGGTAGTTTTCCCCGAGGAATTGCTGGACGTGCTTGGGCGCGGAGCCGCCGGCGCCGGTTTCAAAGAGGCCTCCGCCGTTCATGAGGGGAACGATGGAGAGCATTTTGGCGCTGGTGCCAAGTTCGAGGATGGGGAAGAGGTCGGTGAGGTAGTCGCGCAGGACGTTGCCGGTGACGCTGATCGTGTCCTGTCCGGCGCGGAGGCGTTCGAGGGTGGCGCGGCAGGCGGCGGCGGGGGCGAGGAGGCGGATGTCGAGGCCGGTGGTGTCGTGCGTGGTGATGGCGGGGAGGACTTTTGCAATGAGTTCGGCGTCGTGCGCGCGGTTGCGGTCGAGCCAGAAGATGGCGGGCGCGCCGGTGGCGCGGGCGCGGGTGATGGCGAGTTTCACCCAGTCGAGGACGGCGGCGTCCTTGGTCTGGCAGGCGCGCCAGATGTCGCCAGCCTCCACGGTGTGCTCGATGAGAATGTCGCCGTTGGCGGTGTCGATGACGCGGACGAGTCCGTTGGCGGGAATCTCGAATGTTTTGTTATGCGAGCCGTATTCCTCGGCGGCTTGGGCCATGAGGCCGACGTTGGGGACGGTGCCCATGGTGCGCGGGTCGTAGGCGCCGTGTTTTTTGCAGTCCTCGATGACGGCTTGATAGACGGGGGCGTAGGAGGCGTCGGGGATGAGGGCGAGGGTGTCTTGGAGTTTGCCCTCGGCGTTCCACATTTTGCCGGAGGTGCGGATCATGGCGGGCATGGATGCGTCCACGATGATGTCGCTGGGGACGTGGAGGTTGGTGATGCCTTTGTCGGAGTTGACCATGGCGAGGGCGGGGCCGGCGGCGAGCGCGGCGTTGAGGCCGGCTTCGAGGGGGGCGCGCTGGTCTTCGGGGAGGGTTTGTATTTTGGCGACGAGGTCGCCGATGCCGTTGTTGAGGTCGATGCCGAGGGGGGCGAGCGCGGCGGCGTGCGCGGCGAGATAGTCCTTGAGGTAGGCGCGCACGGCGTGGCCGAACATGATGGGGTCGGAGACTTTCATCATGGTGGCCTTGAGATGGAGGGAAAGGAGAACGCCTTCGGAGCGAGCGCGGGCGATTTGGGTTTCGTAGAAGGCGACGAGGTCGCGTTTGCTCATGACGGTGGCGTCGAGGATTTCGCCTTCGAGGAGCGGGAGTTTTTCCTTGAGGGTTTTGATGAGCGCGCCGTCGGGCGAGACGAGGTCGATGCGGACGGTGGTGGCGGCGGGGAGGGTGACGGATTTTTCGTTGGAGTAAAAGTCGCCGCCGTCCATGTGGACGACGTTGGTTTTGGAGTCGGGCGTCCAGGCGCCCATGGAGTGCGGGTGTTTGCGGGCGTATTCCTTGACGGCTTTCGGTGCGCGGCGGTCGGAGTTGCCTTCGCGGAGGACGGGGTTGACGGCGGAGCCTTTGACTCGGTCGTAGCGGGTGCGGATGTCGCGCTCGGCGTCGGTCGCGGGGTTGGCGGGGTAATCGGGGAGGTTGTAGCCGTGGGCGCGGAGTTCGTTGATGGCGGCGGTGAGCTGGGGGACGGAGGCGGAGATGTTGGGGAGCTTGATGATGTTGGCCTCGGGGCGGAGGGTGAGCGCGCCGAGTTCGGCGAGGGCGTCGTGGGTGCGCTGTTTTTCGGGGAGCAGGTCGGCGAAGGCGGCGAGGATGCGCCCGGCGAGGGAGATGTCGCGTGTCTCAACCGTGATGCCCGCGTGTTTGGTGAACGCCTGCACGATGGGCAGGAGCGAATAGGTGGCGAGCGCGGGGGCTTCGTCGGTCTTGGTGTAGATGATGGCGGGTGTGGTGGTGGCGGACATACGTTGGGTATTTCGTATGCCAGATGCGCGCAGGGTCAAAAGCAAAGGTGCGCGGGGGGTGAAGTTTACGGTTTGCAGTTCACAGCTGCCAAACCTTCGCGGGACGCGGTGGCGCCTGATTGTAACCGCAAGCTGTGAACTGAAAATCCCATCGCCTTAGCGGCGAGCGCGGCGACGGCGGTATTTCATGACTCCCATTGTGGCCAGGCCGAGGAGCATGAGCGCGTAAGTGCCGGGTTCGGGGACGGGGGTGAAGGTGATGGCGAGATTGTTGCCGATTTGCTCAATGTTGAAATCACCAAGGCCCGCGAGCTTGGGGTTGTAGGCGAGAAGAGCGTCAGCGTTGATGTTAAAGTAATCGGAATCAAAGCCGGTGAGGGTTTGGTTGCGGGAGAGGATTGTCCACGAGTAGGCTTGGGTGGGATCGAAGTTGAGCAGGGGGCCGAAATCGTTGCCGTTTACCGAGTAGAGGTTGATGACAATGGGGACGAGCCGGTTGCCAAGAATATCGATGTTATTCCATGCGCAGAGTTTGTCGCTGTTGGTGGTGGAGAGGTCGACGTGCCAGATGGCGCCGGCCTCGATGGTGAGGCTGGTGCCGGGGGAATGAAAATGGATTTCGCCTATCCGCCCGAAGCCGCCGGGGACGAGGTTTGCGCCGGTGCTGAGCGTAATGTGCGAGATGTAGTTGCCGTAGCCGGTGATGGTGGAGCCGGGGTCGAGCACGACGGGATTGTAGAGCGACACCGACGCACTGGAACCGAGATTGAGCGTGGCGCCGGATGAGACGGAAACGGTGCCGGAGGTGGCGCCGAGGGCATTGTTGGTGTTGACAAACAGCGTTCCGCCGAGGACGCGCGTGCCTCCGCTGTAGGAGTTGGCTCCGGCGATTTCGACGGTGCCTTGGTTGTCCAAGCCGGCCTTGCCGATGACAACGGCGTTCACTTGCGAGGCCGAACCGCCGAGTTGGGAGGAGATTTTCAGATAACCGTCGTCAAGCGCCGCCAGATAAAGCGCGTCGTAGCCGCCCCCTGTGGTGAACGTGGGCGTGATGAGGCCGGTGAGGTTGATATTGCTCGTGGTGCCGATGTAGTAGGGCGTGGTTTGCTCGGTTCTGCCAAGCAGGGAAAGGTCGATGTGGTCGGAAACCGTGCGGGTGGTCGAGGGATTGGCGCTGTCGATGCCCACGATGGCGTTGGGATCGCTGATGGCTTGGATGTTTTGGAGGAATTCCGCGAAGCTGGACGCAAAATTTTCCGTGTATCCGAGGTATGCTTCCGATGAGAGCGTGTATGACTGCGGGGTCCTATCGTCGGCGCCCGCTTTGCGGCCGGTCAGAATAACTTTGCCGGTGCCGCGAATGTCGAGCGGAACGACGGCAGTGGCGTCGGCGGCGACGGGGTTGCTGAGGTAGAGTTTTCCCGGTCCGTCAACTTGCAGGGTGCCGCCGGCAATTTGCACGCTGTCGAGTGTGACATCCCCCGAACCCAGCGTGATGCCATCGACCAGCCCGATGTTCATTCCGTTGCCCGCGAAGGTGTAAGGTGTGGAGTTGAGAAAAACGAGCGCCTTGAGGCGAACCTTGTTGGCGCCAAAATTGATCGTGCCCGCGCCCTCCTCGGTCAGATACACGGTTTCCGTGCCGTTGTTGGCCGATGGGATTTTTCTGAAGGTCCAGTTGAGAGGATTGTCGTAATTGCCGTCGCCTGCGGCGCCTGTCCATGTGTAATCGGCTGCGGTCAATGTGACTGCGGCTAGAAATGATATGGCGATGAGCAGGCGTTTCACTGGGCGGGATTGCTAGATAAAGTAATTTGCATTTGCAAGCTGATAGGTTGGGTGGGCGAGATTTTTTTGGGAAAACAATTACCTTGCAGACAAATGTAAAAAATCCGCGCGATGCAGTCGCAATAGCAAAACTGAGGCAAAACTGAGCGAATGGACGCAACGAGGCTCAAAAACGCGCGAAAAAGTGTAATTTTTTATGATTACAGGACATTCAGGCCATTGTCGCGAATGACACGTTTGGGTGTGATGCGTGCGGTCGGCAACAACGCCCGGCAGATGAACGCGGCGGGCAATCACGGCGCGTGGAGGACCTTGAAGTTTGGTTTTTTGTTGGTCCGATTGTTGTTACTTGCGGAAGCCAAAGGAAGCGGGTAGGCGTTTCCCTTCTTTTTCATGTCACAGAACATTATCACTTTTCACTACACATTGCGCGACGCCTCGGGAAACATGATCGACATGTCGGTCGGCGGCGAACCGGTAAGCTACATGGAGGGCGCCGGGCAGATCATCGACGGGCTGGAGGCTCAGCTCAGCGGGCTGTCCGCCGGAACCAAAACCACCGTCAACGTCCCCGCTGCCCAAGCCTACGGCGCGCGCGACGAGTCGCTCCTCCACAAGATCAATCGCTCGCAGCTCCCCGTCGAGGGCGAGATAAGCGTCGGCGACCAGTTCCGCACCGCGCCCGATCCGCGCGCGCCCGTCGTGACGGTGTCCGCCGTCAATGGCGACGAGATCACGCTCGACGCCAACCATCCGCTCGCGGGCGTGGACCTGACGTTTCACGTCGAGATCGTCGCCGTGCGCGAGGCAACGCCCGAGGAAATCGAGCAACTGGCAAACGCGCGTCGCTGCGGCTGCGGCAAACAGCGCGGCAGTTGCAAGGACGGCGATTGCGATTGCGAAAACGGCGACTGCGAAGGCTGCTGAAATTTTAATCCCAAACTTAAACCTTAATCCACATTCCCACATTTTATGAACGTTCTCAGCATCGACATCGGCGGATCGGCGGTCAAAGGCGCGCCGGTTGACACTCGCACTGGAAAACTCCTCGCGGAGCGTTATCGCATCGAAACGCCCGACAAGGTTTCGCCGCAACGGCTCGGCGAAATCATCGCGGAAATCGCGAAACATTTCCGCTGGCGCGGGCGCATCGGCGCGGGGTTTCCCGGCGTCGCGCAGGGCCCGATGATTCGCACCTCGGCCAATCTCCACAAAAAATTCATCGACTGCGACCTCGTCGAGGTCATCGAAAAAGCCACGAAGTGCCGCGTGCGCGTCATCAACGACGCCGACGCCGCCGGCGTGGCCGAAATGCGTTTCGGCGCGGGCCGCGGCGAGAAGGGCGCGGTGCTTTTGCTGACGCTCGGCACGGGCATCGGCTCGGCGTTGTTCTGGCGCGGCGTGTTGCAACCGAACACCGAGCTGGGGCATTTGCCGATCCGCGGGAAATCCGCCGAAAAATTCGTCGCCGCCTCCGCGCGAAAACAGCGCGACCTTTCCTGGAAGGAGTGGGGCACGCAGCTCGGCAACTACGTGCGTGTTCTCGAAAAGTTGCTCTGGCCCGAGCTGATCATCGTCGGCGGCGGCGTGAGCGACAAGCATCACAAGTTCTTCAAATACATGAAAACCCGCGCGCGCCTCGTGCCCGCGGAATTTTTCAACGACGCCGGCATCGTCGGCGCGGCGCTCGCGGGCACGGGCAAAATTTGACGGAACGATTTTGCGGTGTGTGCGCGGCGCGGCGCGCGCCGTCAAAAAATAATTGTAACTTTTCCCGCCTCCGTGGTGTTTGAAAGACGCGCCACGCTCTTTCATTCCCTCGTTTCCGCACTCCTTTTTCCGTTCCAAGCCAATGTCATCTCCCGCATCGCCCTCGTCCTCCGCACCCAACCAGACCGTCACTCGCCCAAGCGCAACGCGCCCGCGCCGCAAATCGCGCAAGGGGCTGCTGCTCCTTGTCAGCGGCCTCGTTGTCGTCGGCCTCGTCATCGCCGCCGTCGCCGCGAGCAAGCGCGGCCCGAAGGCGCAGCGCGTGACCGTCGAGCCGGCGATCATCAAGACAATCACGCAAATCGTTTCAGCCACCGGAAAAATACAGCCCGAGACCGAGGTGAAAATTTCCCCCGAAGTCGCCGGCGAAATCCTTGAGCTGCCGTTTCGCGAGGGCGCGTATGTGAAAAAAGGCGACCTGCTCGCGCAGATCAAGGCCGACAACTACCGCTTCCAAGTTGAGCAACGCGAAGCCGCGCTCGCCTCCGCGCGCGCCTCCGCCGCCGACGCGCAAGTGCAGCTCATCAAAACCGAGGACGACCTCAAGCGCGCCGACGGCCTTTACAAACAGAGCCTCATTTCCGAGGCCGACTACATTGCCGCCAAGGCCCTCCACGACCGCGCGCGCGCCAACCTCGACGCCGCCAACGCCTCCATCAACAGCTCCGAGGGCCTGCTCAACCAGGCCAAGGACCAGCTCGACAAAACCACCATCTACTCGCCCATCGACGGCACCATCAGCTCGCGCACATCGGAAGTCGGCGAGCGCGTCGTCGGCACGGGACAATTCGCCGGCACCGAAATGATGCGCGTCGCCGACCTCACCAACATGGAAGTGCGCGTGGACATCAACGAAAACGACATCGTCAACGTGAAGGTTGGCGACAAGGCTCGCGTCACCATCGACGCCTTCCCCGGGCGCAAGTTCGACGCCGTTGTGAAGGAAATCGGTTCCGCCGCCAAGACCACCGGCAGCAACACGCAGGAGGAAGTCACCAACTTCCAGGTGAAAATTCGCATCCTCGACAAGGACATCCCCATCCGCCCCGGCATGAGCGCCAACGCCGACGTCGAGACACAAACCGTCGAAAACGTCGTCGCCGTTCCCATCCAGTCCGTCACCGTCCGCTCGCGCGAAGGCAGCAAAACCATGGACCAGCTCGCCGCCGACCGCGCCAAGAAAAGCTCCGAGACAAAAGGCGCGGGCGCCGCCACCGCTGTCAACACGCGCGACAAGCGCCTCTCCGAGCGCAACGACCGCGAGTCGCTTGACCGCGTCGTGTTTGTTCTCAATGGCGCCAAGGTGAAAATGGTGCCCGTCGAAACCGGCATCGCCGACACCACGCACATGGAAATCAAAACCGGCGTGAAGGAAGGCGACAAAATCGTCTCGGGCAGCTACGCCGCCATCACCCGCATCCTCAGCGACGGCATGGACGTGATGGAGGACGCAAGGAAGCCGGGCAAGAAGTGAGCAAAATGCGGAATGCGGATTTCGGAATGCGGAATTAAAACCCACGCAAATCATCCGTCTACCGCTTGCGTCCGGCATTCCGCACTCCGAAATCCGCATTCCGCATTTAACTAACCTGACCTAACCCATGATCGCACCCGCCACGCCAATCCCCCCGCGCGCGAATACCGCGCGCCCGGCTCGCTCGTCATCGAAATCGAAGGCGTCACGAAACTCTACCACATGGGCACGGAGACGATCCACGCGCTGCGCGGCGTCGCCCTCAAAATCCATCGCAACGAATACCTCGCCATCATGGGCCCGTCCGGCAGCGGAAAATCGACGCTCATGAACATGCTCGGCTGCCTCGACACGCCGACCGCCGGACTCTACGAGTTCAACCGAAAAAACGTCGCCCACATGATGGACGACGAGCTCGCCGCAATCCGCAACCAGGAAATCGGCTTCGTCTTTCAAACCTTCAACCTGCTCGCCCGCTCGACCGCGCTGCACAACGTCGAGCTCCCGCTCATCTACGCCGGTGTGCCGCGCCACGACCGCCTCGAACGCGCCCGCGCCGCGCTTGAGCACGTCGGTCTCGCCGACCGCATGAACCACAAGCCCAACGAGCTCTCCGGCGGCCAGCGCCAGCGCGTTGCCATTGCGCGCGCCCTCGTGAACAATCCCTCGATCATCCTTGCCGACGAGCCGACGGGAAATCTTGATTCGCGCACCGGCGAGGAAATCATGGCCCTTTTCGAAGACCTCTACAAACAAGGCAACACGCTCATCGTGGTCACCCACGAGGAAGACATCGCAAGGCACGCCAGAAGAATCGTGCGCCTCCGCGACGGCCTGATCGAGTCGGACGAGTTGAATGCGGAATTCGGATTTCGGAATGCGGAATGAAACGAACCCCAAACAACATGAAAAACAACGACCTCAAAAAACGAACCAAACAATTCGCCCTGCGCATCATTAAAATGACCGAAGCCCTGCCGCGAACAATGACTGGCGGCGTGCTCGGCAAACAACTGTTGCGCTCAGCCACATCGGTGGCGGCAAATTATCGCTCCGCATGTCGCGGACGCAGCAAACCGGAATTCATCGCGAAACTCGGCATAGTCGAGGAAGAATCCGACGAGTCATCGTTCTGGCTGGAACTCATCGAAGAATCCGGATTGTTGCCCGCCAAAAAACTCGCCGCGTTGAAAAAGGAATCCGAGGAACTCACCGCGATCATGGTCAGCTCCATTCGCACCGCGCGCCGCGCCGCGTCCTAATCATTCCGCATTCCGAAATCCGCATTCCGCATTCAGCCGCCGCCGTTTTACTCCATGCGAAAAATATACTATGAGTTTATCGAATCACTCCGCATCGCGGCGGCGCAGATTCGCGCGAACAAAATGCGTTCGCTGCTCACCGCGCTCGGCGTCATCATCGGCATCGTCTCGGTCACGCTCATGGGAACCGCCATCAACGGCATCGGCGCGAAAGTCGAAAGCTCCCTCTCCGGCTTCGGCGACGACGTGCTCTACATCACCAAATGGCCGTGGCGCGACGTGGACGACTGGTGGAGCTATCGCAACCGCCCGCGCCTCCGCATCGAGCACGCCCAGCGCATCAACGAATGGATCTCCGCGCACCCCGAAGACCCGCTCAAGCTCGCCGTGCCCGTGGCCAGCGCCAACAGCACCGTGATCCGCGGCGACTACCGGGTGACCGGCATCTACACGCTCGGCACCGTCTCCGATTACGCGCGCATCGTGCGCACCGACATGAAGGAAGGCCGCTTCTTCAACGAAGTCGAATCGCGCGGCGGGCGCAACGTCGTCGTCATCGGCTTCGACGTCGCCGACGCGCTCTTCCCCAACGGCAGCCCCGTCGGCCAGACACTGCGCATCCGCAGCCAGCAATACACCGTCATCGGCGTCGCCGAGCGGCAGGGCAGCTTTCTCGGACTGTTCAGTTTCGACTCGATGGTCCTCATGCCCATCAACGCCTTCCGCCGCAACTTCTGGATCGGCAACAATGTCGAAATCCGCGTGCAAGTGGACCAGTCCCGCATGGACGACGCGCGCGAGGAATTGCGCGGCCTCATGCGCCGCATCCGCCAGCTCCCGCCCGAGGCGAAGGACAACTTCGACATCAACGAGCAAAAAGTAATCCGCGAACAACTCGACCCCATGATGCGCAGCATCACCCTGGCCGGCCTCTTCATCACGGGACTCTCGCTCTTTGTCGGTGCCATCGGCATCGCGAACATCACCTTTGTCAGCGTGAAAGAGCGCACGAAAGAAATCGGCACGCGCAAGGCCCTCGGCGCGCGCCGCGGCACCATCCTCATGCAATTCCTGATCGAGGCCGTGAGCATCAGCGTCATCGGCGGCATCATCGGCCTCACAATCGCGTGGAGCGTCTGCAAGGCCATCGCCATCATGTTCCCCGCGTTTCCGCCCGTGTTTTCCCTGACACTCCTGTTCATCGGCTTCGGCCTCTCGCTCGCCGTCGGCGTCCTGAGCGGATTCATCCCGGCGCTCGGCGCCAGCAAACTCGACCCCGTTGTCGCCCTCCGCTACGAATGATCCTCGTCGAAATACTCCGCCTCGCCTTCTCCTCGCTGCGCGCCAACAAAGTCCGCAGCGGCCTCACCATTTTTGCGATGGCCATCGGCGTGTTCTCGATCATCGGCGCGATGACAATCATGGACGGCGTGCGCAACGAAATCGAATCCGGCCTCAGCCAGCTCGGCTCCAACAGCTTTCAAATCCAGAAATATCCCGCGATCTCCTTTGGCGACGGCTGGCGGCAATTTCGCAACCGCCGCGACATCACCTATCCCATGGCCGACCGCTTCAAAAACGCCATGGGCGACGAGGCCAAGGTGAGCATGCGCCTCGCGCGCGGCGGCCTTGTCGCCAAATACAAGGACCGCAAAACCAACCCCAGCCTCCGCCTCATCGGCACCGACGAAAACTACCTGACCGCCTACAACTACACCATCGCCGACGGCCGCAACCTCAGCCCCGAGGACGTCGCGCTCGGCCGCCCCGTGTGCGTGATGGGCAGCGAAATCGTCGAGAAACTTTTCCCCAACGAACGCGCGGTCGGCGCGCTCGTGCGCATCGGCAACCAAAACTACACGGTCATCGGCGTCACCGCCGCGAAAGGCTCCTCGCTCGGCCAAAGCCAGGACGCGTTTGTCATCACGCCGATCACGCGCTGGCTGATGGTTTACGGACGCGCCTGGCGCTCGATCAGCCTCAACGTGCAATCGCACTCGCAGGAAGATCTCGAAGCCGTGCAGGACCGCGCCATCGGCGTGATGCGCCTCGTGCGCCAGCTCAAGCCGGAGGACCCGAACGACTTTGAAGTTTTTTCCAACGAATCGCTCATCGACGCCTTTAACAAAATCGCGGGTGTGGTGGCGATCGGCGCGTTTGTGATCAGCGGCATCGCGCTCGTGACGGCCGGCATCGGCGTGATGAACATCATGCTCGTGAGCGTGACCGAGCGCACGAAGGAAATAGGCATTCGCAAAAGCATTGGCGCGAAAAAAATAAACATCCTCGCGCAATTCCTGATCGAGTCGGTGACGCTCTCGCTCAGCGGTGCGATGATCGGCGTGATTGTCGGCTACCTGATCGGCGTTGCGGGCGGATTGCTGCTTGGCTTCAACGTCGTGTTCCCGGTCATCTGGGCGGTGGTCGGCATGATCGTGTGCGGCCTGATTGGCGTGATCTTCGGCATGTATCCCGCCTGGAAAGCCGCCTCGCTCGACCCCATCGAAGCTCTGCGCTACGAATGATTTTCACACAGGGAAACCGGTTTAAATCGGAACGGCGAATGCGCTCCTAAAAAACGATCTCCTCGACACAAACCTTCGCACGGCGCACTTTGCTGGCATGGCGAAACCGGCACATCTCACACTCTGCTCCTTTTGCGGCAAACCGCGATCCGAGGTGCGCAATCTGCTGACCGGGCCCGGCGTTTTCATTTGCGAAAAGTGCGTGCATGTCTGCCAGCTTTTTATTGATCGCGGGGCCAACCCACCGCCCGGGATTTTTGCCGCCACAGCCGCGGAAATTGCCGCCGCGCTTCCTCCCGTTCCCGCGCCGCCGCCGCCCAAGCTCATCAAGCCCGCCGTGATCAAGCGCGAGCTCGACGAATACGTCATCGGCCAGGAACACGCCAAAAAAGTTCTCTCCGTCGCCGTTTACAATCACTACAAACGCATCCAGCCCGCGTCCGGGCAACTCACGTCCGCTCTCAACGCCGTCGAAATCGAAAAGAGCAATATCCTGCTCATGGGGCCGACCGGCTCCGGAAAAACATTTCTCGCCCGCACGCTCGCCCGCATTCTTGACGTGCCCTTCGCCATCGCCGACGCCACCACGCTCACCGAGGCGGGTTATGTGGGCGACGACGTGGAAAACGTCGTGCACCGCCTCCTCAAGGCCGCCAACTACGACGTGAAAAAAGCCGAGCGCGGCATCATCTACATCGACGAGATCGACAAAATCGGACGCAAGTCCGAGAGCGCCTCGATCACGCGCGATGTTTCCGGCGAGGGCGTGCAGCAGGCGCTTCTCAAAATCCTCGAGGGCACCCTTTGCGCCGTGCCGCCCCAAGGGGGGCGCAAGCATCCGGGGATGGAAAACATCTACATCAACACGACCAACATTCTCTTCATTTGCGGCGGCGCCTTTGTCGGTCTCGACCAGATCGTGCGCCGTCGCATCGCGGGCGCGGATGTCGTGGGCTACTCGGCGATCAAGCAACAAAGGGAAACCGGCGAAACGCCAAGCCAGATCATGCGGCAAATCATTCCCGACGATCTTGTGCGTTTCGGCATGATCCCCGAATTTGTGGGACGCCTTCCCGTTGTTTCCGCGCTGAACCCGCTGGACGAGCAGGACCTCGAACACATCCTTCTCGACACCAAAAACGCCATCATTCACCAATACGCGAAACTCTTCGCGATGGACGGCGTGACGCTGCGTTTCACCCGCGACGCCGTGAAAGCCCTGGCGCGCAAGGCGCTCGAACTCAAAACCGGCGCGCGCGCCCTCCGCTCAATCATGGAAACTCTCATGCTCGATGTGATGTTCGAAATCCCGCAGCGCGAGGACATCGCCGAAGTGCTCATCGACGCCGCGGTCGTTTCAGGCAAACGCCGCCCGCAACTCAGGCGCCGTTCCGCTGCCGCGCCCGTCCGTTCAAAACGCGCCGCGTAGCGAAAAAGGCGTCAGGAGTTAGAATACAGGAGTCGGGCATCGAAAGCAGGTTTTTTCGGGGTTCGTTTTCACCATTCACCATTTATCATTCTTCTTCATCCGCGCATGTCCTCGCCATCACCCAAACCGCTCACGATCTGGTGCAACGCAAAATTTTCCGACGACGTCTCGCGTCAACTTGAGGAGGGTGTGGGCGCGCTTGGGCACCGGCTTGTGTTTTCGGAATTCTGTTCCGCGTCCGTGCTCGACGCCGGCAAGCCCGACCCGCTTCTCGCCACCGCCGATGTCGCGCTCGGCCAGCCCGATGTCGCGCAGTGCATGTCGCTGCCCGCGCTGCGCTGGATCGAGGTCACCACGGCAGGCTACACGCGCTACGACCGCGAGGATTTTCAAGACGCGATTCGAGCCCGCGACGGCGCGTTCACAAACGCGTCGCATGTTTTTGCCGAACCGTGCGCGCAACATGTGCTCGCCATGATGCTCGCGTTTGCGCGCCAGCTGCTCCCATCGCATCGCGACCAGTTGAGCGACCGGTCGTGGCACTATTTCGAGCGCCGTTACGACTCGCGCCTTCTCAACGGCGAGACCGTGCTCATGCTCGGTTACGGAACGATCGCGCGCCGCCTCACGGAGTTGCTCGCGCCCTTCGGCATGCGGATCGTCGCCGTCCGCCGCCGCGCCATCAGCGAGCCCGGCGTGCACATCATTCCCGAGGATCGCGTCAGCGCCGCGCTCGCCGGGGCCGATCACATCGTGAATCTTCTCTCCGACAACGAAACCACGCGCAACTACGTCAACGCCCGCCGCCTCTCCTGCTGCAAACCCGGCGCCAAGTTTTATAACATCGGGCGCGGCACGACGGTCGATCACCGCGCGCTCGTCGATGCGCTCGAATCGGGAAGGCTTGCCGCCGCCTACCTCGACGTTTTCGAGACCGAGCCGCTGCCGCCCGCCGATCCGCTTTGGACGACGCGCAATTGTTACATCACCCCGCACACTGCCGGAGGACGCCGCGACCAGGACGCCGCCATCGTGCGTCACTTTCTGGAAAATCTTGCCGCGTGGACACGTCAAAAGGGTGGGGGCATGATCGACCGCATTGTATAGATGAATAAAAAAACAGGACGGCACTTGAAGAAAGTGGCGCGGAGAATCTTGCGTGAGCCGTGAATAATGGATTTTGCTTCACGCAAACAGGAATGAATTCCTGTGCCACCCTTTGCAAAAACAGCCCATAAAACACCATATGAAAAAGAATATTACCCTAATCGCCCTTGTCGCGGCGTTCTCATGTTTGTCGTTTGTCGCCAGGGGCGATTCCGTTGGCGTGATCGCGCAAACCGAATCGTCGGCGACCGAAGGCAATCGCGGTGAAATCCGCGCCCCCGCGCTGGCGCCCATGACATTTGATTCCTTTATAAACCCGAACTGGGAGGGCTGGAAGGACAGGGCCATCGCCTACGGCATGAAGTCGGGCAAAGTGCCGCTGCCGTTCATGTTCAACGCAACAATCTCGACCGATTCGACACTCGTCGTGCGCGGCGAAAACACCTTCAAAAAACGCTGGGGACTGCACGTCTTCGAGGGCTACGCCAAGGACTGCCGCTCGCGCATAACGATGATTCTGAACAAGCACATCGAGGAGGGGCTGCCGGTCGCCGAAATGTATTATTACGCCGCCGGCTACGGACAGGGGCTCAAGGCCTACAACTGGTTCAGGATCGGTTCCGACGTGCCCTATCACAGTTTTCTTTTTGGTCGCGACCGGGCGATTTTTTATGGAAACGTGGAGATGCAAAACCTGTTTAGCCTCGCCAGCATCGGGACTGGTGATTTGCGCGACACCTTTCCCACCAAGGCCGAGCGCGCCGCCATCGCCGAGGAGTTTAATAAAACCCATTCGCGCGCCGACTATGAAAACGACGCGGATTACAGGCACGCGCGCAGCGGCGAGGCTTACAAGGAGGAGCTGAAGTGGGTGAAAAAAGAGGCCATCAAAAAGGCTCCCGACGGCTCAATTTTCTACGACACCGACATTGGCGCAGTCGTGGTGAAGGTCCGCGGCAAATGGATGAAAATGCCCCTGGAATCCTTGGGCGACGACTATCCGCACAATGCTGTGACGAGTGGCAATTGAATCATGTGCCCCGTGTGTTGACCCGCACGGGGCGTGATGGATTTTGGTGCTGATAGGTTATATTGTCCGGCGGGAGTGACCGCGTGGTTTTGCGGTGATCTCCAGCTTTTGACAAAAGTCGTTTGAAATGCATGTTGGGTGCATTGGGCATATACGCCGCGGATATTTTCCTTGAGCAACAGAGCCCGCACCCAAGAGTCATTCGCACTTATTACCGTGAGCAAAAAATCCACCGACAAAACAGCCGCCGCCGCGAAAAAGACGACGTCCGCCGCCAAGACGGGCGGCGCAAACGCGGCTCCCGCCGCCGCGCCAAAACCCGCAGCGTCCGGCCCCAATCCCTCGCACTCCTCGCCCGTCAACACCGCGCTTTCCGCCGACGAGAAGGTTGAGCTTTACCGCAAACTCGTCCGCATCCGCCGCTTCGAGGAGCGTTCGCTTCGCGCGTATCAGGCGAAAAAAATCGGCGGTTTTCTCCACCTCTACATCGGGCAGGAGGCGGTCGCGGTCGGTTGCTGTTCGCTCATGGGCAAGGACGACCACGTGATCACCGCCTACCGCGACCACGGCCACGCCATCGCCGTCGGCATGGATACGAAGGCGCTCATGGCCGAGCTCTACGGCAAGGTCACCGGCTGCTCGAAAGGGAAGGGCGGCTCGATGCACTACTTCGATCCGGCGCGCAATTTCTGGGGCGGCCACGGCATCGTCGGCGGCCAGGTTCCGCTCGGCGCCGGCCTCGCCTACGCGCTCAAATACAAGGGGCTCAAGGGCGCCGCGATGGCGTTCATGGGCGACGGCGCGGTGAATCAGGGCGCCGTCCACGAAGCCTACAACCTCGCCTCGCTCTGGAGCCTGCCGGTCGTTTTTGTCATTGAAAACAACGGCTACTCGATGGGCACCTCGCAGGCGCGCTCCTCCGCCGGCGAACTCGCCACGCGCGCCGCCGGTTACGACATGAAATGGGAGATCATCGACGGCCACGACCTCTACGATGTCCGCGCAAAGATGGAGCCGCTCCTCCGCCGCGCGCGCGAGGAATCGAAACCCGCGCTCGTCGAGATCATGACATATCGCTACCGCGGCCACTCCGTCGCCGACCCCGACAAAACCTACCGCAGCAAAACCGAAATCGAGGATTACCAGCGCACAAAAGACCCGATCAACCTCTTCCGCGCGATCCTCCAATCCGAGGGCGCGCTCACCGACGAGCTCATTGAAAAAATCGACACCGAGGCCCGTTCCGAGGCCGATTTCGCCGCCGATTTCGCCGAGGCCAGCCCGTTCCCGACGCCCGAGGACATCCAGAAGGACGTTTATTGGGAAGCCGACAATCCGTCGCAGCGCACGAGCGGAGGAAGATTGTTCTTTAATTAGAATCCACTCAATTCACCACGGAGACACGGAGAAACACGGAGCCAAAACAGAAAGAATCGTGGAAGAAAAACTCTTCCGAACTCCGTGCTCCTCCGTGTCTCCGTGGTGAACCAAATCACTTTCAAAAACTAAAATCACCTTCACCACACCATGCCTTTAATCACTTACCGCGAAGCGCTCCGCCACGCCATGGCCGAGGAACTCACGCGCGACGAAAACGTCGTCATTCTCGGCGAGGAAGTCGGCCAGTTCCACGGCGCCTACAAAGTCACCGAGGGTCTCCTCGAAAAGTTCGGCCCCAAGCGCATCGTTGACACGCCCATCTCCGAAGCCGGCTTCATCGGCCTCGGCGTCGGCGCGTCCATGCTCGGCGTGCGCCCCGTCATGGAGCTGATGTTCTGGTCGTTCTACTCGGTCGCGTTTGACCAAATCCTTAACAACGCCGCCAACATCCGCTACATGAGCGGCGGGCAAATTAACTGCCCCATCGTCATCCGCGGCCCGGCGAACGGCGGCACCAACGTCGGCGCGACCCATTCGCACACGCCCGAAAACATCCTCGCTCACCACCCCGGCGTGAAAGTCGTCGTGCCCTCCACGCCCTACGACGCGAAGGGCCTCCTCAAGTCCGCCATTCGCGACAACGACCCCGTCTTTGTCCTCGAAAACACCATCCTCTACGGGCTCGAGGGCGAAGTCCCCGCCGAGGAATACCTGGTTCCGCTCGGCCATGCCGACGTGAAACGCGCCGGCACCGACCTCACCATCGTCACCTACGGCCGCCCCGTTATCCAGTCGCTCGCCGCCGCGCAACAGCTCCAGCAACAACACAACCTTTCCGTCGAAATCGTCGACTTGCGCACCATCCGCCCGCTCGACATCGACACCGTGCTCGCCTCCGTGCGCAAAACGCACCGCGTCCTCATCGTCGAGGAACAACGCCCCTTCTGCGGCGTCGGCGCGCAACTCGCCTACATGATTCAAAACGAAGCCTTCGACGAACTCGACGCGCCCATCCAGCGCCTCGGCACCGTGGACGCGCCCGCAATCTACAGCCCCCCCGCCGAAATCGAGCAACTGCCCAACTCCCAACGTATTCTCAAGGCCGCGCTCGCCACCATGGGTTCATGAGCAGTGATGAAAAAACACAAACGTCTCATGCCATTGACCTACCTTGTGTGACGGCAAATAACGCGCACAAACCGACACAATGCGCGCACTATAAATACCTCGCCTCATCATTCTTAACCCTTAAACATTAAGCATTCAATTTTCAGCGAAGTGTAACACCATGGCTCAAATCATCGACATGCCCAAACTCAGCGACACCATGACGGTGGGCACGCTGGTAAAATGGCTCAAAAAGGAAGGCGACCCCGTCAAGACCGGGGATATTCTCGCCGAAGTCGAAACCGACAAGGCCACGATGGAGCTGGAAAGCTTTTTCGACGGCACACTGTTGAAAATTTTCTCCCCCGAGGGTTCGCAAGTCCCCATCGGAGTCGCGCTTTGCGCCGTCGGCAAACCCGGCGAAACCGTCGAGGCGCCGAAACCGCCCGAACCCGCCCAGGACGAGGGCAAGGCGAAACCTCCGGCTGAGCCGAAAGCGCCCGCACCGGCCGAACCCGTTTCAACTCCGCAACCCAATCCCGCCTCCGCCGGAGACGCCGCCCCGTCGGCCGCCCCGCGCCGGCCACTCCGCCAAAACCGCAAACCGAGGCTCCCCGCATTCCCAGCGAACGCATCCGCATCTCGCCGCTCGCGCGCAAATTCGCCCGCGAAAAAGGCATCGACTACACACGCCTCCAAGGCAGCGGACGCGGCGGGCGCATCGTGCGCGCCGACATTATCGCCGCGGCGGAAAACCCCTCGCTCCTCGCCGCCGCGCCAACCGCCGCCGCCACTAGCGCTGCCGGAGGCCCGACCAATTCCGCATTCCGCGCTCCGCATTCCGCATTCGCCTCGGGCCCGATCCAGGAAGAGCGCACCGTTGTTGTCGGCAACATGCGCGCCACCATCGCGCGCCGCCTCCTCGAGGCGAAGACAACCATCCCGCACTTTTATCTCGATATCGAAGTCGACGCCGAGCCGCTTCTCGTTTTGCGCCAGCAACTCAACGTCGCGCTCGAAAAACAAGGCGTCAAACTCTCGGTCAACGACTTCATCTTGAAAGCCAGCGCCGAGGCGCTCCGCCGCGTGCCCGCGGTGAACGCCTCGTGGGAAGGCACGCAAATCCGCTACTTCGGCGGGGCGCACGTCTCGTTTGCCGTGGCGATCGAGGACGGCCTCATCACGCCGGTCATCCGCGACGCGCACAACAAAAGCGTTTTCCAAATCAGCGCCGAGGCGAAGACGCTCGGCAAGCGCGCCAAGGAGAAAAAACTTGCGCCCGCCGAGTTCACCGGCGGCACGTTCTGCGTGAGCAACCTTGGCATGATGGGTATCACGAAATTTAATCCCATCATCAATCCGCCGAACTCGGCGATCCTCGGTGTCGGCACGACCGTGGCAAAACCCGTTGTGAAAAACGGCCAGATCGTGGCCGGCCAGACGATGGGGCTCACGCTCAGTTGCGACCACCGCGTTGTGGACGGCGCCCTCGGCGCGCAATACCTCGCCGCGCTCAAGCAACTCCTCGAAGCCCCGGCGCTGCTGCTGGTGTGACGGTCACGCATGCCGGGTTCCGACCCGGCAGGTTTGATTTTTTTAGAAAATGCTTTGTGCCGAGCCGGGACCCGGCGCGTTCGTCACCCCGCGGGGTTGTCGATTTTGTTGATGCGGGCGAGATGGCGGCCGCCTTCAAACTCGGTGGTCAGCCACACGCGCACAATCTTCAACGCCTCCTCCTCGCTGATCGTGCGCTGGCCGATCGAAAGCACGTTGCCGTCGTTGTGCGCGCGATTCCAGATCGCCACTTGTTCGTTCCAGCAAAGCCCGCAGCGAATGCCTTTCACGCGGTTCGCGACGATGGCCTCGCCGTTGCCCGAGCCGCCAAGCACGATGCCGCGCTCGTATTCGCCGCGCGCAACCGCCTCGGCCACCGGGCGGACGAAGTCGGGATAATCGCACGCCGACTCCGAGTGTGTGCCGAAGTCGCGCACTGTGTGCCCGGCTGAGAGGAGCATGGTTTTGATGGTTTCCTTGTATTTGAAACCGGCGTGGTCGGAACCGATGGCAATCTGGAATGTTTTCATGGATGCGTTTGCAAATTGTTTGAACCTGCCGCGGATTGGGCTGTCTTACACAAGAGCCTTTTTCCCCGGCACCGCAAAACATACTTCCTGTTCCTTTGTTATGAAAGTCCAAAACATCATTGTCATCGCGCTTTTTGCTTTTGTAGCGCTGCTTTTCACCGGTTGCTCGACCACTTCCGGTCGCATCAAGAAAAACCAGCAGCTTTTTGATGGTTTCCCCGCCGAAGTGCAGTCCAACATTCGCGCCGGCAAGGTTGATATCGGCTACACATCCGACATGGTTCTGATGGCGCTCGGCGAGCCCGACCGCCGTTACACGCGCACCACCGAGCGCGGCAATTCGGAGGTGTGGGCTTACAGGTCGAAGGCGCCCGCGCTCAGCTTCGGACTCGGCATCGGCGGGGGAGGGCGCACCTCGATTGGCACGGGTGTTGGGATTTCGACGGGCGGGGATCGTTCCGACGACAAGGTCCGCGTTATTTTTGAAAACGACAGGGTCTCGTCGCTGGAGCAGGCGAAGTGAATCTTTTACCTCCCGGATGTTTGCAACATTGTCAGGTCAGGCGCGTCATAGATTGCATAACGTGCAGATTCACTTTAAGCGAAATTAACAGAAGGAAGGCCATACCATGAAAACCAAAATAATCTCCTTTGGGCTGGCGGTTGCCGCATTGGTGATCGCGGGCTGCTCGACGCCCTCCATGCGCATCAAGCACAACCCCGAATTGTTCTCCTCCATTTCCGCCGCCGACCAGGAGCTCATCAAGCAGGGGCGCGTCGCGCTCGGGTTCACTCCCGACATGGTGAAACTCGCGCTTGGCGAGCCGGATCAGATTGCCCAAAAAATCGACAAAAACGGCACCACGGTGACGTGGCGCTATCGCGGTTACGATTCCTCGGTTGACTATGGATTCCACGGTTACTGGGGCAGTCCGTATTCGATGCGTCCGCGTTATTGGGGCGGTTATTACGGCTGGTCGGGATACTACAACACGCCCTCAACAATCAGCGATTACCTGCGTGTGACATTCCGCGACGACCGCGTCGTGGAGATCAACCAGCTTCGCTGATCGCGAAAAAAATACTGGTGGATGCGCCGGCGGGGTGGTTTTTCCAAAAACATCCCTCTCTGACGATAGTTCGCATGCCGGAGAAATGGGATTTGGGCGCAAAAAAAACCGGAGCGTTCGGCTCCGGCTTGAAATTTTTGTGTGCTGCTGCGGATTGCTCAGAGCTCCTTCACATTGAGCTTTTTGAGGAGTTGCTTGAGGATTTTTCCGGACTTGAACTTAACAACAGCGCGCTCGGGGATGATCACCTTGTTTTCGGGCTTGTTGGGATTGCGTCCCACGCGTTCCTTGCGGCGTTGCACTTCCAACACACCGAAGTTGCGCAACTCGACATTGCGACCTTCAGCCAGCGCTTTCATGATGATATCGAGCGTCATCTGCACAGTTGATACAATTTCCTTTTGGGGGAATTGGGTTTTTTCGTAGATTTCCAATACAATCTCGCGTTTGGTCAGATTTGAAGGCATAGGTATTAGTGAGTTGAGTTATTTTTAAGCTATTTGCGGTTAAGTGGTTTGCAATCCAAATTATACGTTAATCAGGAAGATACTAGAATATGAGTGATAAAGATTCACAAGAGCCAACGGATCAATTGCCTAAAGAGATTCGTGATCTGATGAAAAGTTCCCCGTTCAAGACATTTTTTGTGGGGAAATCTGAAAAAAATCCGGATTCCCCCGCGGAGGACGATCAGGGGGCCGAGGCGCACGAGGAAACCTTGAAGCGAATTCAAGGCTTCAACTTGAAACCTCGCGAGATACGCGATTATCTGGACCGTTTTGTGATCCAGCAGGCGGAGGCCAAAAAGGTGCTTTCGGTGGCCATTTGCGACCATTACAACCATGTGCGCCAGTGCATTGAGAACCCGTCCTTGCGCGAAATCGATTATGCAAAACAAAACATTCTGTTGCTCGGGCCGACCGGCGTCGGGAAAACCTACCTGATGCGCTGCATTGCGCGCCTGATTGGGGTTCCTTTTGTAAAGGCTGATGCGACAAAATTTTCTGAAACAGGTTACGTGGGCGGCGATGTCGAGGACTTGGTTCGCGACTTGGTGAAAGCCGCCGATGGCGACGTGGAACTTGCTCAATACGGCATCGTTTACATCGATGAAATCGACAAAATCGCCTCGTCGGGAAGCACCACCGGCGGTGGCGGGCGCGATGTGTCGGGGCGCGGCGTGCAGATAAACCTGCTCAAACTGATGGAGGAAACCGAGGTCAACTTGCACAGCCAGACCGACCTCGCCGCGCAAATGCAGGCGATGATGGAAATGCAACGCACGGGCCGCAGCCGGAAGCGCACGATCAACACGCGACACATCCTGTTCATCGTGAGCGGCGCGTTCGACAAACTCTCCGAGCAGATCAAGCGCCGTGTGCAAAGCAGCAGTATCGGGTTTGCCGCGGGCGCGGCGGGCGCGGTGGCGGCGGCTCGGGCGCATGTGACGCACGACAGCGATTTTCTGCGCCTCGCGCAGTCGCGCGACATCATTGACTACGGCATGGAGCCGGAGTTTGTGGGGCGCCTGCCGGTGCGCGTGGCGTGCCAGGCGCTCACCGCGGCGGATTTGGAAAAAATCCTCGTCACCTCGGAAGGCAGCATCCTTTCGCAATACCGCGCCGACTTTGCCGGCTACGGCATCGACTTCGAAATCACACAACCCGCGGTATGCGAGATCGCCGCGCAGGCGTATCAGGAAAACACGGGCGCGCGCGGATTGATGACTGTGCTCGAGCGGGTGTTTCGCAATTTCAAGTTCGAGCTGCCTTCGACCGCCGTGAAGGCCTTTCGCGTTGACGAAAAAACCATCGCCGAGCCCGAGGCCGTTCTGTGTTCGTTGCTCAGGGAAAACGCGCAAAAGCAGCACGAGGTGCTTCGCGCCGACGTGAATGCATTCGCGCAACGCTTTCAGACGGATTACGGCTTCGAACTGGTTTTTGACGACGGCGCTGTCGATGTGCTGATCGAGCAAAGCCTCGCCGCCGACAAAACGATCCGCGCGCTGTGCGAGGACAAGTTTCACAATTTCCACCATGGGCTGAAGCTCCTTGTGGCGGACGACGGCGGTGACGGCTCAAAGCGCTTTGTCATCACCCGCGACGTTGTCGAAAACCCAGACAAGGCGATCTCCCGCTGGGTCGTGGAAAGGTTCAAAAAAACGAGCTGAGCGTTAAGATTTAAGAAGCGGGCCGCCATCAATTGCGCGGTTTGTTTTCTGATTTCCCAAAGCTTAATTCCCAAGTCTTAATTCTCACGATGTCCTCCCAACACACTTACACAATCGCGCCGGGAGTGCGCTCGATTCGCGCCGACAAGGCGCTCGCGATCGGCTTTCCCGAGCACAGCCGCTCGGCGTTGCAACGCGCGTTTGACGCGGGGCTGGTTTTGCGCGGCGGCGTCGCGCTCACACGCGACTCGGCGGTGAGCGGCGGCGATGAGATTGTGTTTTCGATGCCGCAAACCAGGCCGTCGGAATTGAGGCCGGTGGAAATCCCGCTCGATGTTTTGTATGAGGACAAGCACTTGCTCGCGATCAACAAGGCCGCGGGCATGGTTGTGCATCCGGGCGCGGCGACGGGCGAGGACACGCTCGTGCACGCGCTGCTCGCGCACTGCAAAGGCTCGTTGAGCGGCATCGGCGGCGTGGAGCGTCCGGGCATCGTGCACCGGCTCGATCGCGAGACCTCGGGTGTGATGGTGATCGCCAAAACCGACGCGGCGCATCGCGGCCTGGCGGAGCAGTTTTCGGCGCGTTCGTTGCAAAAGGAATATCTCGCGCTCGTGAATGGCGCGCCCTCGCTCTTGAGCGGCAGCATCACAAAAGCCATCGGGCGGCATCCGTCGCAACGGCACAAAATGATGGCATTCGAGGATTCCGCCCGGAGCCTCGCACCCGAGGAGAAGGTTGCGGAGTTCTACGATTTGGAGGCGGATGAGGACGAGAACACTTCCGTGGTCGCGGGCGGCGGGCGTCGCAAGTCCGGCCCACGCGACGCGCACACGGATTGGGAGGTCGTGGAACGCTACGGCAAAATCGCGGCGCTTGTGCGCTGCGCCATTCACACGGGCCGCACGCATCAAATCCGCGTGCACATGAAATCGCTCGGGCACATTTTGCTCGGTGACGCGGTGTATGGCTGGAAGCGCGACGCGCGCATTCCCGAAAAATCGCAACCCAAGCGCGTGATGCTGCACGCGGAACATTTGGTGGTGACGCACCCGATCACCGGCAAAACCCTCGACCTCCGCGCCCCCGTGCCAAGGGATTTTTCATCAATGATAAAAGCCCTGAAAACCGCGGCAAAAAACGCGACGGAAACAGCCTGACAGGGTAGGGCGAACCGTCCCGGTGAGCCGTTCACCGTTTCGGCTCACCGGGACGGTTCGCCCTACCAAATCAAATCCCTCGGGACTCCGGTTTTTTATATTCGCTTCTCGGTGAAGGCTCCGGCGGCTTTGTATTTTTCGTATCGGCGGAGATGGATTTTGTGATTTTCCATGTTCGGCGCGTAGGCGCGGATGGCGGGTTTGCAGAGCGCTTTTTGCGCCGCTTGCACATTGGCATGCACGCCCGCCACAACTGCTGCTTGAATCGCCGCGCCCAGCGCGCCGGTGTGATGGCAGCCCGTGACTTGTATCTCGCGCCCGAGCACGTCGGCGAGGGTTTGCATCACGAGGGGGGATTTTTGCGGGATGCCCCCGGCGGCGACGAGGCGTTCGATTTCAATGCCGTTGTCAATAAGGTGGGTGATGGCGGTCTTTGTCGCGAATGCCGTCGCCTCGACAAGGGCGTGATATATTTGCGGCGCGGTTGTCGAGAGCCTCAATCCCATGAGGCTTCCTGTCAGCGTGAAGTCTGCCGAGGGGCTGCGGCGTCCGTTCAGCCAGTCCGTGGCGAAGGGGGCGTTTTCGTCGGGCGCGACGGCCGGCATCGCATCCAGTTCGCGGAGAATTTTGCCGCGGGTTTCGGCGATGAGTTTTTGTTTTGTCGCTTCGTCGACCAAGTTGCTTTTGCCCAGGATTTCCACGAGGGGGTAGCTCAGGAATTTTTGGAGCCACGCATAGACGTCGCCAAAGGCGGAGAGCCCCATTTCGAAACCGACAAGGCCCGGGATGATGGAGTTGTCGCCCTGCCCGTAGATTCCCTTTATCATTCGGTCTCCCAGGACTTCGCGCGGCACAACCGTCATGTAGCAGGCCGAGGTTCCTATGTTGAGCACCATTGTTTTATGGGCGACTCCCGCGCCCACCGCGCCGCAATGCGCGTCGATCGTTCCGGTGCCTATTTTCACGTCGCGGGGCAGGTCGAGGCGTTCGGCCCATTCCGCCGTGATTGTGCCGGCGGCCTGGTCGCAGGTGTAAATCCTCGTGTTGAGGCGGCTGGCGAATTCCTGCAGACTCGGCTCCAGTTTTTCAAAAAATGACGGCGACGGATAACCGCCCCATCTTTCAGACCACAACCATTTTTGGCTGACGGCGCAGTAGCCCATTTTCAAATCGGCGATGTTGCTCACGCCCGCGAGAAGCGCGGGGATGAAGTCGCAGAGTTCGATGGCGGCATGCGCGTGCTTTTTGATTTCCAGTTCATCGCGGAAAATGTGGACGATCTTGGACCAGAAGTTTTCCGAGGAGTAGTGGCCGCCGGTGTGCACCGAATAATCGACCGGCGACGCCGCGCACAGGGCGGTGATCTCGGCGGATTCCTTTTCGCCGGTGTGGTCTTTCCAGAGGACAAACATCGCGTTGGGGTTTTCCACGTATTCGGGGCGCAGGGCGAGCGGGCGGCACTCCTTGTCCACGAGGCAGGGCGAGCTTCCGGTGGTGTCGGCGGAGACGGCTTTTATTTGTTTTGCGATTTCGGGGTGGGCCGCGGTCAGGCTTCGGATCACGCTCGTCAAACCCTCGATGTGGTCGAGCGGATGCTGGCGGAATTGCGTCTTTTGCGCGTCGCAATACAGTCCTTGCGACCAGCGGGGATAATTAAAAACGGCGGAGTCGATTTCCTCGCCGGTGACCGCGTTCACCAACAGGGCGCGGACAGAATCCGTGCCGAAATCCATTCCTATTACATGCGGGGCGTCGTGCATGATGATTGGGTTTTAGAAACAAAACGGGCGTGATGTAAAGATCGCCGCTTCGTTTGTGTGCGCGCGGGTTTGTTTACGCTGTGAGGTTTACTCCGTCTTGCGTCAGTCGGTTTCGGAGCGCGTTAACATCCACCGCTGACACATCGGCGTTTGCCTTGAGGCACAGGGCGGCGGCGGTTCCGGCGGCCTGCCCCAATCCCATGACCGAGGCCTGCACGCGCACGGAGGCCGAGGCGATTTCGTCCGCGGAGAATGATCTGCCGGCAACCAGAAGGTTCGGGAAGCCGGGCGCGATCAGACAGCGGTAGGGAATGAACGCGGCGTTCTTGAGGAACTCGCATCGTTGCTGCGTCGTTTCTGAGGCGTGTATGTCAACCGGATGGCATCCGCGCGAGATGGCGTCGGGGAAATCGACCGCGTTGAGATATTCGTTGCCGGTGAGCGTGTGGGCTCCCTTGATGCGGCGCGTTTCGCGAACACCGGTTTGCGTGGCGGTGCCGATCAGGCTGGAATTGCGGAACGCGGGGATGTGTTCGCGAAGAAGTCCGGCGAACAGATGGGCGTGCTCGCGCAGAAGGCATTCCGTGTTGGTGGCCTCGCGGTTGTCCGCCATGTCGGCTTGCGCGCGCGTCATGTTGAGAAGCACGATTCCGGGGGCCAGCACGCCGCAATACCACGGGCCGCCGAACACGGGGATATCCTGCGTTTTGCGCAGCTCGGTGAGTGTTTCGCGGATGGCGAGATCGTGATAATTAACCCCTTGCTGGCTGTGCCGGATCATCGGCAGCGCGCCGGTGTCCACGCCGCCGAGCATGAAAATGAGCGAGGCCGGTTGCAGCGATTTGGCTGAGGGCTGCATCGGAACGCCAGCTTGCATGGCGAGATCGGCGTCGCCTGTGCAATCGATGAAATACTTCGCGGTGAGGGCCTCCGTGCCGTTTTTGTTTTCCATGATCACATGGGTGATGCTGGCGCCTGTTTTTTGGCAGCCGCTCAGGTAGGAGTGGTAATAGAGCGACACTCCGGCCTCCAGAAGCATGCGCTGGGCGGTGAGTTTGTATTTCTCGGACGAGAAAGTGATGTTGCCGAGCGGCTTTTCCTCCTCCGCGCCGCCTATTTCCATGAGTCGCTCAACGAACTCCCATGGCAGGCCGCCGATTATCCGGCGTCCGTTGTAATTGAAAACGCTGATCGGGGCGACGAGTCCGGCGGTGGCCATTCCGCCCGTAAACCCATATCGTTCGATGAGCGCGGTGCGCGCCCCGCCTCGCGCGGCGGCGATCGCGGCGATGAATCCGGCGGGGCCGCCTCCGCACACCACCACGTCGTATTGCCCCACGACGGGGACGTTTTTTGTCTGTGTGATTGATTCCATGATGTTGTTTTTCCGGAAAATTGTTCAGCCGGCGTTTGAGTTTTTTCGTTTTGCCCTGATGCCGTGGTAGAGCAGGAACGCCAGTGTGGACAGGCCGAGGAAAATGCCCCCGTAGATCAGCATCGAGCCGCGGTCGTCCTTGCTGCCGAGGGCGAGCAGCACCATTATGAGGCCGATGGCGGCGTAGGTGCCCATCATGATTTTGAAGGCCATGTTCGAATACATCGCGCCGGCCTGCTTGTTCTTTTGGATCTGCTCCGCGGTCAGCACCTCGTCCTCTTTCTTGTAGCGCGCGGCGATTTTGAGGAATCCCTCGGCCTGCGGTTTTTTCCACAGGATGAGTTCGAGGATGGTCAGAATGGTGACGGGGAACACCAAGCCGATGAAGGCGTCGACAAACGTGGGGTGCCGGCTGACAATGTCGGGGAAGAGCAGGCCGGCTTTCACCAAAATGGCGGTGCCGAAGGTGATGCCCATGCTTATGAAGACAGATTTCTGGCCGACGCGCTTGGAGAACAGTCCCCATATCGACGGAATGAAGAGAGGTGAAATGACCAGCGTTAGGAACGACACGACCACGCGCTCGGCGCCACCGAGGAACGGGATGAGAATGGCGACCAGCGTGATGAGCGAACCGTAGATGAACGTGAAAACGCGTCCGACCCGCATCAATGTCCTGTCGGTTGATTGCGGACGGAGGGATTTGAAGATGTCGTAGGTGAAGACGTTTGCGTAGACGTTGAGCGTGCCTGAAACCATGCTCATTGTCGCCGAGAGCATGGCGGCCATCATCATTCCCAGCATGCCCGTGGTCAGGATGTATTGGCTCATCAACATGTAGGCTTGCTCGGGATTGGCGTCGGGATTGATGACGCGGTAAACCAGCGCCGGCACATAAAAAAACAGCGGTGTGACGAAATAAAGACCAGCGACAAGAAAGACGCTCTTCTTCGCATCCCGAGACGTCGGCACGCTGATGTAGCGTTGCACGAAAGCCCAGTCGCCGCCGATCATGAAGGCGTGCAACAGGCACCACAGGATCATCCACACCCAGGAATACTGGCTGGTGAAAAGGGAAAAATATTCGGGCGGCGCCTTGGCGATGAACTCTTGAACTCCGCCCACGCTGTTGAACGAGAGCGGAATCATGATGAGTATCATCGCTATGAGGATCGCAAACTGCACGACGTCGGTCATCAGCACCGCGAGAAATCCGCCCGCCGCCGTATAAACGAAGGTGATAAGCCCGAGCACGATGACCGCGTAGGTGATCGACAGGTGGCCTGTTCGCGGATCGGCGAGGAAATGTCCCTCGGGCAACGGCATCAGCGCCACGGCCATGATTGCGACGGCGTAGAGCGCCACGGCCGTGTGGACTCCCTTGCCGATCATTCCGAAAACGGTGTAGAAGCGGATGGTTGGTTTGCCGAAGCGGATGCCGAGATATTCCGCGGGTGAATTAATGCGCATCCGCGACCATTTGCCGGCGAGAAACAATCCCACGAACAGCGACGCGAAACCCAGCATGAGCCCCACGACAATCGCCACCACGCCGGAACGGTAGGCGACGCCGCCCCACACGACAAACGTCCCCGCCGAGAATATTGTCATGTAAGTGGACAGGCCGGAGAGCCACCACGAGGAGTTTCTTCCGGCGATAAACATCTCCTTGGAGCTTTTGATCCTGCGCCCGACCGTCGCTCCCAAAATCAAGAGTCCGACGAAGTATAACAATATGATCAGGTAGTCGATTGAGGTCATGTATTGATTGGGTAAATGGGGGGAATTGATTGCTGCTCCATTCAACAGGCTTGCGCAACAAATGAAACGCAAAGCGAACTGAAAGCGTTAATGTCCGCTCGGGCGGCAGTGCTTGACCGCGCAATTTCCTCCTGAAAACTTCGGGAACATGTCGAAGCTCATAAAGGTTACCCTCACGGATGTCGCAAAGGCTGCGGGGTTGAGCATTGGCGGAACTTCCTACGCATTGCGCGGACATCCGAACATTTCGCGTGCGACCGTGGAGCGTGTGCGGAAGGTGGCCGCGGAGCTCGGCTACAAGCCCGATTTGCGCATCAAATCGCTCATGGCAAACATCCGGCGCGGGAGGCGTCTTGAAAAAGGGGAAACCCTTGCCCTGGTCTGGATCAACACCCCGCGCGAATTGTCCGGACTGGCCACGGCCACGCGGGAATTCGCAAAAAACATCCTGCTCGGCGTGACGCGCCGGGCGGAGCAGCACGGCTGCGCGCTTGACCAGTTCCGGCTCTTCGGGGACGGGCTGTCCCCGGCGCGCCTGTGGAAGATACTGGTCTCCCGCGGAATTTCCGGCGTCATTTTCGCGCCGATGGATTGTCGCGGGAGCATTGCCCTGGATTGGGATTGGAGCCCCTTTGCGACGGCGGTCATCGGTCACACGGAGTTCACGCCGTCCATAAGCCGCTCGGCGCATTTTCATTACCGGAGCGTGTGGCGGGTGCTCGAACGCCTGGGCAAGGAAGGGCATACCCGCCCGGCGATCATTCTCAACCAGGAGGTGCAGGAGCGCATCCACTTCATGCAGACGGCCGCGTTCATCACGAATCACCCGAATCCAAAAGATGCGATGAAATGCGTCGCCTACGGAACGCCCAAGGACTTTTCGCCAATGGAAAAATGGCTGCGAAAAACAAAGCCGGACGTGCTGATAATGGCATGGCAAATTGACCGGCATGCAGTCGAGTTGATACGCAAAATATCGCCCAAGACCCGCAAGATAATCACGCTTGAATGGCATCCGCAGGGCGTCCTTTCCGGGGTCAATTTGCGCAACGACGAGCTTGCGGCAAACGCCGTGGACATGGTGGTCGCCCAAATGCACGCAAACAACCTCGGCGTCCCCGAATGTCCGGTCTCAATGTTGATGGACGGCATCTGGAAAGAGGCGCCGTAATCAAACTCCGGCAGGGTGGGGCGAGGCCTTATGAGCGTTGATTTGTTTCAGGGCGCCAAAGGCGCGCGACGAATAGAAAACAAGATCGCCCTACCGGCGCGCCGCTTTCTTTTTCGCCGCCTCCGCGCTTTCGAGCGCGTCCGGATGCTTCTTTAGAAAGTCGAGAATCTCCGCGCGCATTTCCGCGATTGCATTCCGCGTTGACTGGTTCTTCAGCATTTCCTCCGCCACCAGTTTCCCGAGCATGTGCCCGGCTTGCGTATCCGTCGGATAATGCACGCCGCCGATCACCCGGCACCACATCGTCTCCCGGACATAGTCCTCAAAAAGCGCCGCATACTCGGGCATGGCCTCGCTATAAAAGGCAAAAAACAACGCCTCCGCCGAG
This sequence comes from Ereboglobus luteus, assembly GCF_003096195.1. Taxonomy (NCBI): domain Bacteria; kingdom Pseudomonadati; phylum Verrucomicrobiota; class Opitutia; order Opitutales; family Opitutaceae; genus Ereboglobus; species Ereboglobus luteus. The sequence goes on along the minus strand of NZ_CP023004.1, from coordinate 125,207 downwards.
GAATGGCCGCTCGGATAGGAATAATAATTGTTGGCCTTTGGAATCGCCACGCAGGGTTTTACCCGCCCGTCCCTCACGCTGGGGCGCTCACGACTCCAGTTTTTTTTCGCCGGTTGGAGCACCTTGCGCAGACCCAAGCGAGCCTTGTAAAGAATCGCCGACGTGCGGGGAAGATTCTCCGGCGTGAACTTCGATCCGAAGACCTTGGTGCCCATCGAGAATGTTGTGTTTCCGGCAACGCTGGTCGCGCGCTTCACCTGCTCCGGCGTCCGGTCCTTCTGCACTTGGAGGATGGTTTCCAAGTCAGCCATTCCCGCGGGCGAGGCATCGGCTGGCGGCGGGGGAAGCTGCGCTGCGATGTCCAGCGGATCCCTTGTGTAAAACGGCGCGTCGTCCGCAAAAAGCGCGGTCGGGAAAAACAATGTCGCGGAGATGACCGCCGCGTGGAATGCGTGTTTCAGATTCATGCTCGGGTAATGATAAGGGTTAATAAAAAACACGCCACGTTACCAACGGGAGGAGTTGGAATAAACCTTTATTCCAGTGAATACGTTGATTTGCAGGGGCGCGCCTCGCAAAAACGCATCCGGTTTACCCCGCGCCCACCGTCTGCAAGTCGTAGAGGTTTTTGTAGACGGGGCTGCCTTGGTAGAGCTCTGCGTGGGTGCCGGTGGCGATGATGCTGCCTTGGTCGAGGACCAGGATTTTGGTCGCGTTGCGGATCGTGCTGAAACGGTGCGCGATGATGAATGTGGTTTTGCCGCGGGTGAGCTCCTCGAGCGCGCCTTGCACTTGCGCCTCGGACTCGGTGTCGAGCGCGCTGGTGGCCTCGTCGAGTATCAGGATGGGCGCGTTGCGGAGGAATGCGCGCGCGATGGCGATGCGCTGGCGCTGTCCGCCGGAGAGCCGGTCTCCGCGCTCGCCGACAATGGTGTCCCAGCCTTCGGGGAGCCCGGTGACGAATTCAAACGCATAGGCGCGGCGGGCCGCCTCCTCGACCTCGGCGCGGGAGGCCTCGGGGCGCCCGAGGAGGATGTTGTTGTAAATGGTGTCGTTGAAAAGAATGGGTTGCTGCGAGACGAGCGCGATGTGGTTGCGCAGATCGGCGAGCGAGGCTTTGCGGAGGTCGATTCCGTTGAGCGTGATGCGGCCGGAGGTGACGTCGTAAAAGCGCGGGATGAGGTTGATGAAGGTGCTCTTGCCCGCGCCAGTGGCCCCGACAAGCGCGACAATTTCCCCGGTGCGAATGCCGATGTTGATATCCTTGAGAATGGGATTTTCGGGGTCGTAGCCGAATGTGACGTTTTCAAAGGCGACATCGCCCCTGCCGGCGGGAATGGGCACCGGGATTGCGGGCGAGGCGACCTCGATTGGGGAGTAGAGAACCTCCTCGATGCGGTTGAGCGCGGATTCGCCCTGACGGATGCGGTTGTTGAGGCCGCCGAGTTTTTTGATGGGAGTGTAGGCGAAATAGAGCGCGCCGATGAGCGCGATGACGGATTCCTGGTCCAGCCCGCTGCCGTGAATTTGGTAAATGGCGAAGGAAATGCCGAGGGCGGCGACGACCTCGATGATGGGCGAGAGCATCTTGTCGTATTTGACGACCTTCAGTTGAAGTTTGAAAAACTTCCGCACTTGCTGGCGGAAGCGGGAGATTTCGCGCTGCTCGAGATTGTAGGCGCGGATGTCGCGCGGCGACTGGAGGCTTTCGGTGAGGATCGCGTTGAGCTCGCCCGCCTGGCCGAGCATCGCCTGGGATTTGCGCAGGGTTTTTTTGCCCACGTAGCGAATGGGAAGAATGCAGAGGGGCACCACCAGAAGGCAGGCGAGGAAGTGCAGCACCTCGGGATGCTGCAGCGTTTCCCACACGAGATAACCCATGGCGCCGATGAGCGTGAAGGGTTGGATGAGGATGTCGTTGGTGGCCTCGACGATCACGCCCTTGACGACCGTGGTGTCGTTTGAAACGCGGCTGATGAGATCGCCCGACTTGTGTTTGCGGAAATAGTCGAGATGCAGAAACTGCAAGTGCGCGAAGATGTCGGCGCGTATGGACTCGAGGACGCGCAGCCCGGCGTAGTTGAGCAGGTAGGCGTTGAGAAACTGGCTGATGCCGCGTATCGAGAATGTTATCGGAAGCAGGAAAAGCGCGACAATGAGGACGTATTGCTCGGGCACGATGATGGCGGGCATCCACGAGGCTTCCTCGCCGGACAAAAGCACAAGCGGCGTGACGCCCTCGCCGGTGTCGGGGAAAAGCGCGGGCAGCACTTTTTTCAGCATGAACGGAATTCCGAAACCGCTCGAGATGCCGAAACAGATGCCGAAGAAGATGCCGCCGATAAAGGGCCAGCGGACTTGCTTGAGATGCGAGTAATAGGGAATGAAGCGCTTCATGCGGCGGTTTGCGGTGACGTGAATCGCCGCAAACGTTGGACGATCCCGCCAGCGTGTGCGAGATGAGATTTCGCAAAAATCGATTGCCCTCCAGCGATTGGAAAAGCCGCCCGCCCGCGGCATCCGAATGTTGATTTTTCTTCTCGAAGACCAAACATACGCCGAATGTCCAAGTTTACCCGCCGCGATTTTCTCCGCACCGGTATCGCCGGTTCCGTTTTGCTCTCAACAGGCTTGCGCGGTCCGGCATCCGCGCCATCCGTCGCGATCACCGCCGGGCCGCGGCGCGCCCGCAATGTCATCCTGCTCGTGTCCGACGGCATGAGCCTCGGCACGCTCACGATGACGGAGCGCTACCTGCGCCGTTTCGAAAACCGCGGCACGCACTGGCTCGGGATGTATAAAAAATATCCCAATGTTCGCCGCGCTCTGATGGACACCTGCTCGGCCAACGCGCTCGTGACCGATTCCGCCGCCGCCGCGTCGGCATGGGGCTGCGGCCACAAGGTCAAAAACGGCGCGCTCAACCAGACTCCCGACGGGCGCCTGCACAAGCCCATCCTGCGCCTCGCGGCCGAGGCGGGCATCGGCACCGCGCTTGTCACCACGGCGCGCCTCACGCATGCCACGCCCGCGGGTTTTGGCGCGTCGATCGAGTCGCGTGTGGACGAGGGCGACATAGCGATCCAGTATCTCGACGCGCGCTACGACGTGTTGCTCGGGGGCGGCGTGCGTTTTTTTGATTCCGAAAAACGCAACGACGAGCGCGACCTCCTCATCGAGTATTCAAACAACGGATACAGCGTGTTGCGCAACCGCGAGGAGCTTTTGGCGTCGAACGGCGGGCGGCTGCTCGGTGTGTTTGACGACGACCACCTGCCATACGCGATTGACCGGAAGGCGGACGCGGCGCTCAGCGCGGCAATTCCGTCACTTGCCGAGATGGCGCGCGCCGCCATCGGCCGCATGGCGAAACACCCAGGCGGCTTTCTCATGCAAATCGAGGGGGCCAACATCGACTACGCCGCGCACGCCAACGACATCGGCGCGCTGATTCACGAGCAGATCGATTTCGACGACGCCGTGGGCGCGGCGCTTGAGTTCGCCGCCGGGCGCGACGACACGCTGGTCATTGTCACGACCGACCACGGCAACTCGAATCCCGGCCTGAACGGAACCGGCGGCAGTTTCGACAGCCGCGGCGGCAGCTACGGCGACACTCAGAAGTGTTTTGACCGACTGGGCGATTTTCGCCGGAGCAACAGGTGGGTGCGCTCGAAGCTTTCCAAAAAAAGCACGCCCGCGCAAATCCGCAACCGCGTGAAAACCGCGAATGGCATCGAGCTGCTCGACGACGAAATCGAGCTGCTCATGCGGGCGTTGAAAAAGGATCCCGCGCCGCGCGAGGGATACCGTGTGCGCAACCGCGCTACGATTACGCTCGGCCAGTTGATCGCGAACTACACGTCGATTGGCTGGACCGGCATCGCGCACACGAGCGACCATGTGGAGCTGGCGGCGATCGGCCCCGGCAGCGAGCCCATTTGCGGATTGATGCAAAACACGGAACTCTTCGACGTCATGACCGGTGCCCTGGGCCTCTCGCGAAGCGGCAAACTGGCCGCCGCAGTTTCGTAGGGGCGCACCTTGCGTGCGCCCTCGAGGGGATTTTTCGACGTGGAAATCGTGAGTGTGATATACATACGATCACCGGACCGACTCAGTCATTCTCAAAGTAAAACGTGAATTTGCACTCCAATACGATGGGTGTGCGTTTTTCTTGCGGCAGTTGATCTGAAAAGGAAAAACGCCACTTCGACACCGCTTTCTTAACCGGACGCTCAAATTCCTTGAGCGGGCTTTTGATGATAAAAACTTCGCCAACTGATCCGTTTTCATTGACCGTAAAACGCACCGTGACATATCCGGACATGTTCGCACGTCGCATTTCATGGGGGAACTCAGGCAACGGTGCATTCACTGGTTGCACAGACTGTAAAGGTCGGGCTTCCGTAATGTAATCCATGCGGACTTTTTCGCCATAGTAGTGTTTGAAGAGAAATTCAGGGTCCTTTCTCATCTCTTCAACGACCTCGGCGACGGTCATGACTTTGTATGATTGTTTGGCGTTATGGAACGGGCCAACCCAGAGCTGTTCCTTGTCATTCGCCAGACAATCGAGGTATTTCAAGGGTAACGGGCGGAGACTTGGAGTTAATATACACTTTGCAGCCGCTATGCGGACGACCGGACTGGCGTCCTTGAGCATCAGTCGCGCATTTTCCGGCGAGGCGTGCGTTCGGATGTATGGATAAAGCAAATAAAAGGCTCCATGAGCGCCTCCTATGCCGGAAGAGTAGCCGGCGAGCATGGGCAACCCCGATTCGTGCTTGTATGCGCGGAGCTGGTTGAGCGCGTATTTTATGTCTTCGTCATAATCAGTGGCGCGCGCGACGGATGTGGATAAAAATATTATACAAGATAATGCAAAAATTACGCGCCACATGGAGATGAGTGTTTGGGGATTTATATATTATTCGGACCAATGGCATCAATCCTTCGACGCCTTCACGTCGAGCGCGTCGCGGAGGCCGTCGCCGAGGAAGTTTAGCGAGAATATCATCAGCGAAAAGACGGCCGCGGGATACATGAGCTGCCAGCTGTATTCCTCCATGATTTCGGAGCCTTCCTTGATGAGCACGCCGAGCGAGCTGATCGGCGGCTGCACGCCGAGGCCGAGATAACTCAGAAACGCCTCAAGCAGCATCACCGACGGAATCGTGAGCGTGATATACACAATCACCGGCCCGAGGATGTTCGGCAGGATGTGGCGGAAGATGATGCGGCGCTTGCCGAAGCCGAGCGAATAGGCCGCCTCGATAAACTCCATGCGTTTTATCGCCATGACTTGCGAGCGCACGATGCGCGCCATGGTCAGCCATTCGACCGCGCCGATTGCCGCGAAGAGGAGCACGAGGTGGCGTCCGAAAAGCACCATGAGCAGAATCACAAAGATCGTGAAGGGCAGCGAATACATGATGTCCACGACGCGCATCATGAAGGCGTCGAGCTTGCCGCCGAAAAATCCAGCGATGGCGCCGTAGGTCACGCCGATGATGAGCGCGACGGCGGTCGCGGCGAGTCCCACGCCGAGCGAAATGAGGCCGCCCCAGCAGAGGCGCGCGAAGAGATCGCGTCCGAGCTTGTCGGTGCCGAGCAGGTGGTAGTTGCGCGAATACTGGTTGTCGCCGATGCGGATTGTTTTGCCGCCGAGAAGCGCCGCGCGCAGCGCCTGCGATTCGGGCGCGTCGGTGAACACGCCCTCGTCGTCGAGCATTTCAAACGTCGCAAAATCATACGGGCTGTCGTCGGGTGTGACGCGGATGCCGATGGAGCCGGGCGTGGCGTTGGCGAGGTAGATGTTTTGATCGTAGTAGGGTTGTCCGAAAAGCCAGCCTCCAATGCAAACGAGAACGAGCGCCAGCATGACGCCGGCTCCGAAAAGCGCGAGGTGGTTTTTGCGCAGCCGCAGCCATGCGTCGTGCCAGAGCGAGCTGCCTTTTTCAAGCGGCTCGGCGGCGGCGAACTGGGAAAGCGGTGTGTCGATGGATGCCATGCGCGCGGTTTAGTTTTCCAGTCGCACTTTCGGGTTCATCCACGCCTGTGCGATGTCGACGAGGAGGTTGAGCGTCATGATGAGCGTGGCGTAGAGGATCACCGTGCCGAGGATCATGAAGTAGTCGCGGTTGAACGCGCCGTTCACAAACTCGCGTCCGAGCCCCGGGATTTGGAAAATCGTTTCGATGACAAACGAGCCCGTGAGGATGTTTGCCACGGCGGGGCCGAGGTAGGACACGACGGGCAGCAGGCCGCCGCGCAGCGCGTGGCGGAAAACAACGCGCGCCTCCGACGCGCCCTTGGCGCGCGCGGTGCGGATGAAATCCTGGTTGAGCACCTCGAGCATTCCGCCGCGAGTGAGCCGCACGATGGGCGCGGCGTAGGCGAGGCCGAGCACGAAGCACGGCAGCACGCGATCCTGAACAGTATACCAGCCCGATGCGTTGAACCAGTGCAGTTGCAGCGCGAAAATGAGCACAAAAATCGGCCCCACGACGAATGTCGGAATGGCGAGGCCGACCATGCCGAACGTGGACGCCGCGTAATCGACCCAAGTGTTGCGCTTGAGCGCGGCAAGCACGCCGAGCGTGATGCCGATGCCGAGCGCGATGATGAGCGCGGGCATGCCGAGCTGGATGGAAACGGGGAGTTTTTCGGCGATGATCTCGTTGACGGTGCGATTGGCGTATTTGTAGGAGGGGCCGAAATCCATGCCGAGGCCGGCCTTGAGGTCGATGCCGCCTTGCTCCGAAAAGAGCAGGGTGGGGCGGAAGGTTTTCGGCATCACATCCCACATGTATTTGCGATACTGCCACCAGAGCGGCTTATCGAGATTGTAGTAGGCCTTGATGTTGGCCTCGATTTCGGGCGTGGTGGATTTTTCCGCGGTGAACGGCCCGCCCGGCGCGAAGCGCGACATGAAAAATGTCGCAGTGACGATGACAAACAACGCGAGCAGCGTCTGCAGGAGTCGTGAAATGAAAAAACGTGTCATCGGTTGGAGTGAGGCGGGAGCGGCGCCAGTGCCGCAAAACTGAAAGCCGCAAATAAGACACGCTCAACACGGCGGCGTGAAGAAGAAAGTTTTCGGGACGCAAGTTTTCGGGGAGAGGCGTTTTGTGAGCCGGGCGGTTTTGGGGCTTTTTTTGGGGCAATCTGAATTTATTTTGAATTACGCCCCAAACGCGGCACGCGGCATAAAAGGCCTTGCATGAGGTGGGGGCGGCATTACGTTTGCCGCTTCCGGCTGAAAATTGTCATTTTTACTACGATGGTTACTGCAAACAAAGAAGCGACTTACAACTCGGCGATCGAGGGCGACATCGTCGTCACGCGCCTTGATGCGGTGATCAATTGGATCCGCTCGAACTCAATCTGGCCCATGCCGATGGGGCTCGCTTGCTGCGGCATCGAACTCATGGGGGCGGGCGGGGCGCGCTTCGACATTGCGCGTTTCGGCGCCGAGGTGATGCGGTTTTCGCCGCGCCAGTCGGACTGCATGATCGTGGCCGGCACGGTGACTTACAAGATGGCCCCGCACATCCGCCGCATTTATGACCAGATGGCGTCGCCGAAATGGGTGATCGCCATGGGCGCGTGCGCAAGCACCGGCGGCATGTATCGCAGCTACGCGACCATGCAGGGCGTGGACCGGATTTTGCCCGTCGATGTTTACATCAGCGGCTGCCCGCCGCGTCCGGAGGCGATTCTCGACGCGCTTATCAAGATGCAGGAAAAAATCCGCCGCGAGCCTTCCGCCAAGATGCTCTTCAAGGAGGAATACAAGGGGTGAGGTTCAGAGGCCGGAGAACCAGAAAGCCAGAATGCCAGAGGCCAGATAAGAGACCAAGGATTCAGAAATAATTTTCAAAAAATGTCCGACGCAATTTCCGAAACAAACACTACCGCGACTTCCGGGATCGTCGCCACTTTGCGCGAGAAATTTCCGCAAAGCGCGGAGAAGATCACGCCGCGCGCCTCCGCCGACCATCCCGCGGTGAACGTGCCCGCCGACGCCGCGGTGGCGATTCTCACGTATCTGCGCGACGAGCACGGTTACGAAATGCTTTCGGATTTGACGGCGGTTGATTGGGCGGAGGGCTCGTCGCCGCGCTTCACCGTCGTGTGGCATTTGCTTTCGGTTACGATTAATCCCGGCGTGTGCCTGCGTGTCGCGGCCGATTGCGCGAGCGACACCGAGCCGGAAATGCCCAGCGTCGCGGGCATCTGGCCCGCCGCGAACTGGCACGAGCGCGAGACGTTCGACATGTTCGGCATCGTTTTCACCGGCCATCCCGATTTGCGCCGCATCCTCATGTGGGACGGCTATCCGCACCATCCGTTGCGCAAGGAATTTCCGCTCGCCGGCATGGACGACGAGCTGCCCGATCCGGAGGTCGAGGCCGAAACGAAAGCCCGGCTTGTTGCCGCCCCGATGGCCGGCGGCCCGTTTGTCGCCTCCACCGGAAACCTCAACCTCGCCGAGTCCGAGCCGCGCGCAAAGGACCAAAGCTGGAGCGAGGAGAATCCAAAGCCTGAAAATCTGAAAGGCTGAAGGCTGAAACAAATAGAATACCAGAAGCCAGAAAGCCAGAGGCCAGAAAACCAGCACCAATCCAACCGCGCCAAGCCACTTAAAAATCCAACACAACCGAAGCTCCGAAAATTTCAGCCTTCAGGCTTTTAGAACTTCAGAATTTTTCCCCACGACATGGCCACCGAATACACTTTTCAGGACAACGCCGCCAAGAACGCCAGCGCCGCCGCTGTCGCCGCGGGGCACTTGCCCGACGACGCGCCCATTTTTGACACCGAGAAAATGTCCCTTTCGATGGGGCCCTCGCATCCATCGACGCACGGCGTGCTCCGGCTCCAGCTCGAACTCGACGGCGACGATGTTTCCCATTGCGAGCCGGTCATCGGCTACTTGCACCGCGGCGACGAAAAAATCGCCGAGAACATGACCTACAACCAGTTCGTGCCTTACACGGACCGGCTCGATTACCTCGCCCCGCTCGCCAACAATGTCGCCTACGTCCTCGCCGTCGAAAAACTCGCCGGCTTGAAGGTTCCGCCGCGTTGCGCCGCGATTCGCGTGCTCGTCGCCGAGCTCGCCCGCATATCGTCGCACCTGCTCGGCTACGGGTCGTTTGCGATGGATACCGGCGCGTGGACGCCCTTCCTCTACCAGTTCACCGAGCGCGAAAAGCTCTACACGCTTTTCGAGGAGTTGACCGGCGCGCGCCTGACCACCAGCTACACGCGTATCGGCGGCGTCACCCGCGATCTGCCCGAAGGCTGGCTCGGGCGTGTCAGCGATTTTTGCGACCAGTTTCTCCCGCGCCTTGAGGAGATGCTCGCGATGCTCACGCGCAACAAAATCTTCATGGACCGCACAGTCGGCGTCGCCGTCATTTCAAAGGAGGACGCGCTTGCCTACGGGCTCACCGGGCCGAACTTGCGCGGCTCCGGCATCGGCTTCGACCTGCGCAAGGACAAACCTTACAGCGGCTACGAGCAATACGAGTTCGACGTGCCCACCGGCACCGTTGGCGATTGTTACGACCGCTATCTTTGCCGCGGCGAGGAAATGCGCCAGTCCGTGCGCATCGTCCGCCAGATTATCAAAAACATGCCCGACGGCCCCTGGTATGCGGACGACACCGAGGAGGCGCGCCGCATTTTCGCGCCGCCCAAGGACAAGGTGCTCACAAAAATGGAGGAGTTGATCAACAACTTCATGATCACGACCACCGGTCCGCAGATTCCTCCGGGCGAGGCGTATTTCGAGGCGGAAAATCCCAAGGGCGCGCTCGGTTTCTACATCGTGAGCAAGGGCGGCGGCGTCCCGTGGCGCATGAAAATCCGCAGCCCCTCGTTCTGCACGCTCTCGATTTTACCCAAACTCTGCAAGGGAGTGATGATGACCGACATCGTCGCCATCCTCGGCTCGCTCGACTTCGTCATGGGCGACTGCGACCGGTAAATAAAAACATTTCAACCACGGAGCCCACGGAGAAACACGGAGATAACCAACCGCAGATGAACACAGATAAACATAGATTTTCAGTCCGGCAAAACGGCGTAAATTCCAGTCGCGTTTATCTGTGTCCATCTGCGGTTAAAAAGATTTTTCCTCCGTGCTTCTCCGTGTCCTCCGTGGTTAACCCAATTTGTATTTTCTGATGAATCTCAAACCCGAAACACTCAAACAAATCGACGAGGTCATAACGCACTACGCCGCCAAGCGCAGCGCCACGCTGCCGTTGTTGCACCTCATACAAGAGGACATCGGGCACATCCCCGACGAAGCCATCGAGTGGGTTGCCGCCAAGCTGGAGCTCGAGCCGATCAATGTTTACGAGGTCGTCACCTTCTACCCGATGTTCAAGCGCAAGCCCGTCGGACGCCGCCACATCAAGGTTTGCCGCACGCTCTCCTGCGCGCTGATGGGCAGCTACAAGGTTTGCGACACCTTCAAAAAAGAATTCGGCGTCGAACTCGACGAAGTCACGCCCGACGGCGAGGTCACGATCGAGTTTGTCGAATGCCTCGCCAGTTGCGGCACCGCCCCCGTCGTGATGATCAACGAAACCCTCCACGAAAACGTGGACGAGCAGAAAGCCGTTGATCTCGCGAACGAGATCAAAAAGGAGTCAGGAGTCAGGAGTCAGGAGTCGGAAGCCAAACCATAAGACTTCGAAAACGCACACGAACAATCGCGCGCACCAAAATACCATGTCTAAACTCCCATTAACTTTTCGCCATCCGAAGTGCCGTCTCCTGACTTCTGGCTCCTGACTCCTGTATTCTTTTTCTCCCATGCAACAACGCCGCATCATTTTTAAGCACATCGACGAGCCCGGTTACACCAACGACCTCGCGTGCTACCAGCGCAACGGCGGCTACGATGTCCTCCGCAAGGCCGTCGCCCGCCCTCCCGCCGAACTCATTGACGAGGTCAAGAAATCCGGTGTTCGCGGACGCGGTGGCGCGGGTTTTCCCGCCGGCGTGAAGTGGAATCTCGTCGACCGCAAGTCCGGCAAGCCCATCTACCTCGTCGTCAACGCAGACGAATCCGAACCCGGCACTTTCAAGGACCGCTACATCATCCATCAGGACCCTCACCAGCTCATCGAGGGCACGATGATCACCTGCTTCGCGAACAACGTGAAGCAAGCCTACATCTACATCCGCGGCGAAATGCCCGAGGGCGCGCGCATCCTCGAGCGTGCCATCGCCGAGGCGCGCGCCGCAAACCTCGTCGGTCCGAATATCCTCGGCACCGGTTACTCGTGCGAAATCTATGTGCACCGCGGCGCCGGCGCCTACATCTGCGGCGAGGAAACCGGCCTCATCGAATCGCTCGAAGGCAAGCGCGCCAATCCGCGCATCAAGCCCCCGTATTTCCCCGCCGTCCTCGGCCTCTACCAGTGTCCGACCATCGTCAACAACGTCGAGACCATCTGCCACGTAAAACACATCATCGACATGGGCGGCGAGGCCTTCGCAAAAATCGGCACGCCCAACAACACCGGCACGCGCATCTACTGCGTCTCCGGCCACGTGCAACGTCCCGGTTACTACGAATTCGAGTGCGGCAAAATCACGCTCGGCCAGCTCCTTAACGACGTGTGCGGCGGCCCGCGTCCCGGCCGCGCGTTCAAGGCGGTCATTCCCGGCGGCTCCTCGTCAAAAATCCTTCGCTTCGGCGAAACCTTCACGCTCAAAAACAAGGACGGCTCCACGCGCACGCTCGCCGTCGAGGACATCCCGATGGACTTCGACACACTCGCCGCGTGCGGCACGATGGGCGGCTCCGGCGGCGTGATTGTGATGGACGACACCGTCAACATGGTTGAGGCGCTCGCCAACATAAACGCCTTCTACGCGCACGAATCCTGCGGCCAGTGCACGCCCTGCCGCGAAGGCTCGCTCTGGATGAAGCGCATCACCGCGCGCATGGTTCACGGCGCCGCCCGCGCCGAGGACGCCGCGCTGTTGAAAAACGTCGCCGACCAAATCCCCGGCCGCACGATCTGCGCGATGGGCGAGGCCTGCGCCTGGCCCACGCAAAGCTACGTTGAAAAATTCCCCGAGGATTTCGGCAACTATTACGAAACAAAGAAAACACCGCGCCCCGCCGGCGCGCCGCAGCTAGTCTGAATTGGAAAATTAAAAATGCCGACGACGATTACAAAAGAAGGAGTCAGGAGTCAGGAGTCAGGAGTCAGGAGGGGAACCTCCGGCTTCGAGGGCTCGAGGGCTCCCTCGCGCACTTTTGAGGATTTGATCGTCTGGCAAAAGGCGCATGCGTGGGTGCTTGGAGTTTACCGGCTGAGCGCGAAGTTTCCATCACACGAACTCTACGGGCTGACCAGCCAGCTGCGGCGCGCCGCGGTTTCCATTCCCGCCAACATTGCCGAGGGCTACAAAAAAACAGGCGCGGCGGACAAACGCCGCTTCTTCAACATCGCCCAAGGCTCGCTTGAGGAATGTCGTTACTATCTCATCCTGACGCGCGACCTGAACTACGGTGACACCACCGAACTCAGCCATCAACTAGCCGAGATCAGCCGTTTGCTCACCGCATACACCAACGCCATCCAAGCACCCTCCCCATGAAACTCACCCGTCATTTTTCAAACAACGAAGTCCGGCTCCTGACTCCTGACTCCTGACTCCTATATTCTTTTCTATATTCTTTTTTCTTCCACCAATGTCCGCACCAACAGCCACCGCCGCCACCCCCGACCTCGTCACCGTCAACATCGACGGTCGCGACATCGCCGTTCCGCGCGGCACAAACGTCGTCGAGGCCGCGCGACTCCTCGGCGTCAACGTGCCGCATTATTGCTACCACCCGAAACTCCCCGTCGTCGGAAATTGCCGCATGTGCCTCGTCGAAATGGGCGTGCCCGCCGTCGATCGCGAAACCCGGCAGCCCGTCATCGACCCCGCCACCGGCAGGCAAAAAATCAATTGGATGCCCAAGCTCCAAATCGGCTGCGGCACCAACGCCACGCCCGGCCTCCACATTCGCACCACCACGCCCGCGGTGCGCCAGGCGCGCGAATCCGTCACGGAATTCCTCCTCGTCAACCACCCGCTCGACTGCCCCATTTGCGACCAGGCCGGCGAATGCGATTTGCAGGAGCAAGCCATCGCCTACGGGCGCGGGTGCTCGCGCTACATCGAGGACAAAAACGTAAAACCCAAGCACACGCAGCTCGGCCCGCGCGTCATGCTCGACGACGAGCGCTGCATCCTCTGCTCGCGCTGCATCCGTTTCACCAAGGAAATCGCGAAGGACGACGTGCTCGGCTTCATCGACCGCGGCAGCCACTCGACGCTCACCTGCTATCCCGGCAAACAACTCGCCAACAACTACTCGCTCAACACCGTCGATATCTGCCCCGTCGGCGCGCTCACCTCGACCGATTTCCGCTTCAAGATGCGCGTCTGGTTTCTCAAGCAAACCAACAGCATCGACACCGAATCGAGCGTCGGCGCCAACACCGTCGTCTGGTCGCGCGAAGGCCAAATCTACCGCATTACCCCGCGTCGCAACGACGAGGTCAACGACACTTGGATGCCCGACAGCGGACGCCTCCTCTACAAACAAGTCCGCGCCGAAAACCGCATCACCACCGAGACGCCGCTCGCCGAACTCATCGCGCTCGCGCACGAGTTGCTCAGTGACACGGGCAGCCAGTCCATCGCCTTGGTAGCCTCCGCCCGCAGCACGATGGCCGAGCAATACCTCTGCAAAAAAATCGCCGACCAGCTCGCCATTCCCGCCGGCGCGATCCACGTCCCTGCGCATCTCGGCCAGGGCGACGGGCTTCTCGTTTCCGCCGACCGCACGCCGAACACGCGCGGCGCGCTCCTCTGCGGCCTCGCCACCGAGCTCCCCAAGCAGCAACTCACGCAACTCGCCGCCGACATCGACGCCGGGAAAATCAAGACGCTCCTCGTCATCAACGAAGACCTCGCCGAAGCCGGCATCACGCCCGAGCAGCTCGCAAAAGTTTCCATCATCTATCTCGGCACGCACGCCAACGCCACCAGCGCCGCCGCGAAAGTTGTCATCCCCACGCAAACCGTGTTCGAGAAAGACAGCAGTTTCGTGAACCAGCAGTTCCGCCTGCAACGTTCCAAGGCCGCCATCCCCGGCCATCCCGGCACCCACAACGACCTCGTGGTTCTCTCGCATATTCTCGTGAACCTCGGCGGACACGATTTTGCCGGCAGCCCCATCGCCGCCTGGAGCCGCCTCTCCGAGGAAACCCCGGAACTCGCCGGCCTCGACTACCTGACAATCCCCGAAACCGGCCGCGTCCTCGACTCCACCCGTTTCGCCCACCTCGCATTCCCCGAAACCGAGGGGCTGCACTACAAACCTGCCGCGGAGCGGCAGGAGGAGTCAGGAGCCAGAATGCAGGAGTCAGAAGCCAGACCATAAAACTGCAAAAAACGCGCGCACAACAATCATACGCCGACAAAACACCATGTCCCAATTTACATCAAACCCTCGTCAGCCGAAGCTCCGACTCCTGACTCCTGACTCCTGACTCCTGACTCCTGTATTCTTTCCAAAATGATCGACTTCTATTTCAGCCTGCCAGACATCGTCCGCTACATCATCCAAGGGATCGCGGTGATCTGTTTTCTCTTTCCCGTTGGCGCCGCCTGCTCGATGGCCGAGCGCAAAGTCGCGGCGTGGGCGCAGGACCGCCCCGGCCCCAATCGCGCGCGCCCGTGGCTGCTCGCGCGGATTCCGATCATCGGCCCGATCCTCGGATACTTTGGTATCTTCAACCTCATGGCCGACGGCGGCAAACTCCTCTTCCGCGAGGACATCACCCCCGGTCACGTTAACAAATTCTACTTCGTCATGGCGCCCATCGTGGCCATGACACCCGCGCTCTCCACGATCGTGTTTGTGCCCTTCGGCGCGTATCTCGACAGCGCCGGACAAATCCTCCCCGTGATGCTCGCCAACGTCGACATCGGCATCCTCGGCGTCTTCGCGCTCGCATCGCTCAGCGTGTATTCGCTCATCCTCGCCGGCTGGGCGTCGAACTCCAAGTATCCGTTCCTCGGCGCCATTCGCGCCAGCGCGCAACTCATCTCCTACGAGCTCTCCATGACGCTCGCCGTCGTGCCCGTGCTCCTCTGGATCAACGCGCCCGGCACCACCGGCTCGCTCAGCCTCGTGCGTGTGGTCGAATTCCAAAGCCAGCCCGGATTTTGGGGCGGCATGTGGTTTGTGTTTATCATGCCCGTCTCGGCCTTCATCTTCCTCATCACGATCTTTGCCGAGACCAACCGCCAGCCGTTCGACATGCCCGAGTCCGAGGCTGATCTCGTCGGCGGTTACCACACCGAATACGGCTCCTACAAATGGTCGCTCTTCTTTGTCGCCGAGTATTGCCAGATGATTGTCGGCTCGGGCATCTTCATCCTGCTCTTCCTCGGCGGCTGGAATCCGCTTCCGTGGATACCGCTCGCCGACTTGGTCAACTGGCTGCACGACCTCCTGCACTGGCAATGGCTCCTGCACCCGATCTTCGTCGGCCTGCTCTCGATTGGCATCTTTGTCACAAAAGTGCTCATCTTCATCTTCATCTTCATGTGGGTGCGCTGGACGCTCCCGCGCTTCCGCTACGACCAAGTCATGCGCATCGGCTGGCAGCGCCTCCTCCCGCTGTCCATCGCCAACCTCGTGGTCTACATAATCGCCATCGCGCTTCTGCAAAAGTAAAACCGCCGCCACTCGTAAAAATTTCCAATCAGACTCATCCGCCCGATCAGGCCAATCAGTCCACTCAATTCCGCATTCCGAACTCCGCATTCCGCATTTCCCATGTCCGTCATCCAAGTCCAACGCAAACCGCTCTCGCTCGCCGAGCGCACATACATCCCGCAAATCTTGTCGGGCATGAAGACGACGATGAAGCACATCGTCGCCAAGCCGGTCACGGTGAACTACCCCGAGGAGCGTCCGGAAATCCCGCCCGGCTACCGCGGCGTGCCCACGCTTGTGCGCGACCCGCACGGACGCGAAAAATGCGTCTCGTGCCAGCTCTGCGAATTCGTTTGCCCGCCCAAGGCCATTCGCATCACACCCGGCGAAATCCCCGCTGATTCGCCCAACGCCCACGTTGAGAAAGGCCCGAAGGAATTCGAGATCAACATGCTCCGCTGCATCTATTGCGGCCTCTGCCAGGAAGTCTGCCCCGAGGAGGCCATCTGGCTGCAAAACGTGTATTCATCCAGCGGATACACCCGCGCCGAAATGGTGAACAACAAACAAAAACTCTACGAACTCGGCGGCACGCTCCCCGACACCCACCTCAAGTGGGACAAGAAGAAAGCCGCCGCTGAAAAGCATTAAAAGGAGCCAGGAGTCAGAATACAGGAGTCAGCTTCAAACCATAAAAAGCCGCGCACAACAATCGCACCAACAAAACGCCATGACCCAATTTCCATCAACCACGCGTCAGCCGAAGTTCCGACTCCTGACTCCTGACTCCTGACTCCTGTATTCCGTATTCTGACTCCCATATTCTTTTCTCCATGCCCGCCATCCTCTTCTACATCTTTAGTGCCCTCACGCTTGCCGCCGCGATCGGCTTGGTCGCCAATCGCAACGCCGTCGCGTCCGCGCTCAGTTTTTTTGTCTGCCTGTGCGGCATCTCGGTGCTCTTCGTGATGCTTGACGCCCACCTGCTCGCGTTCCTGCTCATCCTCGTATACGCGGGCGCGGTCGTGGCGCTGTTCCTCTTCATCATCATGCTCCTCGACATGCACGGCGGAAAACGCCCCCCGTTCAAAAAGATGACCATAGTCGCCAGCTCCATCGCCGGCGCGCTCCTCATCTTCGGCGCGTTCTCATTTTTCGCGCGCGGCCAGTTTTCGACCGACGAGCTCGCGCTCGCCCAAGCCCCCGCGTTTTTCACCGACCTGAAAATCTACGGCGCGAAACTCTTCACCACCTACATGCTCCCCGTGCAACTCGTCGGTTTCCTCCTCCTCGTCGGCATGCTCGGCGTCATCGTTATCAGCAAAAAGCATGAGGAAAAGGAGCCAGGAGACAGAATACAGGAGGCAGGAGACAAACCATAAGACCTCGCACACAACAATCGCACCAACAAAACGCCATGACTAAATTTTCATCAACCACGCGCCAACCGAAGCTCCGACTCCTGCCTCCTGTATTCTGACTCCTGACTCCTTTTTCCACCATGACCATCGGCCTTTATCATTACCTTGTGCTTGCCGTGACGCTTTTCGCCATCGGCTTCTTCGGGGTGCTCCTGCGCAAGAACACGCTCATCATTTACATGTGCCTTGAGCTGATGCTTGTCGCCGCGACGCTCGCGCTCGTCGCCTTCTCGCGCTTCAACGGCACCATCGAGGGCAACGTGTTTGTCTTCTTCATCCTCACCGTCGCCGCCGCCGAGGTGGCTGTCGGCCTCGCCATCGTCGTCGCCCTCTTCCGCCGCCGCGGCACCGTCGATGTCGCCAAACTCAACGCGTTAAAAAACTAAAGGAAAAGAAGTCAGGAGTCAGAATACAGGAGTCAGCTCCAAAACATAAAAAGCCGCGCACAACAATCACACCAACAAAACGCCATGACCCAATTTCCATCAACCACGCGTCAGCCGAAGTTCCGACTCCTGACTCCTGACTCCTGACTCCTGTATTCTACATTCTGCATTCCGTATTCTCATTCATTCCCGGTATGTCTCCCACACATCTCGCCCTTCTCACCCTGCTCGTGCCGCTCGCCTCGGCTGCGATCATCGCGCTCTTCCTGCGACGCTCCGGCACGCTTGCGCAAATTATCTCCGTCACGGCCTGCGCCGCGTATGCCGCCGCCGCGCTCATGCTCGCGTTCGGAGGTTCGCGCGAAACCGTCGTCAACACATCCTTCGACTGGCTGAGCATCGGTGACTTCACACTTTCGTTGGGAATCAAATTCGACGACCTAGCCGCGCTCATGCTCGTCATCGTCGCGATTGTCGGCCTGTGCGTTCACATCTTTTCCATCGGCTACATGCGCGACGACAAGGCGCGCGCGCGTTACTTCGGCGGCCTCTCGATCTTCATGTTTTCGATGACGGGCATCGTGCTCGCGGACAATCTTTTCATGATGTTCATATTCTGGGAACTCGTCGGATTCAGTTCCTGGCTGCTCATCAACCACTATCGCGAAAAACAATCCGCCGCCGACGCCTCCAAAAAAGCCTTCATCGTGAACCGCGTCGGCGACTTCGGCTTCCTGCTCGGCATCATCGCGTGCTATTACGTTTTCGGCACAACCAATCTCACCGAAATGTCCGCGAAAATCGCCGGGGGCGCGGCCGTTGCCACCTGCATTCCCCTTGCGCTTTTCTGCGGCGCGGTTGGCAAGTCGGCACAATTTCCGCTGCACGTCTGGCTGCCCGACGCGATGGAAGGTCCCACGCCAGTCTCCGCGCTCATCCACGCCGCGACGATGGTTGCCGCCGGTATCTACATGCTCTGCCGCGTCGAACCGATTTTCGCCGCCGTGCCCGCCGCGCTGAACGTCGTCATGTGGATCGGTGTCATCACCGCGCTTTACGCCGCCCTTTGCGCCATCACGCAAAGCGACATCAAAAAAGTCCTCGCATACTCCACGCTCTCCCAACTCGGCTACATGGTTGCGGCGTTTGGATTGGGCGGGATAGAGCAAATGGTTCCCGGGCGGGCAACAGAAGTTGCAGCATCTGGAGGATTTGTTTCGCGGGATGTTACCTTCATTCTTCCGATTGCAGCCGGTGTCGGTGCGGCCATGTTTCATCTGACTACGCACGCCTTTTTCAAAGCGCTTCTTTTCCTCGGTTCAGGTTCCGTCATCGCGGGCTGCCATCACGAGCAAGACATTTTCAAAATGGGAGGGCTTCGCAAAAAAATGCCTGTGACGTTCATAACCTTCACGATTGGCGTATTTGCAATCATTGGCATGCCGTTCCTCGCGGGCTTCTTCTCGAAGGATGCGATTCTCTATCTCGCGATGACAAAAAATACTCCCGTTTTTATCATCCTCGGATTTACCGCCATCCTTACCGCTTTCTACATGGTGCGCATGTGGAAAATCACCTTCCTCGGTGACACTCGCAGCGAGGCATCTTCCCGCGCGCATGAAAACGGCCCGTCGATGCTCCTTCCACTCATAGTCCTTGCCGCGCTTTCCATCGCTGGTGGTTACACTGCCACATATGGAGGTGCCTTTGACGGCATTCTCTCGCAAGCGCCCCAAGCTCACGGCACCGCCCACACCATCATCCTCATCACCAGCATCGCCGTCATGCTCATCGGCGCTGGCGCGGCGCTGGCGTTCTACAAATCGGCGTCGACCGACACGCTGCGCGACCGCATCCCGGGTGTGTTCACCATCCTCACGCATCTCAAGGAAACGCCCGACCGCGTTTACAACTACTACGTCACAAAACTCCAGCAACGCTTCGCGCTTTTGCTGAACTTCCTCGACCAATTCCTCATTGGCGGACTGATCGTGCGCGGCCTTGCGGGGCTGACGGGTTTCTTCGGCCTCGGCGCGCGCGCGCTGCACGTCGGCAGCATCCACGCCTACGTCTATTGGTTCTTCATCGGCGTCGTCCTCATCTGGGCCTTCGCCACCGGCTTTTTAAGCTAAGCATTTTTCAAAAACAGATTTTAACCACGGAGGACACGGAGTAACACAGAGATGAAAAAACAGAGCGACTCAAACTCGGGCAACATGCCTTCCTTTCTCCGCGCTCTCCGTGTCCTCCGTGGTTAATTAATTTTTCCCAAACCCACTTTCCATTTTCCGAATGAATCCATTCCCGATCGATCTTCTCCTTCTCTCGATAGCGACACCGCTGGCCGCCGCGCTTATCATCGCGTTCGGGCCGTCGCGGAAAATCGCGATGTTTCTCGCCTACATCGGTTTCTCGGTGCCGGCGCTCGTTGCGATCTATCTCGTCGGCAAGTTTGCCGGAATGCCGCTGCACCACGGTTACGCCTACTTCACCAGTTACGACCTGGGACTCGCCGCGTGGGGCATCAAGCTCACGCTCGGGCTCAACGGCATTTCACTCGGGCTTTTTGCGCTCGCCGGAATCGTCGGTTTCGCCGCGGGGTTTTACGCAATCCAATCCGGAGCGGAGCGCCTGCGCCAATACCTGCTGCTCCTCCTCGTCATGCAGGGCGGGTTGATGGGCGTGTTCGCGAGCGTTGATATTTTCTTTTTCTACTTCTTCCACGAGTTCGCGCTCATCGCGACATTCATCATGGTTGGCGTCTGGGGCGGCCGCGACCGCAACTACGCGGCGATGATGATGACAATCTACCTGACACTCGGCGCGATGCTCTCGCTTGCCGGACTCATCGCGATTTACTGGACCAGCGGCGCGGCGAACTTCGACCTCATCGCGCTCCGCGAAGCCATCACCTCGCAACCGCTCTCCGCGGTCGTGCAGAAAAATGTTTTTGGCGTCCTCATGTTTGGCTTCGGCATCCTGGTCTCGCTGTTTCCGTTGCACTCGTGGGCGCCGCTCGGCTACGGCGCCGCGCCCAGCTCGGCGGCGATGCTGCACGCGGGCGTGTTGAAAAAGTTCGGACTCTACGGACTCGTGCAAATCGCGCTCCCGCTCATCCCGAGCGGCGCGGCGCACTGGTCGCACACGCTCGCGATTCTCGCGCTCTGCAATGTTGTCATTATCGGTTTCGTGACCATCGCGCAAACCGACCTCAAGCAGATGATCGGTTACAGTTCCGTGATGCACATGGGCTACGCGTTTCTAGGCGTGGCCGCGATGAGCACGCTCGGCGCCGGCGGCGTGGTGCTCATGATGATTGCGCACGGCCTGTCGGTCGCGCTGCTATTCCTCCTTTCAACGAGCATTCATCACCGCACGCAAACCTTCGACATGGCCTCGATGGGCGGCCTTGCAAAACAAGCGCCGCTGCTCTCCGCGCTCTTCGTCGCGGCGATTTTCGCGAGCATCGGACTGCCCGGCTTCGCGAACTTCTGGGGCGAGCTGACCATCTTTGTCGCGCTGTGGGGCTTTTCCAAATGGATGACGATTGCCGCCGTCGCGGGCATCATCATCTCGGCGATTTACGGCCTGCGCGCCGCGGCGCGCATCTTCTTCGGACCGCCGACGGAAACCTTCGCAAAAGTCGCCGCCGAAAATCCCGTGACCGACCTGCGCTGGAGCGAGCGAGTGCCCGCGTTCGTGCTGCTCGCCGCGCTGGTGCTCGTAGGCGTCTGGCCCAAAATCGTGACCACCCCGCTCAACGCGCAATTAACGTCCGCGACAATCTCGCAATCCGCCGCTCCCGCGGCGGCAACCGCGCCCCAAGAATAATTTTTATCAGGAAACGAACCCGATGACCTCCGATTTCATAACCAACATCGCACGCGCCGGCGCCCAAAATGGCTGGGTGCTCATTACGCCCGAAATCCTTCTCGCCGGGCTCGCACTCTTGCTGCTCGTGTTTGAGCTGGCGCTGCCCAAGGCCATGCGCCGTTTCATTCCCGCCATTTCGATCGTGGGGCAGATTTGCGTGCTCGCAGCGGCACTTCTGTGGGCGCTTGAGCCAAAGATAAACGGCAGCACCCTGACCGGCTCCATTTTCTACGGCATGCTGAAATTCACTCCCTCGGGACAATTCTTCCGCGTGTTTTTTGTCGTCACCTCGATTTTGGTGCATGCGATTGCGATGATCTCGCTGCCAAAACAACGCGTGCCGCGAGTCGAGTTTTTCCATATCGTGCTCGTGATTACCGCGGCGATGATGCTGCTCGCCCAAGCAAGCCATTTCCTAATGCTTTTTGTGGCGCTGGAAACAATCACCGTCGGGTTCTACGTCCTCGTCAGTTATTATCGCGCGAGCGCGTTTTCCCTTGAGGCGGGATTAAAATATCTCGTGCTCGGTTCGCTCAGTTCGGGACTGCTGCTTTTCGGCATCGTGCTGCTTTACGGCATGGCGGGTAATCCGGCTGCAGCGGGACGTTATCCGATGCTTGATCCCCTCAGTTACCTGCAAGTGCATCATTTTCTGGCAAACAACGCCGATAACTTCATCGGCAACCTCGGGGTGCTCTTGGTGCTCAGCGGCATTGCCTTCAAGATTGGCTTGGTGCCTTTCCAAATTTGGATTCCCGACGTGTATCAAGGCGCGCCCACGCCCGTGACGGCGTTTCTCTCGGTCGGTTCCAAGGTCGCGGGATTCGCGCTCCTATTTACGCTGTTGCCCGTGGTCTCGCCCGTTTTCCGCGTGCTTGTGCCGCTGCTTGTGGTGGTGACGTTTGCCACGATCATTTTTGGCAATCTCGCCGCGCTCACCCAATACAATGTCAAACGGCTCATGGGTTTGTCGGGCGTCTCGCACGCGGGTTTTCTGATGATGGGAATCGTGGCGGGCATTCACTTGAAGGGCTCCTCGGACGTTCCTCTGTTCATTTACATAATCGCCTACACGCTCGCCTCGTTTGCAGTGTTCGGCGTCATGGCGCTTGTGGCCGGTGAAAACGATGCCGAGCAGGAATTCAGCGATTATCACGGACTGGCAAAGCGCAATCCGCTTCTCGCGGCGGTGCTCGTGGTTGCACTCGGCTCGCTCGCGGGCCTGCCTCCGCTGTTTGGTTTCATGGGCAAGCTGCTCATTTTCATCGATGCGTTCCAAGCGGGCTTTTACTGGCTGCTGGCGGTTGCGATTCTCGCCGTGGTGGTTTCGATTTATTACTACTTCGGGTGGATACGCGCGGCATTTTTCCAAAACTGGCAGTCCTCCGCCGTGCCCGACGAAACGCCCGTGCATCCCGCCGACCGGATCAAGGTGCCCGTTATGATGCGGCTGCTACTCATCGTGCTCACACTGTCCACGCTGTGTTTTGGCTTGTATCAAAAGCCCGTCATCGAGTTTCTGAATTTGCTGAGAATATTTTGAGCTGAAACAATCGCATGCGAAGGGCGCGCCCCCCGGCGCCGCCGCTATTTCAGCAAATCCGTGTGGCCGACGATGCGCGTGATCGCGGGATATTCGTCGCGCGCGTGGTGCTCGATCTCGTCGATCAACCGGTGGGCGTGCGCAACATCGAGCGACGCGGCGGCGCGGCAATGATAATTGACCACCAGGCCGCCCGGCGTCTGGCGCACGCGGACATTGTGGATGTCTGAAACCGATCCGCTTTGCGCGGCAAGTTTTTCGAGGAGCCTCGTGATCGCAATGATAGTTTCGGGTGGGGCGTTTTGCCCGGGGAGATGTTTGACTTCTAGCGGCTCGATATGCGGCTCGACCTCGGTTCCCGCGCCAAACTCGGCGCGAATTTCCGCCTTCAGTGACTCGGCGGTTTCATGCGCCTCGCCGAGACTCATGCGGCCATCCAGTTCCAGATCGAAACTGATCGAAAGATGCGCGCCGATATCCTGCACCGTGACATGATGCACGGCCAGTCCGCGCCTGTATGCAATGTGCGTGACGCGTTCGCGCACGGTTTCGCTGCGCGGGGCGACAGGCGAGGTTGTCACGGTCAGCATGGTGTCCGGGAATTCCTTGCGGATGGCGGCGAGGACCCTGGTGCGAATCGCTGAGGCCTGCTCCATTGAAAGCGTGCGCGCGACCATCAGCGTCATTTCGCCAAAAACCTCGTGCCCGGCGGCGCGCAGGCGAATATTGCTCGTGCCGAGCACGCCGGGTTCGGCGGAGGCGATTGTGCGCAGCCGCGCGACACGCCCCTTCGGCGCGGCGTCGAGCAGCGTGTCGAGCGTGCGCCGCCCGAGCCGCCAGCCCGCAACGGCGATGAACCCCGCGACACCCAGCGCCGCGATTGCGTCGCCGTAGAGAAAACCAAAGCGCGATGCGATCAACCCGAGCAGCACGAGCACCGATCCGGCCATGTCGGACGAAAAATGCAGCACATCCGCCGCGAGCGCCTGGCTGCCCGTGTCGCGCGCCACTTTGCGGAGCGCGCGAATGCGGTTTAGGTCGATCAGGATTGAAGCAATGACAATGGCAAACACCAGCGGCGTGGCCTCGATGATGTGTCCGCCCGAGAAAATATTTCTGGCCGCTTGCGCAAGCACGGCAAGCGCGAGCAAAAACAGGATTCCTGTTTCCACGAGCGCGGCGACGCTTTCGAATTTCGCATGGCCGTATTGATGCTCGTCGTCGGCGGGTTTGTTTGAGGCGCGGATGGCAAACCAGGTGACGGTGGTCGCGAATGTGTCGACCAGCGCGTGCGCGGCCTCGGAGAGCAGCGCGAGCGACCCCGAAAACAATCCCGCCAGCAACTTGCCGACTGTGATCACCGCGCTCGCGACGATGGACCAGCGGGCGACGCGCTCCTTGCGGACGGCTGCGTGCGTGTGGGAGGCTTCCATGCGGCTTCAGACTACGACTTTCGCATCACGGCCCGCGACCAATTTTTTGTCGGGACTAATCGCGCAAAGACGCCGGCTGAGCGATTCGGGCGTCGTGGCGCGGTCGCGCAATTCCCCGGGCGTCACCAGTTCGCTGCGCAGGCGCACGCGCGAGAACGGGCGCGGCAGATAAAAACGGTCCCAACTGCGCAGTTGCCGGGCGTGCTGGAATTGCATGCCGATGAGCACGGCGGCGGCTTTTGCGCGGCGCGCCACGATCATGCCGCCGCCCTTGAATTCGTAAATG
Organism: Ereboglobus luteus; assembly: GCF_003096195.1. Classification (NCBI taxonomy): domain Bacteria; kingdom Pseudomonadati; phylum Verrucomicrobiota; class Opitutia; order Opitutales; family Opitutaceae; genus Ereboglobus; species Ereboglobus luteus. The sequence goes on along the minus strand of NZ_CP023004.1, from coordinate 100,502 downwards.
GGGCCGCGCGGTCCGTCGGGCGTGATTCCGATGTCGTGGCCCTGTTGCATCACATTGATGAGCAGGCCGACTGATTCTCGCGCGTTGAAGCTGCTGGATCCGCGCACGCATTTGATGCCGATGATGTCGAAAAACGCGGCGAGCCACGCGCCATCCTTGCTTGCGCTGACGAGCGCGTAGAGATTGCGCCTGCGGTAGCGCCTGAAAACCTCGCCGATCATGAACAGCCGGTTGTGCCAGAGGATGAACGCGATGGGCGTGTCTTCGTTTCGGAGGGCTTTTTCGCTTTTCTCGTCGCAATCAAAACGGATCGATGCGCACCAGAGTCGCACGAGCATGCCGAGCGGCCATATCAGCATGCGTTTCCAGCCGCATATGGTCACGACCTGTGTTTCGATGTTGTCGGTTTTTTGGCTCACTGTGTCGGGAAAGTGAAAATCGCATCTGCTCCGCATGATGCAAGACATCTCAACGCGCCGCAAGTGCCACGAATTGTAACGGCTGCCGCGCGCGAACAACCAACCGGCCTCGGCGCCTCGCCCTGCGGCCGGTCACAGCGTCTTTACCAGCACCTTCGGGTTGCGGCCGCTTTCCTCGTAGAGTTTGAGGCGGGCCTCGGGGAGGATTTTTTTGTCGGTTTCCTCGAAATCCATTGCGGTGGTGAAGAAGGAATAGCTTTGCGTGGAGAGGGCGACGGCGGTTGTCGCGCCGCGTTCCTGCGCCTTCATGCAGGCGTAGGCGACGAGTTTGTGGCCGATGCCCCGGTTTTGATGGTTTGGCGAGACATACAGCGAACCGATTTCGGCGAGCGCGGGTTTGTCGGGATAAAAGTAAAGCGACACGCAGCCGATAAGGGTGTCGTCGATTTCGAAAAGGTAAAACTGATCGATATTTTTTTCAATGGCCTGCTGCGTGCGGTAGATGAGCTCCTCGCGGCGAACCGCCCCGCGGGTGAGGTTGTGGATGGCGCGCACGTCGCCGCGCCTGGCGCGGCGGATTTGCTGGTATTCGTTTCCGTAGATGAGCGTGCCGACGCCTTCGTTGGAAAAGATCTCATTGAGAAGGCTGTCGAATGCGCGTCCGTCGATGATGTGCACGCGCGGGGTGCCGGTTTCGATGGCGCGAAGGGCGTTGACCGCCTTGCTTTGCGCGTCGGGCGCGATCTGCTCGGATGTTTTTTCGAGGATGTTTTTGAGCGTGGGCGCGGGAATGTCGCGGCGCAACTCGCCCTTGATTTCGAGGCCGGGCAGGGGGGCGAGGTAAATGATTTTTGTGGCGCGGAGCGCCTCGGCGAGCTCGGCGGCGAGGAGGTCGGAGTTTATGCGGAGCGCCTTCCCGTCGGGACCGAAACCGATGGGCGAGACGATTGGGGTGATGTTTTTTTCGATGAGCGTGTTGAGGAACTCGGTGTCGATTTGGTCAACTTTGCCGGTAAACTGATGGTCGATGCCGCGGAGGATGCCGAGGGGAGGGCGCGGACGGCGTTGGTGATGGCGCACTTGATGGCGTTTTGCGTGAGTCCCTCGAGGATGACGTGCGACACGCGCGAGGAGGCGCGGATGGCGAGGTCGAGCGTGGCGGCGTCGGCCACGCCTGTGCCGGCTTCGTCGGTGATGGGAACGCGGCGCAGTTCGGAGAGTTCGCGGAGTTGTTTGCCGATGCCGTGGACAAGCACGACCTTGATGCCGAGGCTGCGGAGCACGGCGATGTCGACGAGGAGGTTGCCGAAATTTTCGTCGGCGATGATGGCGCCATCGAGCGCGATGACAAAGATTTGGTCCTTGAAGCGGGGCACGTATTTGAGGATGCCGCGCAGATCCACGGGTTTGATCGTCGTGGCGGTGGCGGCGGGCGCGGGGGATGTGGATACGTTGCTCATCGCAAAAAAGGTTTAAGGTTGAGGATGAAGTTTAAGTTGCAAGCGGGGCCGCGCGTCAATGCGTGAACACGGGGATTGCGGGCGGTGGGGCGGTGGCGGCGGTCATCCCTTGTTTCGCGGATGGAATTGCGCGTGCTGGTCGATCAGGCGCTTGGATTCGACAGCCGTGTAGATTTGCGTGGTGGCGAGGCTCGCGTGGCCGAGCATTTCCTGGATCGCGCGCAGGTCCGCGCCGCCGCCGAGCAGGTGCGTGGCGAACGAGTGGCGCAGCAGGTGCGGTTTCACTTTTTTTTCGAGTCCGGCGCGCCGCGCGTATTGCGTGACGAGCACCCAGAGCGTTTTGCGGGAAATCGCCGTGCCGCGCTTGCTCAAAAAAACCTCGGCGCCGGTTTTTCCCGTGCGCACGAAGCCCGGGCGGGCGGCGTCGAGATAGACGCGCAGCGCCTCGATTGCCTTGCCGCCGATCGGCACGACGCGCTCCTTGGATCCTTTGCCAAACACGCGCAGGAATCCGTCGTCGAGGTTGATTTGCGGGATTGTGAGCGTGGAGAGTTCGGAGGCGCGCAGTCCGCTCGAGTAAAACAGTTCGAGGATGGCGCGGTCGCGCACCGCCAGCGCGGAGCCGCCGGTTGGTGCCGAGAGTATTTTTCCCATTTCCGCCTCGCTCAATGTGCCGGGGATGCGGCGCGGGAGCTTGGGCATTGAAATGAGCTCGGTGAAATCGTCGGGGCGCAGTTGGTCGCGCACGAGATGCCGGGCGAACACGCGCAGCGAGGTGAGCTTGCGCGCGCTGCTCGCGGCGCTCATGCCGTTGTCGCGCAGCGCGTGCAGCCACGCGGTGGCGTCGTCGGCGCTTGCGTCGAGCCACGACTTGACGCCGCGTTTTTCGGCGAGGAACGCGGCGCAGGCGTCGAGGTCGTTTTGATAGGCGGACTGGGTGTTGAACGAGAGGCCGCGTTCGAGGTTGAGGTAGGCGATGAATGCGTCGATGCGTTCCGCGAGCCCGGCGGGGGCGCGGCTTGGCTCAAGTTTGAGGTATTTTTTCGGAGGCGGCATCGGCGTGTGTTGCGCGCAATAAATGACATTTCGACAAAAACGGGCAAGCCGCGATGCCCGCGGGGCATTTGCCGTGCTTTTGCCTTTTCACCGGGGCCTCGGGATTGCACGCTTGCGCGCATGAACAACGCCTCCATCCCCGCGCTGATTTTTCCCGCGATCTCGCTGTTGTGCCTTGCCTACACAAACCGGTTTCTCGCGCTGACGACGCTGGCGCGCGGAATCCTGAAGGAACACTCGGTCGCGCCGCAGCCGCATTGGGAGGTGCAGTTGATCAACATCCGGCACCGGCTGCATCTGATCAAGCGCATGCAGATGCTCGGCCTCGCGGCGCTGTTGCTCGCGGCGTTGTCGATGGGGCTCATGTATTTTTCCGTGCCGTGGTATTCCGGCGAAATCACACTCGCGCTTGCGCTGGTCTGCTTCGTGTCATCGCTCGCGACGTGCGTGCACGAGATCACGCTTTCGATTGACGCGATCGAGGTGGAGTTCAAGCGCGCAAAGGTGCCGGAAATCTAAGGCGCGGCGCGCGGAGTTTTTTCCACGCAAGGAGCGCAATCCATTTAACCAATCATGAAATCCAGCAACAACCCGGCCGACTACACCGAGGCGGAATTGCGCGGCGAGATCGAGCGCGGCGCGCGTCTCGTTGTTTATTCCTACTGCGTGTCATTTCTCGTGGTCACTCTTCGCCGCAGCACGCGCGCGTATCTGATTCATCCGGGGGGCGGCGGATTCGGCTGCGCGCTTCCGTGGGTGCTTGTCTCGCTCCTCTTCGGTTGGTGGGGTTTTCCGTGGGGAATCATTTACACGCCCGCCGCGCTCTGGCGGACAATCAGCGGCGGCACCGACCTGACCGACGATTGGCGCAAACACTACGATGAGTCGTTGCGCGCCGGACAGGCGGCGAATCTTGCGCCTGAACAACAGCATTCGACTTCCTCGCACTCCGGCCGTCCGCAACCCGCCGCGCCGATGCCGACGCAGTTCGGTCCTGATCCGTCAACGCCCGCCAGTTTTCGCGACGATGCGCAACACACCTCGCGCCCGTCGCCGGTGTTTGCCGCGTTCAGGCTCGCCGCCGTGTTGTGCGTGTTTGCTTTGGCCGTCTATGTTTGCCTCGGTTTCTGGACGATGAACACGACGCGCACGGTCACGCTCGTCAACGGGCTGGGCGTTTCCTACGAGGTCGCGTTTAACGACGCTTCGCACGAGTGTCCCGCGGCGACGGGGGAGGGCGCCCCGGTCAGGCACATCGAGCTTCCGGCGGGCCGCTACGAAGTGCGCGCCGAGCTTCCCGGCGTGAGCCAGGAGTTCAACGCCACGATTCACGTGGGGCCGGTTTCCATCTGGACGTGGCCCGGCGGGCTTCATCGCGCCGTCATGATAAACCCCGACCGGCTCGCCATCATCTATCGCGAAATAATCACCTACACCGCGCGCTCCGCGGCCGGCAAGGGCGGCGACGACGCACCCAAGCCCATCGAGTTGTTTGTCAACGAGGGCGTTTACGACATCCGGAAGCCCGACTATTATTTCACGGATGCGCCGTCCACGCTTCGCTTGAAAAAAGGTTCGAACTCCACGCGCACGCATCTCGATGTTGTGCCTTCCCCCTCCACCATGGCGGCGGTCAACCTCATCCAAAGATATGGCACGCTGGAGGACGCGGCGGCTTACGCGGCGCGCGCCACTTTTGTGCATGGCTCGGACGCGATCCCCTCGCTCATCGGTGTGATCAATCAACTGAAACCCGACGATGCGCGGCGCATTTTTGAACAGCACCTCGACAGCCGCCCGGTCAACGTGCAATGGCATCGTTATTATCAGGATTATGCGGACGCCAAATTTCGCGATCTCGACCTGGTCGCCGACTATCGCGCGCGCCTTGCCGAAAACCCGGATAACGGCGCGTGCAATTATTTGCTGGCGCGCATTCTTCCCGACGGACGCGAGGCGCGCGTGTTTTATAAAAAGGCGCTAACCTCCCCCGTCGAGCCGTGCGCATACGCATGGAACGGCCTCGCATACGAGGCGCTTCGCGATCGCGATTTCGCCGGCGCGCTTGATTGTTTTGAAAAAGTTGCCTCCGGCGCCGAGGGCGGAAATTACAACGAGGAGCGCGTCAATCTCCTTGTCGCGCTCAACCGCCCCGACGATGCGTTTGAGCTTGCGAACAAGTGGTTTCATGAGTCGCCCGCCCGCATGGATCTCGCGGGCAATGTCATGCTCATGCTCGGTTTTTGCAAACGTCCGAGCACGGAAATCACGCGCGCGCTCATCACCTATGCAAACGCGGCGGGCAATCAAATGTCCAAGGAGGATCTCGCCGATTGTCGCGCGTATCTGGAGACACTTTTTGCCTACGGTTCCGGGGATGAAAAACGTTACGCGTCGCAACTCGGGCAGCTCGCCAAGCGGGAGCAGTGGGGCGCGCTGGCGTTGAACCACGCGCTCAGCACCGGCAACCACGCGGCCGCGGCTGAAACGCTCTCCGGGATTGAAAACCCCGCGGCGCAAAACTGGTTTCTCGCCGCCATCGTCGCGCATCATGAAAACGACGCCGCCAGCGCGGACGCCTGTTACGCAAAAGGCATCGAGGCCCTGCGCAATGCCGGGCGCAACCCGCGCACGCTTGCCGGCATTCTCGAATCCTCCCGCGACACCGCGCCTGATATCGCCGCTGTGCGGACGTGCCTGGTGACGCCCCTGGATAATCGTATAATCTTTTGCCTTCTCGGTTTCCGCCATCCCGCGCAACGCGAAGCCTTTTGGAGCGAAGCCAGGGACTGGAACTACGCGCCCTCGTTTCCGCACTTGTTGCTCAAGCGCGTGATGGCGCAGTAGCGCAAGCACTCCGGTCCGCGCCGCCCCCCAAGGCACACAACCCAACTCCGACATGAATACCCCGCCCGATTTACTATCCCCCGCCGGCGTCCGGGCTCGCGACCGTTCGCGTTGTCTTGCGCATGTTTTGTTTTTCTCCTCTGCGCCGCCGCCGTCGCGCAAACAGCCTCGGGCACTGTCGCGCCACCCGCCGCCGATCCCGGGCAAACCAAGGCCGCCATCGCGCAAATGCGCGCGCCGATCCGCTCCGTGCCGCTTAGCGTCGTCGTCGAGTCGCTCACCGGCCACAAGGTGCTCCCCTTCGATTCCGAAAACCCAAGCCACGCCGAGGTCCTCAAGCGCCTGAATCGCGCCGCCGCCGCGGTCGTCGCGAAAATAAAATCCGAGGGCGGCATCAACAGCAAACGCGTCAACGAAGTCGGCAACGCCGTCGAAAAATACGTCCGCGCCGCACTCGACGCCGAGGGCTTGCCCTCCGCCGTTCCCACCGGCGCGAAAAGCGGCAGGGCTCGCGAGGTCGGCTACCCCGACATCACTTTCACATTCAACGACGAGCGTTTTTACATGGAGTGCAAAACCTACAGCGCCGCCACGGCCGGCACCACCATGCGCACATTTTATCTCTCGCCCTCCGACGACCCGAAAATCGCGTGCGACGCCGTCCACCTCCTCATCGCCTTCGAGACCTCGCGCGCCGGCGACACCTACCAGCTCGTCCACTACAAACTCGTCTCGATCGAGCAACTCGCGCTCGACGTGAAATACGAATTCAACTCAAATAACCGCCGCATGTATTCCGGCAACGACGGCGCCGTCACAATCGCAGACGTTGCTTGCGAGTAGATTGTTTCCGACTGGCCGCTTTAATGGCTAAACTTGAGTGATTTTTGAAATACATCAGTCAACCAGTATCTTTTTTGAGTAATAAACTACTCGATTTCTTATATTTGCAATTGCTCGTTTTTTACTCACTCCTTGTTCATTAAATTTATTAATAAGTCTATTGTATTCATCAGTTTTTTTAAACGCCTTGAATTGTTTCTTTTTAAATTTAGAATACCCTTCGGTTGAAAAATGCCTTTCTTTAACACATTTCCCCTTGTCTATCTCTAGTAGCGTATAATTTTCAAAGGTAGATGCATATCCTAAGTGGACATAATCAACCACTTTTCCTCGGGGCAAAATCAGTAATCCCGAAAACCAATCAAGTCGCCTGCTCATTGTCTCCTTGAAGATATCATTGATCACGCTTTTCCATCTTGATTCGGCTGTGCCTTTCCCATCGCCGGTCAGTGTTTGCACGTTCTTGATAAAAAAATAATCATTTTTAATTTCAAACGTGGCAAGGTATCCACGCCATAATGCCGATGATATTACGAGGGTGGATGATTTTGGCAATTTCACGTCGGGATTTTTGTAAAAAAACTCATCAAGCGGATTTATATGAAGAGAATATTCTTCCCCTTTATATATTAAAATGTCCGGCATTTGCGCTGTTGCAAAAGCTGTTGCCGACAGGAGCGTGGATAGGAGGAGTGCACGCAAGATGCGCTTAAATGGCCGTGGGGTTGTTGCCAAGAAATTCATTACGAGGAATCAAGTTAGGCAAAGTCTAAGTTTAAAGGCCGAAGGGATGCAATCAATAGCTTGCGAATGGAAGCCGGATTTTCTTGAAATTCCCTTCATTTCCTTCTGTGCAACTTTCTCAGAACGGATCATCCTCTTATTTTTCACATGGCCGCCACATCACCAAATCTCGACATCGAAAAACTCGCCTCGCTCGCGCGCATCGACCTCGCGCCCGACGAAAAGGAGAAGTTCGCCGCGCAGCTCGGCGACGTCCTCAAATACGTCGATCAGCTCAAGCGCGTTGACATCACCGGCATCGAGCCGACCGCGCACGGCTTCCCCATTTCCAACGTCTGGGCCGAGGACAACGTCACGCCCGGCTTCACCGCCGACGAAGCCCTCCGCAACGCCCCCGCCCAGCGCGACAATATGATCAGTGTGCCCAAGGTCGTCGAATAACTCACTCAGAAAGATTAACCACGGAGAACACGGAGTTCCCGGAGAAAAACAAAACTCCAAACTCATCTTCTTCCGTCCCTCCGCGCTCTCCGTGTCCTCCGTGGTTAATTAAAACAACCGCCCGAATCCCTCTCCTGTTTCCGATGCCAATCAACCTCCCGCTCACCCAAGTCTCCTCGCAACTCGACTCCCGCGCGATCTCCGCCGTCGAACTCCTCCAAGCCTGCATCGACCGCACCAAGGCCGTTGATTCCCGCGTCGGCGCGTTCAATTCCTTCGACGAAGCCGCCGCGCTCGCCCAAGCTCGCGCGTCCGACGAACGCCGCGCCGCAGGCAAAACGCTCGGCCCGCTCGACGGCATTCCCGTCGGCCTCAAGGACATCATCTCCGTAAAGGATCAGCCGCTCACAGCCTCGTCGAAGATGCTCGCCAATTACATCTCGCCCTACGACGCCACCGTGACGCGCAAGCTCCGCGAAGCCGGCGCCGTCTTTTGGGGACGCCTCAATCTCGACGAATTTGCGATGGGTTCCTCCACCGAAAATTCCGCGATGGGTCCCACCAACAACCCCTACGACCTCGCGCGCGTTGCGGGCGGCTCCTCCGGCGGAAGCGCCGCCGCCATCGCCGCGGGCGAAGTCACCGCCGCGCTCGGCACTGACACCGGCGGCTCGATCCGCCAGCCCGCGTCGTTCTGCAACCTCGTCGGCCTCAAGCCCACCTACGGCCTCGTCTCGCGCTACGGCGTCTCCGCCTACGCCTCCTCGCTCGACCAAGTCGGCCCCATCGCCCGCACTGTCGAGGACGCCGCCATCATGCTCTCCGCCATCGCCGGGCACGACCCGCTCGACTCCACTTCCATCCTCGCCGAAATCCCCGACTACCGCGCCGCGCTCCACCAGAAAAAAGGCCCGTGGCGGCTCGGCGTCCCGAAGGAATATTTTGGCGACGGACTCGACCCCGAAGTCGCCGCCGCCGTCCAAACCGCGATCAATTTCTACAAAAACCAAGGCTGCGAAATCCGCGAAGTCTCGCTCCCGCACACCGAATACGGCATCGCCGTTTACTACATCGTCGCGACCGCCGAGTGCTCCTCCAACATGGCCCGTTTCGATGGCATTCGCTACGGTCACCGCTCGACCGCCGCGACCGACGCCGTTGACATCTACTCGAAAACCCGCGCCGAAGGTTTCGGCGAGGAAGTCAAGCGCCGCATCATCCTCGGCACCTACGTTCTCAGCAGCGGATATTACGACGCCTATTATTTGCGCGCGCAAAAAGTCCGCACGCTCATCCGCCAGGATTTCATCGACGCCTACAAGCAAGTTGACGCCATCATCGCGCCCACCTCGCCCACGCCCGCCTTCCTCAAAGGCTCGCACAAGACGCCCCTCGAAGCCTACCTCGGCGACATCTACACCATCGGCGTGAACATGGCCGGACTCCCCGGCCTGAGCATGCCCTGCGGCTTCACGCAAACCGGCCTCCCGATCGGCGTGCAACTCATCGGCCAGCCCTTCAAGGAAGCCGAGTTGCTCTCAATCGCCCACGCCTACGACAGCGCGCACGACTGGGCGAAGCACCTGCCGAATCTCTGATTTATTAACCACGGAGAACACTGAGAAACACGGAGAATACAGAGATGACCGGTTTATTTTAATCCTCCAAATGAAAACCACGTTGTTGCAGGAAGAACTCACAGAGAAAATTATCGGAGCGGCCATTGAGGTGCACAAGGTGCTCGGGCCGGGACTGCTTGAGTCAACCTATGAGGCCGCCCTCGCATTCGAGCTCGGACTGAGGGGCCTGGAATATGAGCGCCAAAAAGAAGTGCCCGTGAACTATAAGGGTTCCCTCATCGACGTTGGTTATCGTTTGGATTTGCTAGTGGAAAACGAAGTCATCCTTGAACTCAAGGCGGTGGAAGAACTGCACGACGTTCACGAGGCGCAACTCATCACCTACCTAAAACTCTCCGGACACCGCATCGGTTTCCTCATCAATTTCAACGTTCCCCTGCTCAAGGATGGCATATTTCGCAGAGTCCTCTGACTCCGTGCCTCTCCGTGTCCTCCGTGGTTAAAAAAAGAATTTTTCCAAAAAAATGAAATACGAAGCCGTCATCGGTCTTGAAGTTCACATCCAGCTCAAGACCCGCACAAAAATGTTCACCCGTGCCGCCTCCGGTTACGGGCACGAACCCAACACGCTCACCGACCCGGTTGTCCTCGCGCTTCCCGGCGCGCTGCCCGTGCTCAACAAAGCCGCCATCGACCAGATCATCCGCGCCGGCCTCCTCGTCAACTGCCGCATCGCCGACGAATGCCGTTGGGACCGCAAAAACTACTTCTACCCCGACTCGCCCAAAAACTACCAGCTCACACAGCAGTTCGCCCCCATCTGCCTCGGCGGCTCCGTCGAAATCGAACTCCCCGGCTCCGCGCGCAACATCATGGGCGAGCACAAGACGATTCCGCTCAACCGCATCCACCTCGAGGAGGATGTTGGCAAGCTCAACCACTTCGCTACCGAGTCGCTCGTCGATTACAACCGCGCCGGCACCCCGCTCATGGAACTCGTCACCGAACCCGCGCTCGCCAGCGGCGACGAAGCCGCCGCGTTCCTCACCATCCTCCGCGCCACGATGCAGCAAGGCGGCGTCTCCGATTGCGACATGGAAAAAGGCCAGATGCGCTGCGACGCCAACGTCTCCATCCGCCCCGTCGGCTCGACCACGCTCGGCACCAAGGTCGAGATGAAAAACCTCAACTCCATCTCCTACGTCCGCGACGCCATCGAGCACGAAATCAAGCGCCAGACCGCCCTCGTTGAAAAAGGCGGCTCCGTCGTCCAGGAAACCCGCGATTACGACGGACTGACCGGCGTCTCGCAATCGCTCCGCACCAAGGAGGACGCGCACGACTACCGCTACTTCCCCGACCCCGACCTCATGCCCGTGCACGTCAGCGCCGAGTGGAAAAACTCCCTTGCCGCCACGCTCCCCGAGCGCCCCTTCGACCGACAGCGCCGCCTCATGGCCGACCACAATCTCCCCTACACAATCACCTCCGTCCTCATCTGGGACAAACCCCTCGCCGACTACTACGACGCCGCCGTGAAACTCGCCGGCTCCGACGCCCCCGCGCTCGCGCAACCCCTCGGCAACTGGATCACCAACGACCTCCTCCGCGAACTCGGCGCGACCAAGGCCACCTTCAAGGAAGCCGTCGCAAAAATCCCGCCCGCGCACCTCGTCGCGCTCGTTAAACTCATCGCCGCCGGCACGCTCACAACCAACACCGCCAAGGAAGTCTTCGCCGAAATGTTCGCCACCGGCGACGCCCCTGAGCCAATCGCCGACCGCAAAAACCTAAAAGCCGTCCCGACCGACGCCAACGAACTCGAACAATGGTGCCGCGACGCGATAGCCGCCAACGCCAAAGCCGCCGAAGAATTCCGAGCCGGCAAGGAAAGTGCCATCAACGGCCTAAAAGGCCCCGTAATGAAAGCCAGCAAAGGCAAAGCGAACCCGAAGTTAGTTGATGAAACCCTCCGCCGTCTGTTGGCAGAATAATGGCTCCGGTCGGCGATACCAAAGGTAGGGCGAAGCCTCCGGCTGAGCCGGAATTGTCACCGAACGCGAAAAAGCAATCGGCTCAGCCGGAGGTTTCGCCCTACCCAACAAACCTCCTCGCCACCTGGCGCGCACTTGTCGCGCAATCGCCATCCGCCACCGCCGTCATCGACGGCGACACCGCGCGCGTCTGGAGTCGCGCTGAACTCGCCGCCGCCGCACGTGTCTGGCTCGATTCACTTCCCACCGACACCCGCGCGCACATCACGCGTCGCCGCGTGGTCATGGCCGAGCCGAACAGCGCGCGCTGGTTTTACATCTTCCTCGGTCTGCTCGAAATCGGTGCTGTCCCCGCGCTCGCCGACTCCAAGGAAACACCCGACCGCCTTGCCGCCATTGCCGACGTCAGCCGCGCTGCCTCGATCTTGCGCGACGGTGAACTCACCCTGCTCGCGCCTCGCCCGCCCGTTCGACGCCGCGACGAATTGCTCATCAAACTCACCAGCGGCAGCACCGGCGTTCCCAAGGCGCTCGTTTTCACCCACACGCAAATGCTCGCCGACGGACGCCAGATTTGCGCAACCATGCGCATCAGCCCCGGCGACCTCAACCTTGGCATCATCCCCTTCGGGCACTCCTACGGACTCGGCCACCTCGTCATTCCGCTCCTCGAACAAGGCACGCCCCTCCTCAGCGCCGCCAGCCCGTTTCCGCAATCCATCGCCGCCGATTGCGCCCGTTGGAAACCGACCGTTTTTCCCGCCGTGCCCACGCTCCTGCGCGCGCTCTCAAGCACCGACGTTTCGCCCGCCGCGCTCGCCAGCCTGCGCCTCGTCATTTCCGCCGGCGCGCCGCTCCAGCCCGCCGACGCGCTCGCTTTCGCAAACAAATACGGCAAACACGTCCACAATTTCTACGGCACCAGCGAAACCGGCGGCATCGCCTACGACCGCAAAGGCGACGCCGCGGAAACTGGCCGCGCCATCGGGCAACTCATCGACGGCGTGCGCATCACCTTCCGCCGCGGCAAACGCTTCACCGTCGAAAGCCCCTCTGTCCACGGACGCGGACGCTATTCGCCGCCCGATCGCGGTGAATTCAACCCTGCCGGCGAACTCACCCTGCTTGGCCGTGCCGGACGCACGCTGAAAATCGCGGGCCGCCGTCTCGACCCCGGCGAAGTGGAAACGATGCTCCGCGCCCTGCCCGGTGTGCGCGAAGCCTTTGTCGCCGCGCATCCAACGCGCCCCGACGCCATCGCCGCCGCCGTCGCCAGCGACGCGCCCTCGCCGACCGCCGCCGACATCCGCCGCCAGCTCACCCCGCGTCTCGCCGCGTGGAAAATCCCCGACCGCATTGTTGTGCTGCCGGCATTCCCGCTCACCCAGCGCGGCAAAACCGACCGCGCCGCGCTGATAAAGCTGATCGCAAAGTGAGCATTCGATGCGCGCACAATGCGTGTGTGTGGGGTTCCCTGCGTTTTTCCGGACAAAGGTTTGGGTGGTGACGATGAGTGTGTTTTGGGTCCTATCGAATTTTTTGGGAAAGGGTGGGGGCATTCGCGAGGTCGACTCCGTGAGGATTTGCGTAAATTCTTCTTGCGCCGCCTTGCGCGCTCCTAGATATATCGCGGCTTGCGTTAGTGGAAGTCCGTCGGTTGCGGATTCCCACCATGACCGGTCCGGCATCCCGCCGGATTGGAACGGTGCCACCGGCAAACGCCCGCGTTGTCTCACAACTTCGCAGGCAGGAGCGGGTTGCGCGGACGCCCTTCAACAAGGCGCCCCTACGGTCGTGCAGTTCAAAACCACAAAACCACATGTCAACAGTAGTAAAACCAGAAATCATCAGTCAGTTCAAAACACACGAGAAGGACACCGGCTCTTCCGAAGTCCAGATCGCGTTGCTCACCGCTCGCATCAATCACTTGACCGAGCATCTGCGCACGCATCGCAAGGACTTCCACAGCCGCCGCGGCCTTCTCCAGATGGCCAGCCGCCGCCGCAAACTCCTCGATTACTTGAAGCGCAACGATCTGCCCAAGTATAACGAGATGCTGCAAAGGCTCAGCCTCCGTCGCTAACCACTCTTTTCAGCACACGGGCGACCCGATCCGCGGGTCGCCCGTTGTCTTAACTGCCCCGCGCAGCCAACGACACTCGCCACAGATTCCGGGACATTTCCGCTTGTCTCTTCCGCCGCAAAAAACAGCGCAGGCGCCAAACGGAAATCTCTCGAACACTGAACGAGGATGCAAAAAAGACACCTCCCGGCAAAAGCAACGCGAACACCATTGTCCGCGAGTTTTTGCCCATAATAAAAACCAGTCAGAGATTTAGAACCGCGAACGAACGCGAATAGACGCGAATAACAGGCCGATTTTCGACCCGTGTTTCATTTGTATTTATTCGCGTCCTTTAGCGTCCATTCGCGGTTAAAAAACAAAACCCGGAAACCATCAATACCCTCTCGAATTATCTTCCGTGGTTCATCAATCCAAAATCGAGAATACAAAATCCAAAATACGAACATGAATCAAAAACACACAGTCACAGTCCCCGAGCTCGGCATCACCTTTGGCACCGGCTCGCTCGCGCACCTCGCCAACGGCGCGGTCACCGTCCAAGTCGGCGAAACCACGCTCTTCGTCGCCGCCACCGCCGCCGAAAACATCAAGCCCGGCCAGGACTTCTTCCCGCTCACAGTCGATTACCGCGAAAAATATTCCGCCGCAGGACGTTTCCCCGGGGGTTATTTCAAGCGCGAAGGCCGCCCCTCCGAAAAGGAAATCCTCACCTCGCGCCTTTGCGACCGCCCCTGCCGTCCGCTCTTTCCCGCCGGCTTCCTCAATGAAGTGCAGGTCATCGGCCTGCTCCTCTCCGCCGACCAAATCAACGACGCCGACATCTCCATGGTCAACGGCGCCAGCGCCGCGCTCGCCATCTCCGACATTCCCTGGTCCGGCCCCATCGGCGCCGTGCGCGTCGGCCAGATCGACGGCCAGTTCGTCGCCAACCCCACCATCGAGCAAATGTATTCGTCCGACCTCGACCTCATCTACGTCGGCACCGAAAAAGACATGCTCATGATCGAGGGCTCCGCCGCGCAGCTCCCCGAGGACCGCTTCATCGAGGCGCTCGAATTTGCGCACAAGGCCATCCAGCCCATCATCGCCGGAATCAAGCAGCTCGTCTCCATCGCCGGCAAACCCAAGCGCGAATACCCGCTCGTCTCCGCCAAGCCCGAGGCCCGCGCCATCGTCGAGCGCATCGCCGCCCCCAAGATCGTTGACGCCATCTTCGGCAAGGAAAAACAAGTTCGCTCCGCCAACGTCGCCGCCCTCAAGGAGGAGTGCAAAGCCGCCCTCACCGCCGAGCTCGGCGAAGGCAATTTCGCGGACCACGACATCGGCATCGTCTTCGAAGACCTCCAATACAGCGCCTACCGCAAGGCCGTTCTCGAACGCGGCACCCGCGCCGACGGACGCGACTCGACCTCGCTGCGCCCCATCGCCGCCGAGGCCGGCATCCTCCCCCGCGTGCACGGCTCCGCCATGTTCAAGCGCGGCGACACCCAGACCATCGTCACCACCACCCTCGGCCCCACCAAGGAAGCCCAGGACCTCGACGCCCTCACCGGCGGCGCCAAGTCGAAATCGTTCATCCTCCACTACAACTTCCCGCCGTATTCCGTCGGCGAAACCGGCCGCTTCGGCAGCCCCGGCCGCCGCGAAGTCGGCCACGGCGCGCTCGCCGAGCGCTCCCTCGTTCCCGTGCTCCCGCCCGAGGACGTCTTCCCGTATTCGATCCGCGTCGTCTCCGACATCATGGCCTCCAACGGCTCCACCTCGATGGCCTCCATCTGCGGCGGCTGCCTCTCGCTCATGGACGCCGGCGTGCCCATCATCGCGCCCGTCGCCGGCATCTCCTGCGGCCTCATGACCGAGAACGCCGATGACGGCTCGATCTCCAAATGGGTCACCGTCACCGACATCCTCGGCGAGGAAGATCACTTCGGCGACATGGACTTCAAGCTCGCCGGCACCACCACCGGCATCACCGGCTTCCAGCTCGACCTCAAGATCAACGGCCTCCCCTTCGAGATCGCCAAGAAAGCCATCTATCAGGCCCGCGACGCGCGCATTGAAATCCTGAAAGTCATGCTCGCCTCGATCCCCGCGCCCCGCGCCCAGCTCAGCACCTACGCGCCGCGCATCCAGACCATCCAGATCGATCCGGACAACATCGGCCTCCTCATCGGCCCGGGCGGCAAGACCATCCGTCGCATCGTCGAGACCACCGGCGCGCAAATCGACATCGCCGAGGACGACTCCGGCAAGGTCTTCATCTACTCGAACAACGCCGACTCGATGGCCCGCGCCATCCAGGAAATCGACATCCTCTGCGGCGGTGGCGCGCAAATCGAAGTCGGCAAGCTCTACCGCGGCGTCGTGAAAGGCACGAAAGAATTCGGCGCCTTTGTCGAATGCATCCCCGGCAAGGAAGGCCTCGTGCACATCAGCGAACTCGCTGATTTCCGCGTGCGCCGCACCGAGGACGTCTGCAAAGTCGGTGACGAAATGTGGGTCAAGTGCATCGGCATCGACGAGCGCTCCGGCAAAGTCCGCCTCTCGCGCAAAGCCGCGATGAAGGAAATGGAAACCCAGCAGCAAGCCGCCAACGGCGAAGCCGCACCCGCCGCCGACACGCCTCCTCCCGCCGCTCCGGAAACCCCGGCCAGCTAAGCAGCGGAAAGGTCATCAACATTCACAAACACTCAACGGTGTCCCATAAAACGGACGCCGTTTTTTTGTAGCGCGGACTGCCAAGTTTGCCTGTTTGATCAGCGAGGCTGACGCCACGAGTGCGCCGTCGGGTTTGCCAAGACCACTTTGCTGGACTATCGTTTGCTCGCTTTGGTTATGACTTCTTATTCGGGTATTTCTTCATCCGTGTTCGTGTGGCCTCGGAAGTTCCTCCTATGCCTCCTCGTTCTGAAAAATACACAGTAAAGCGATTCATGGGAATATCCATGAATATTTTAATGTGAAAACCGCGGGCGTTCACCTGTTTCCCCTCATGATCGAAAACAATTCCGATATCCACGGCATCAAAGAGCGAGGGTGTTGAAAAAGACGCCGCAGGCGATACCGCAGAATACAAACCTGCAACGCGAGTCGGCGCTTCGGAATCATCCTGCATGTTAAGCAAGTGATTGAGTTTCTTTTCGAGGGATTTTGTAGATTCGCCCGTGGATGTGATAATTATGCTGCTTCTCGTAATGGGCCGACGATCCCTCTTTCTTTTCGCTAAGGTTTCGGAGTCACGGGGTTTTAAAATCTCCGCGGAAAACCCGTAGGTTTGACCTTCATTTTTCGGAACTCACTACTAACGAAATGCCACCGTCCGAGGTTTCTGTTTTCTTCTCAATAGTGAAGTCGATTGCGACCTCCACAATCTGTCCGTCGTCATTCCTCAATAAACTCCAGTCCGCCCGCATCATTGGCACCGCACCAAATATGAACAGCAAGACAGTATATAATATTTTCATGATCAGGATTAGTTTGTTGTTTTCTCCTTCATTTCACAGGAACCCTATCAAGCACCTTCAACCGTCCATCATCAGTGGCCTCGGCGTTCATTCTTTTTGCCGCTTCCGCCTCCGATTAAAAACTGGCCGCCGGGCAGCGCGGCGATTCCCAACGAGGCATTCGGATAGATACCCTCGGGCTTTTTCGCATGGAAGCCGAAGCGCACAAATGCGGCGAGGTTTTCGCCGGTCGAGAAAACTTGGTGCCGCCAGCCCGGCGTGCCTTTACCGCCGACCGGACGCCGGGGCGAGCCCTCATAGGTGCCAAACCACCATCTGCCGCCGCCGAACTCCACTGTCTGAATGCCCATGTCGGTGTTGCCCGTGGCCAGCTCGTGAACCCTCACGAACCGAAACGCGGCATCATATTCATAGAGGTGGTTTTTGTTGTATTTCTCGGGATCGAAACCGCCAGCCCACGGACCGGGCAGTCCGCCGACCACCCAAAAATGCCCCTTGTGATGCGCCACACCGCCCGCGCCGTGGATAACCTGCGGAACCGAATGGCGGGCTAGAAAATTGAGGCCGGCGTCGTATTCGTAAACCCACTGTCTCGCGGGATTGTTTGGGTTGGGATGGTTAAACTGCCCCGGCTTCTCGCTGACGTAATCGTTCACCGCCACATAAACCTTGCCGTTCGCGAAAGTCAGGTCGCCGTGATGGTTGATCACGTTGATTTTTTTGAGAACCTTTCCGGCGGGGGTGGTTTTGACCAGCGCGGTGGTGAACGACCAATAAATGGCATCCGCGCCATTTGTCGTGATCCCCTGCAAATGGCCGGGATAAACGCCCTCGCAGGTCACATAATTTTCCCCCGCGGGCGGCGAAAGGGCAAATGTCCCCGAGGCGGCGCAAAGCGGGGGCAGGCAGCACGAAATGAAAACAAGAAACGGAATGGTTTTGGATGAAAGCATGGTGATCATTGAATAACGGGCGGTTGGGGGTGAGCGCAACGAAAGGATTCCCGCTCAAGAAAGCGAGGGCAACCAAACCTCGGATTGGTCTTTGCGCAACGCACCGTCGCAACGAGGCGTGGAAGGCGCAAGGAATGCGGTTTATTTGATTTGAACACCAAAACACTTCGCGCGATGCCTATCGCACGGCGTTTTGTTATTTCGAGCGAAAGCCCGCCAACCGTCCCACCTATTGGCGCCTTCCGAAGAACACGCTTTGTGGCTGGATTGGACTGGTGATTGCCCCATGAGGCAATCCTGTGCGTTTGCCGGGCCGATTTGCTACTTTCTGATCTGCCAGTCGGTTTCCTTGGCGAGGATTTCCTGAAGCTTGGCGAAGGCGGTGTTGACTTCGTCGTCGGTGAGGGTGCGGTCGGGGGCGCGATAGACGAGGCTGAACGCGAGGCTTTTTTTGCCCTCGGGCAGGCCCTTGCCTTGGTAGACGTCGAAGATGTTCGCGGCTTCGAGCGCAAAGGTTTTCGGCAGCGTGGCGCGGGCGTGCTTGGCCAGTGTTTTTTGCGCGTCGCCGGCGGGGAGCTTTTCATCGACCACGAGCGCGATGTCGCGGAGCGCGGCGGGGTGCATCGTGATGGGTTGATAGCGGCGGCGGTCGGAGACGGTTTTGACGCGCTCGGAGAGAATCGAGAGCGTGCCGCCGTAGACCTTGCCCTCGATGCCGAGGCTGCGAACCATGGCGAGGTTGATCAGGCCGAGGCGCGCGGTCCAGCCGTGGGCGATGTCGCCGATGATGGCGGACTGGCCTTCCTGCCATCCGAAGAACGAACCGCCGGGCGCTTTCACGGGCTGGCGGGCAATGTCGATGCCGCCGATGCCGGCGAGGGTTTCGACGAGGCGTTTTGTCGTGTAGAAGTCGGCGGGCTCGCGCTTGAGCCAGGCGCGGTCGAGGTCGTTTTCGGCAATGATGAAGGCGACCGAAACACACTCGAAGTTTTGTCCGTCGCGCTCGATGAAGACACGCCCGGTTTCAAAGAGGCGCGCCGTCGGCACGCCACGCGATTGGTTGAGTTTGAGCGTTTCGAGGAGTCCGAGCACGAGGGTGGGGCGAAGGTGCGACTGGTCCTCGGTGAAGGGATTAAGGAGCGCAAGCTCGGCCCCGGCGGCTTGTGAAACCCACGTCTCGACTTCGCGCTTGGAGCGCAGCGTGTAGTTCACGCATTCGTTGAAACCCTGGCCGACAAGGTATGCGGAAACTTCGCGGTTGAAGAGCACGATGGGGGCGTCGTTGCCGATGATCGTCGGCGCGAGCACGGGCGCGGGGGGGATTTTTTCCGTGCCGTAAACACGAAGGACGTCCTCGACGAGGTCGATGGGACGGTCGAGGTCGTTGCGCCAGCTCGGGATGGCAACCGTCCATGCGGGGCCGCCGGGGGCGTTTTTATCCTCGCGTGTGATTCGAAGCTCGAGCGCCTCGAGCGCGGCGCGTTGCTCGGCGACGGGGATTTCGAAGCCGACGCGTTCGTTCACAAAGGACGCGGTGACTTGAACCTCGCGTTGCCAGGGGACGTCGCCCCCGGCCTTGTGCGTGGCGCCGGCGACTTGCCCGCCGCAGAGCTCAAGGATGAGCGAGATGGCGCGGCGCGTGGCTTCGTCGAGCATGTGCGGATCGACGCCGCGTTCGTAACGGTAGGATGAGTCGGAGGAGAGTCCGAGGCGGCGCGATGTCCAGCGGATGAGGCTGCGCGCGAAACTGGCGGCCTCGAGAATGATGTCGGTCGTGGTGTCGTCGATGCCCGAGTTTTCGCCGCCCATGACACCGGCGATGACGAGCGGTTTCTCGGCGTCGGCGATGACGAGCATGCGACTGCTGAGCGCGCGCTCCTTTTCGTCGAGGGTGATGATTTTTTCACCCTCGTTGGCCGGGCGGATGATGAGTTTGTGCCCGCCGATTTTTTTCGCGTCGAAGGCGTGCGTGGGCTGGCCGTATTCGAGCATCACGTAATTGGAGATGTCGACGATGTTGCTGATCGGGCGCATGCCCGCGGCGAGGAGACGGCGTTGCATCCACTCGGGGCTGGGGCCGATCTTGATGCCGGTGATGACGGTGGCGGTGTAGAGCGGGCACATCTCGGGCGCGTCGACGCGGATGGATTCGAGCAGGTCGGGGCGCGCGGCGAAGGCGGCAAAGGGGGCGCGTGTGTTGCGCGGATCGTATTTGATTTCCGGATACCGGAGCGGTTTTTTGAACCACGCGGAGAGTTCGCGCGCGATGCCGATGTGGCTGAGGCAGTCGGGGCGGTTGGGTGTGACTTCGATGTCGAAAACGATGTCGCCCGGGGGAAGAATGTCGTTGATGGGAGTGCCGAGGGCGGGCGGGGTTTCCGTCGCGGGGGTGGCGAGGATCATGAGGCCGGCGTGGTCGCCGCCCTCGAGCGCGAGTTCCTTGGACGAGCACATCATGCCGTCGGAGGACTGGCCGCGGATTTTGGATTGTTTGATTTCGAAATTGCCGGGGAGGATGGCGCCGGGGAGCGCGACGGGAACGAGGTTGCCCGCGTCGCAGTTGGGCGCGCCGCAGACGATTGTCTTCACGCCGCCGGCGGGGCCGACATCGACGGTGCAGAGGGAGAGCTTGTCGGCGTTGGGGTGTTTGTCGCGTGTGAGGATGCGCCCGACAACGACGTTGTTGAACTGGGGCGCGCCGGTGTTGATGACCTCCTCGACTTCAAGGCCGAGAAAGGTGATGGCGCGGGAGATTTCGTCGGTGGCGATGCCGGAGAGATCGACGTAGTCGTTGAGCCAGGAGAGGGAGATTTTCATGGGAGGAAGAAAAAGTAGCGAGTAGTGAGTAGCGGGTAGCGAGTAGGATGTCAGTGGCGGGCTGCGCCCGCATGGTGGTGGGAGGATGGTGTGATGGTTGTGAAAATTTTTAAGGTTGGTTGCGAGCGGGGCGAGCGGTGATTTTTTCTACTCACTACTCGCTACCCGCCGCTCACTGCTTTCCGTCAGGCGAATTGCCTGAGGAAGCGCAGGTCGTTTTGGTAGAAGTAGCGGATGTCGTCGATGCCGTAGAGGAGCATGGCGAGGCGTTCGAGGCCCATGCCGAAGGCGTAGCCGGTCCAGACGCTTGAGTCGTAGCCGACGGCGTCGAAGACGGTCGGATCGACCATGCCGCAGCCGCCGATTTCGATCCATTCCTTGTTCACCTTGGGGAGGTGCCTTGCGCTGAGATCGACTTCGAAACTGGGCTCGGTGTAGCCGAAATAGTGCGGGCGGAAACGGGTCTTGGTGTCCTTGCCGAGGAGCGAGGCGAAGATGTAATCGAGGAGCGCCTTGAGGTCGCGAACGGTGACGTTTTTGTCGACGTAGAGGCACTCGAGTTGGTGAAAGTTGGCGGAGTGCGTGGCGTCGGTGGTGTCGCGACGGTAAACGCGCCCGGGCGAGACGATGCGGATGGGCGGCGGGCCCTTGAGCATCGTGCGGATTTGCACGGAGGAGGTGTGCGTGCGGAGGAGGTATTTTTCGTCGGCGACCTTGCGCGAGACGTTGCCGAAGCGCGTGGCGGCGGGGAAATAGAACGTGTCCTGCTCGTTGCGGGCCGGATGGTCGGCGGGTGTGTTGAGCGCGTCGAAGCAGTAGAATTCGGTTTCGACCTCGGGACCCTCGACGACGTTGAACCCGGCCTTTGCGAGGATGCGGCACATTTCCTCGCGCACGAGCGTGAGGGGATGATAGGTGCCGGCGAGGGCGTCGGGCGAGGGGAGGGTGGGGTCGATTTCGGGGCCGAGTTGCGCGGCGAGCTCGTTGGACTCGATGGCGCGGAGCGCGTTTTCGAGGAGGCCGGTGAGGGTGGTCTTGGCCTCGTTGATGAGCTTGCCGACGATGGGTTTTTGCTCCTTGGGCAGGCTGCCCATTTGTTTCATGAACGCGGTGAGCGAGCCGTTGGGGCCGACGTAACGGGCTTTCGCGGCCTCGAAGTCGGCGCGGATCTTTGTCGCGGAGAGTTCGGTGCGGGCTTTGTCGAGCAGGGCTTTGAGTTGGTCTTGCATGTGGAAATTTTGGGAAGTGTTTTTAGACAGAATTAACGGAATGGAACAGAATGAAGATCAATTGGGGCCGGCGGCCCGGTATG
Organism: Ereboglobus luteus; assembly: GCF_003096195.1. Classification (NCBI taxonomy): domain Bacteria; kingdom Pseudomonadati; phylum Verrucomicrobiota; class Opitutia; order Opitutales; family Opitutaceae; genus Ereboglobus; species Ereboglobus luteus. The sequence goes on along the minus strand of NZ_CP023004.1, from coordinate 78,486 downwards.
TGCGGAATTTCTTTTTGAACTGGAGTTTTTCCGCGCCGAAATTGAGAAGAAGTCCTTCGTTGATGCCGGTGGCGGTAAGATAATTGACAAGTTGAACCTCATGGGCGACGGCGAGGGTTTGGACGGCTTTGTTTTCGATAATGAGCGTATTGGCGATGAGCATGTCGGCTTCGAACTCACCGACAATTGCGCCTTCGTATTTCACCTTGAGGGGGACGCTTGTTTGGAAAGCCATGCCTGCTCGAGTCAGTTCAAAGGCGAGCGCGTTTTGATAAACAGATTCGAGAAATCCGCCGCCGAGCGTTGAATGAACTTTCATGGCGAGCCCTATGATTTGGCCGGCCAAATCGTAGCTTGGAGTCTCTCCCATTTTTTTAATTTTGTTCATTCTGTCCCAAGAGGAATGTTTCAAAAGCAAAGAGGACGGCACCTCGCTCGAACGAGGCCCGTCCTCTGATGATTTCTGAAAATGAGAGGCGAGCCGCGTCCGGGCTCGCGTTTAAGCTTTTAGGCCGCGGCCTTTTTGGCCTCGGCTTTTTTCTTCAACGCGTCCTGGGCTTGTTTGACCAGGGCGGTAAAGGCCGCTTCGTCGCGGATTGCGAGGTCGGAGAGGACCTTGCGATCGAGGGCGACGCCGGCGGCGTTGAGACCTTCGATGAAGCGGTTGTAGCTGATGCCGGCCTCGCGGCAGGCGGCGCTGATGCGCACGATCCAGAGGGCGCGGAACTCGGCCTTCTTTTTGCGGCGGTCACGGTAGGCGTATTGCCAGGCGTGATGGACGGCTTCTTTCGCGTAGCGATAGAGCTTCGATTTGTTGCCGAAGTAGCCTTTGGCATGCTTCAGCATGTTCTTGCGGCGCTTGCGCGACGCGGGGGAGTTTTTGACACGAGCCATGTTATATTATGTGTATTTTTTTAGTCGCCGCCGGGTCGTCTCGTTGGGATTCACCCGGTTGGCGTGGTTATGGTTTGATCGTTCGCGCGGTCCCTCGGCGGTTTAGGCGTGGGGCAGGCAACGCAGGAGCGGAGGCGTGTGGGTCTCGGAGAGAGCCTTGGCCTTGCCCAAGCGGCGTTTCTGCTTGGAGGACTTGGTGCTCGCGATGTGGCGAGTGCCTGGCGAACGATAGATCAATTTGCCCTTGGCGGACACCTTGAATCGTTTGGCAACGGACTTTTTTGTCTTTTGCATGATTACAGTAGAGCCGTTCAAAAAATAGGCTGCTCAAGCGCGTGTAAAGGGAAAACTTCCCGAATGAAAAAAACGCCGCTCATTGCCGGCGCAAAATCCGTCAAAGATGCGCGGTGAACGCCCCAGGGAGGTCAGCCTTGGCGGCGAAGGTGAACGCGCGTCCGGCGTGGGTGTAGTCGAAGCGGGTTTCGAGCGAATGGAGAAATAGGCGTTTTTCGCGTGTGCGTTTGGCGAAGTCGCGGTTGGCTCGAAAATCGCCGTAAGTGGCGTCGCCGATGATGGGAAGACGGCGCCTGGCGCATTGCACCCGGAGCTGGTGGCTGCGTCCGGTCTTGGGTTCGAGCTGGATGAGCGAAATGGGTGCGCCTGCTGCGGCGGGGGTGTTGCGGCTGGTGCGCAGAAGGCTCATGCGCGCCTCGGCGGGGATGTTTCCGGCCCGGGCGGCGGCGCGGATTTGGCCTCCGCGTTTTTGCACGGCGAGCCGGTCGCGCCAGAGTTGCGTTTTTTCGGAGGGGCTGCCGAAGACGAGCGCGGCGTAGGTTTTGCTGATGTGGCGTTCGCGAAAGAGCGCGCGGATTTCGCGCGCGAGTTCTTCCGTGGTCGCGGCAAGGATCACGCCGGAGGTGGCGGAATCAAGGCGGTTGAGCAGCCAGAGTCGGCGGGATTCCTCTTTGAATGTGGAATGCGGATTTTGGAATGCGGAATGATCGGACGCAGGCGGCGGGCGAGTGGCATGATCAGTTTTGTCGGTTTGCAATTCCGAAATCCGCATTCCGCATTCCGCATTCCACATATAATATTCGCCGTCGGGTTCATAGGGGGCGTTGAGGAGCGAACGGGGCTGGTCGCGGGATTCGTTGGGGTGGGAGAGGGTGCCCGCGGGTTTGTTGAGGGCGACGAGGCCGTTGGGATCGCGGGTGATGACGGCCACGCCGCGCCCGAGGGGGAGTGTTTGCCAGTAGTCGTCGATTGGGCCCGGGATTTCGCTCACGGCCTGCCGTAGTAGAAGGTGAAGGTCATTTCCTGTTTCTCGCCGAGGATGGCGATCATGTCGTCGGTCCATTTGCCGTAGGGCGCGCGGTCGGTGATCGCGCTCATGCAGATGTTTGTGGCCTGACTGCCACCGTTGCCGTCGGCCTCGACGATTTCAGCGATCTTGCCTTCGGAATCGAGAATGAAGCGGACGGTGACCTTCGTGCCGGTGGGCGGCCAGAAGCGGCTTTTTTCATTGAGGTCCTCAAATTGGATTTGGACGGTGTCGATCAACTTTTGGAGATACTGGCCGTAGTTGCTCCATTTGGCGTCGTAGGCCATGGCGCCGATGTTTTGGGTGCCGAATTTGTTTTCCTTAAAAATTGCGGGACGAACTTTTTGCCGGTTGAGCGTGATGCGGGGTTGCGGGCGCTTGGGGTCGATTTGGGGTTGTGTGGTTTGGGGGACACCGGTGATGAGCGGGGCGTCGGGGAGGCCTTCGGTGCGCTCGGTGGCGTCGGGTGTGATGTCTTTCAGCACTTCGGGAAGTTTGTATTCATTCATTCCGTAGCCGGTTTCGCTGTCGCCCTGAATTTTCTGCTCGCCGGAGAGCGGGTTTTGCTCGCGCTGGGCGGGAGTGACTTCGGTGACGCTGCTCGACTCCTTGAGTTCGGGCGTGGGCGGCGGGGGCGGGGGGATGATGATGGGTTGCTGGCGGAGATCGCCATCAACAATTTGAGTGGAGTCGATTTCGTCCTGACCCTCGATTGCGGGGCGGTCGCTTTTGCCTCCGGGGGTGGGCGTTTCCTGCGCGGCCTGCTGGTTGTGCGCGCCGAAGTTGTCGGTTTTGTCGGGAATGTTTTCGGGGGCGTCGGGATTGGTTTCGACGAAGTTTTGCGGGGGCGGGGGAGGCGGCTTGGGGAGGAGAAACTCCTCGGGCTGGAGCTCGATGTCGAAAGTGGGTTTCGGGGTGGCGATGTCGCCGGTGTTGCTGGTGTGCTGGCGGTCGAGGTGGGTGATGAGCAGGTTGAACAGGAAAAGGCAGAGGAGCCAGACTCCGATGGTGAGCACAATGCCGAGGCCGATGGTGCGGCGGCGATCCGCAGGGTCCCCGGTTTCGAGCAGCGCGTAGCGCGATTTGCGGCGCGACGGCGGCGCTGCTTCGAGCAGGCTGGAGGGACGTTCTTTGAGCGGCGGCGGCATGTGTGATTGTTTGTTGTTATACAACAACAGACGCTGGAATGTTCAAAATGTGCCGATGAGACCGCAGTGGGTCAAAATTTGTTTCGTGGCTTCCATGGGCAGCCCCATGATGTTTGTGAAGGAGCCGTCCCAGTGGTCGATAATGAGGTCGCGGCCTTCCTGGATTCCGTAGGCGCCGGCTTTGTCGAGCGGGTTGACGATGCGGAAATAGGCGTCGATCACGGCATCGTCGAGGGGCTTGAAGGTGACTTGGCTGGTGACGCCGTCGTCGATGCGGATTTGTCGGGAAATATTTCTGAGTGCGACGCCGGTGAAAACGGTGTGGGTGCGCCCGGCAAGGCGTTTGAGCATGGCGCGCGCCTCGTCGAGATCGGCGGGTTTATTGAGCACGGTGTCGTCAATGAAAACGGTGGTGTCGGCCCCGAGCACGAACGCGTCGGGATGGAGCGCGGCGACATGGTCGGCCTTGAGCGCGGCGTTGTGCGCGACCATCGTGCGCGGATGCGTGGCGGGATCTTCGTGCTCGGTGACATCGGCGACGATCACATCGAAGGGGATGCCGAGCTCGGCGAGGAGTTGCCGGCGGCGCGGCGACGCGGAGGCGAGGATGAGGCGCGGTCGCGCGGGTGGCGAATCGGATGAAACGGCCAGATCTGGCTGATGCGACTGATCGTGCATTGCGCGGGTGGCGACAGCGCGCACTCAGCGCAGCGCGAGTGTTTCGCCGTCGTATTCGAGGCCGAGCGAGGGGATGGTGACGGCTTTGCGCTGGCCGTCCTTGCGGACACGGCCGGCGAGCCAGGCATCGTAGCCGGTGGCTTTGGCGGCGGCGAGGGTGGCCTCGGCGTTTTCGGGCGAGACGTAGGCGGCGAAACCGATGCCTTGGTTAAAGGTGGCATACATTTCGCGCTGGGAAATGGGGCCGGCTTCCTGAAGAAACTTGAAGAGCGCGGGGGCCGGGCGCGGGTCGGTGATTTCGTAAACGAAGGGTTCGTCGAGGCGCATGAGTTTGCGCCAGCCGTGTCCGGTGACATGCGCGACGTAGTTGAGCTTGATGTTGCGGCGCTGGCATTCGCGGACGAACGTGACGTAGATCACCGACGGGGCGAGGAGCGCCTCGCCGTAGTTGCGCGGGTCGCCGTGGCCGATGGGTGTGAGGTAACCTTGCGGGAGCGAGTCGGCGATTTTCCGGCAGAGCGTGAGTCCGTTGGTTTGCACGCCGGAGGAGGCGAGAAAGATGATCGAGTCGCCGTCGTGAACGTCGCCGGTGATGCGGAGGTTTTTCGGGGAGATTTTTCCAATGGCGGAGCCGGCGAGGACGATGGTCTCGCTGTTGACGATGCCGCGGAGTGTGGGCGTTTCGCCGCCGCCCCAGACGGCGCCGGACTGGCGGCAACCCTCGGCCCAGCCATCAACGAGGGCGTTCATGCGGGCTTCGTCGGTGAACCATGCGGAGTCGCCGACGGCGGCGTGCATGGCGACGGAAATCGGGAGCGCGCCGCAGGTGATGAGGTCGTTGACGATGGTGGCGACGGTGTCGATGGCGATTTCGCGGTAGAAGGTCTTGCCGGTGGCGGCTTGGTAGGCGTCGGCGACGAGGTTTTTGGTGCCGAGGCCTTCCTCAACGTGAGCGAGGTAATGGTCGGACGCCTCGATGAGGTAGGCGCTCTCGCCGCGTGTGGCGGCGGGTTCGGCGTAGCCGTGCGGCGCGAGGAGCCCGGCGGTGGCGCGCGCGGCTTTCTGGCAGGCGCGCTTGAAGGCGTCGAGCTGGTCGTAGTTTACACCGGAGGATTCGTAGCTGAGAGACATGGTGGAAAAGTAAGAAGTAGAAATTAGAAATTAAAAAGTAAAGAATCAGGCACCGGGCGGCGTCTGCAAGCAGGAGATTTTTAGAATGCGGGTTTGGAGGCGGTCGATTCGCAAGCCGTCAGTTGCCTTCTGGTTTGTCGAGGCCACTTTCTAATTCCTACTTTTTACTTTCCACTTTTTAATAGCTTCTGCCCTCGGATTTTTCGTAGTAGTTCACGTAGGCTTGGTTGACGATGCGGTAGCCGCCGGGGGTGGGGTAGTTGCCCGAGAAATACCAGTCGCCGGTGTGGTTGGGAACCGCCTTGTGCAGGTTTTCGATCGTCTGGAAGATCACGCTGAGCTCGCCCTTCCAGTCGAGTTTGCGGGGGCGGACGAGTTCGGCGATGCGCGCGGAGATTTCCTCCGGCGTGAAGCCGTCGTAGATTTTTGCGACGTGATTGACCGTGCCGTTGCGGGCGACTTCGTCGCGGCAGAGTTGGTAGACTTCCTGCAGGAGCGGAGTCTGGCCGCGTTCCTTGATGAGCGAGATGGCGGCTTCGAAGGCGATGAGTTTGCCGAGCTCGGACATGTCGATGCCGTAGCAGTCGGGGTAGCGGATTTGCGGCGCGGTGGAGGCGATCACGATGCGCTTGGGCTGGAGGCGGGCGAGCATGCGCAGGATCGATTTGCGGAGCGTGGTGCCGCGCACGATGGAGTCGTCAACGCACACGAGGTTGTCGATGCCGGGGCGGATGGTGCCGTAGGTGATGTCGTAAACGTGGCTGGCGAGCTGGTTGCGGGTGGATTCCTGCCCGATGAAGGTGCGCAGCTTGATGTCCTTGCTGACGATTTTTTCGCCGCGCGGCCAGTTGCGCAGGATCACTTCGTCGAGGAGGTTTTCGGTGAGGCGGTTTTCATTCTGCGCCTCGAGGAGGATTTTTTTGACTTCGTCGCGGCGGCGCTCGCGCAGGGAGTGGAGGAGGCCGAAGTAGGCGATTTCGGAGGTGTTGGGGATGAAGCTGATGATGGTGTTGCCCCATTCGTGGTTGGTGGCGTCGAGGACTTGGTCGGCGAGCTGGCCGCCGAGGGCCTTGCGCTCGGAGTAGATGTCCTGGTCGTTGCCGCGCGAGAAATAGATGCGCTCGAAGGAGCACGCGGCGCGGGGGAGGGGCGTGGTGACTTGCGTGTCGGTGATGGTGCCGCGGCGCTTGATGACGATGACGTGGCCGGGGGTGACTTCCTGGACTTGCTCGATGGCGGCGTCGAACACGGTCATGAGCGGGGCGCGTTCGGAGGCGAAGGCGACGACTTCGTCGTCCTGATACCAGAAGCAGGGGCGGATGCCGGATGGGTCGCGCGTGACAAAGGCGTCGCCGTTGCCGATGAGTCCGCAGAGGGAGTAGGCGCCGTCCCATTGCTGGGCGGCCTTGGTGATGACGCGGGTGAGGTCGAGATCCTCGCTGATTCGGCGGGACATTTCCTCGCCGGAGAGGCCGCGGGTGCGCAGGTAGCGGTAGATGTCCTCGTGTTCCTCGTCGAGGAAGAAGCCGATGCGCTCAAGGATGGCCTGGGTGTCGGTGGCGAAGATCGGATGCTGGCCCATGGTGATGAGGCTTTGGTTCAGCTCCGCGGTGTTGGTCATGTTGAAGTTTCCGCAGAGGGCGAGGTTGCGGGTTTGCCATGGGCTGCGGCGGTAGAAGGGGTGGCAGGAGCTGAGGCTGTAGCCGCCGCTGGTGCCGTAGCGCAGGTGGCCCATGTAGAGCTCGGCGCCGAAGTCGAAGTTCTTTTTGACGGTGTCGGCGAACTCGGGGTGGATGGTGCCTTCGGCGACCTTCTGGTTGTAGTCGCTCCAAATGCGCTTGAAGACGCGGTCGAGGGGGTTGGCCTCCACGCAGCGGTCGCGGAACATGTATTGCTCGCCCGGGGGCATGTCGAGCTTCACGGCGGCGACGCCCGCGCCGTCCTGGCCGCGGTTGTGCTGCTTTTCCATGAGGAGAAACAGTTTTGTGAAGCCCCAGAGCGGCGTGCCGTATTTGTTTTGGTAATACGAGAGCGGTTTTTTGAGTCGGATGAGCGCGATGCCGCACTCGTGCGTGAGTTTATCGGACATGATGAAGGCGGGTTGAAACTGGTGTTGGGAAATGGGTCGCGCCCGTGCGCGGCGCGCGGATGCGTTCGTTTGCGACGGTGGCGGGGGGATTTTCCCGGACATTCCGGGATTGGGGATGGAGGCGCATTATGGCTGGATGTCGCCCGCTCATCGACGTCCGGCTCCATGCGCAGGACAGGACATCGCGCGCGCGGCGCCTGTGTTTTCGCAGCCTTGCCCGCCGTCACTTTGAGTGACGTCCAGCGGATGATCCCGTATTGTCTGGTCGTTGATCTTCACAGGCCGTTAAAAGCGAAAAGATGACGCCTTGAATCGCAAACCGGTCAAGGGTTTTTGCTTATTTTTGAGCAATCACGAGCGGAAGTTTTACGAATCAGGCGGCCAATTAATAACATTCATGGAAAACCGGGGGATTTTTCCAAGGCGCGCATATCTGGCTTGCAGACACATCGGGGAGGACTTCACATCTGCGAAGCCCGCACAGCGTTTGTGTTGCGCGCGGCCAGCAACCCAAAACATCCTCCTTCACGCCATGGCATACCCGACAATACTCGCCAGCTTCCTCACTGATTGGTGGGGCGCGCTGTCGCTCGCCAAACAGATTTTCTACGGTATCGCGATTTTTGCCGCGTTCCTCGTCATCGTCATGGCGGTCGTCTCGATGTTTGGCATCGGCGACGACGCCGAGCTCGACGCCGACGTGGCCGACGGCGGCGGCAGCCTTTTTTCGGTGAAGCCGATCATCGGCTTCTTGTTCGCATTCGGCTGGGCGGGCGGCGCCTCGCTGAGCAGCGGACTGAGCGTTTTGGTGGCGAGCGTGATCGCGCTTGCGGCAGGTGGCGCGGTGATGCTCGGCATCGTTTGGATACTGCGCGCGACCCAGCGTCTCAAGGTTGACGGCACGCTCAAAAAAGAGGACGCCATCGGAAAAATCGCCACCGTTTACGTGACAATCCCTCCCGAAAGCCAGAGCGGCGGACAGATCATCGTGCCGCTCGACGGACGCACGATCACGCTCGGAGCACTGCAAAAAGGCGCCGCGCCGATTCCCTCGGACGCCAAGGTTAAAGTCACCGCGCTCATTGATTCGCACACGGCGCTCGTCGAGCCGATCTGAATTTTCGAAACGCCCGCAAATTCCAAACCATAAACTTCAAACCCAAACTTAAATACTTATGAGCGACATCACCGTTCCGCTACTCGCAGTTTTCGTAATCTTCATCGTCATGATCGGCATCGGCGTGGCGCGCCGTTACCGCATGTGCCCACCCGACCGCATCCTCGTCGTTTACGGCAAGGTCGGCGCCGGCGCGGCGCGCTGCTACAACGGCGGCTCGACCTTTGTCATGCCGATTTTCCAAAGCTACGCCTACCTGAACCTCACACCGATCACGATCGAGATTCCGCTGCGCAGCGCCCTTTCCAGCCAGAACATCCGCGTCAACGCCCCCGCAAACTTCGCCGTCGCCATCTCGAACGACCCCGCTGTCATGGGCAACGCCGCCACGCGCCTCCTCGGCAAGGCACCGCCTGAAATCGCCGAGCTCGCCCGCGAAATCATCACCGGCCAGATGCGCGTTGTGATCGCCTCGATGACCATTGAGGAAATCAACGCCGACCGCGAAAAACTCATCTCGCTCATCACCAAGGGCGTCGAAGTGGAACTCCGCAAAATCGGCCTCCACCTCATCAACTGTAACATCACCGACATCACGGACGAATCCGGCTACATCGACGCGCTCGGCAAGGAAGCCGCCGCCAAGGCGATCAACGATGCGCAAATCAAAGTCGCGCAGGAAAACCAGCGCGGCGCCATCGGCAAGGCCGAGGCCGAAAAACTGCAAGCCATCCGTGTTGCCGAAGCCGAGGCCTCAGCCGCGATCGGACGCAACAAGGCCGAGCAGGACATCGTCGCCTCGCAAGCCGAACTCGCCGAGAAGAAAGCCGAGGCCGACCGTCGCGCCGAGGTTGCGCAAAAAACCGCCAAGGCGAAAGCCGAGCAAGCCGCCTATGAGGCGCAAAAAGCCACCGAGGACGCCCGCGCCATGCGCGACGAAGCCAGCGCCGTGGCCGACCAAGTCGCCCAAGCCAACGCCGCCAAGGAAAAAGTTCGCGTCGACGCCGAGGCCACCGCCATCCGCGCCAAAGTGACCGCCGAGGGCCAGGCCGCCGCCGTGCGCATAGCGGCCGAGGGTGACGCCGCATCCGTGAAAACTCGCGCTGAAGCCGATGCCGCCGCGATTGAGCTAAAACTCACCGCCGAGGCGAAAGGCAAACAAGCCATTCTCGAGGCCGAGGCGAAAGGCCGCCAGGCACTCCTCGACGCGCAAGCCGACGGCCTTGCGAAATTCACCCAAGGCGGTCGCGACGCCACCGCCGCGATCAACCTCATCCTCGCGCAGCAAGTCGTCGAAGTCGCCCGCGTGCAATCCGACGCGATCCAAAAGCTCAAGTTCGACAAAGTTGTCGTCATGGGCGGCGGCAAGGACGGCGCGAGCGCTGGCGGTTTTGTCCAGGACCTTTACAAAAACGTGCTCCCGCTTCATGAAGTGGCCAAGGCCGCCGGTGTCGTCCTGCCGGGATTCCTCGGCACGGAAGCTGGAAAAACAGCGCCGCAACAAGCAGCCTCCGCCCCCGTCGCGCCGACAACAGCGACACCGCCGAAAAACAAAGCCTGATAATCGCCAAGTATCCCAACCAGAATGCAATCCCTGCGGGTATTCTGGTTGGGCATTTTTTTGAGCATTCCTGTTTTTGGTAGGGCGTTTGGCAGACTGTCGCTAACGCTCGAAACGGTCGTGTGTGCGCCTCGCATTCCCGGCGCGCTCGGCGAGCGCGCCCCACACGGATATTGAATACCGTTTTGTTTAAAAACTGTCCTAATTGGTGTTTGTGAAGGGCGCGGGCATTGGGGTGATTGGCATGGGATCAACGGTTGGCGTAATGGGCGCGATGTCGATTTTCATGGGGGCGGGCTTGGATGGGGCGGGGGCGGCGGTTGGCTCGCGGGCGGTTTTGGCGGCGGCGAGTTCCCTTGTGAGCTCCTCCGCGCGGGTTTCGCCGGCGGCGATGGTCTTGGGATACTTGGCCAGAAATTCGCGGAGCTTTTTTTCGCTTTGCACTGCCTCGGTATTTTTTTTCGCGGCGATGATGAGCCACGCCAGGCCCTCGGTGTAGTCGCGTTTCACGCCGCGGCCGCTGGAGAGCATTGCGCCGATGTTGTGTTGCGCGGTGGCGTCCCCGGCGAGGGCCGCGGTTTTGTAGTATTTGAGGGCCTTGGCGTAATCCCGCGGCGTTTCCGTGCCGTCGGCGTAAATCTTGCCGAGGCGGAAGTTGGCGGCGGTGTGCCCGAGTTGCGCGGCGTCGTCGAGATAGAGCATTGCGCGCGTGACGTTTTTCGGCGTTTCCGGGGTGCCGTCGAGATACATCTGGCCGAGTTCGTAGAGCGCGTCGGGGTTTTGATTTTCGGCGGCTTTTTGCAGGGCTTCAAAGCTGGGCCATTTATTGTCCGCCCCGCCGCCTCCGGTTGTGGAAATGAGCTTCGGCCCCGAGTCGTCTGAAACGACGGTGGCGGTTCCGACTTTGACGCTGGATGATTTTTTTGAGCGCGATTTTTTCGCTGTGGCTCCGGATTCCCGGGCTTGCGCGATGACGGGCGCCAGGAGCGCGAGGCTGGCGATGATGAGTATGCGGATAGTCGGCTGCATGTTTGACACTGACATGAAAGCGAGCCTCGCGGTTCGCGTCATGCGAAAAAAAACGCGCTGTTGGAGGACGGCGCGTTTGGTGATTGGTTTCGGGCCTTATTCCTTGTCGTTGTCGGCATTGCCTTCGCCGAGCGTGGTGCCGCCCTTGACGGTCACTTTTTCCATGACGGCGGTGATGATTTTTTCGGCGAGGTCGGGACGTTCGCGGAGCGTGGCCTTGGCGGCGTCGCGGCCCTGGCCGATGAGCTCGCCCTGATAGGATATCCACGCGCCTTTTTTCTCCACGATTTTGTGCTCGATGCCGAGATCGAGAATCGAGGCGGTGTGCGAAATGCCCTCGTTATACATGATGTCGAACTCGCATTCGGTGAAGGGCGGCGCGACTTTGTTTTTGACAACTTTGATCTTGGTGCGGTTGCCGACGACTTTGCCGTCGGGGGTCTTGATCTGGTCCTTGCGGCGGATGTCGATGCGGATGGACGAGAAGAACTTCAGCGCGCGGCCGCCCGAGGTCGTTTCGGGGTTGCCGAACATGACGCCGATTTTTTCGCGAATCTGGTTTGTGAAGATGCACACGCAGTTGGTTTTGCTGACAACGGCGGTGAGGCGGCGCATGGCCTGGCTCATGAGGCGGGCTTGCGCGCCGACGGTGGCGTCGCCCATCTGGCCGTCGAGTTCGGCGCGGGTGGTGAGCGCGGCGACGGAGTCGAGGATGATGATGTCGATGGCGTTGGAGCGGATGAGCGTCTCCATGATGTTGAGCGCGTCCTCGCCGGAGTCGGGTTGGGATACGAGGAGGTCGTCGAGGTTTACGCCGACAACCTTGGCGTATTTCGGGTCGAGGGCGTGCTCGACGTCGATGAAGGCGGCGAGGCCGCCGCGTTTCTGGGCCTCGGCGATGGCGCTTAAGCAGAAGGTGGTTTTGCCGGAGGATTCGGGGCCGTAGATTTCGATGATGCGGCCGCGGGGCAGGCCGCCGACGCCGAGGGCGAGGTCGATGGCGATGGAGCCGGTCGAGAGGGTTTCGACTTTCATTTTGCGCGCGTCACCGAGGCGCATGATTGAGCCTTCGCCGAATTGTTTGGTGATGGAGGAGACTGCGAGGTCGAGGTTTTTGCGTGTGGCGGCGTCGATGGCGTCAGCGGTTGCGGGAGTTGCGGCGGCGGTTTTGGCGGGCGATGCTTTGGACATGTGAGGCGGGTGTTTTATGTGTGTGTTGGTTTGGTTAAAAAGAGATGGGGGAACGGTGTGCGAGGGTTTGCGCGGTGGCAAATGAAGAAATGATGTTTCGACAAAAAAACTCCGGTTTGGGAGACCGGAGTTTATGTTTTGGGTTCGTTATGAAAGAGTTAGAATTTACATCCAACTGAGACGGTTGCGGAATGGGTGTCCATGCTGTCGAGTTTGAGTTTTACCCCGAGCATTTTATATTCGGTCGATCCAACACGGATATACCGGTATCCGGCATCCACGTAAAAGCGCGTGTTGATGTGGTAGGTTATTCCCGCTCCGCCGCCCCATGAAAATGCTGTGTCGGTGTCGTTGCCGGAGCCGTAATAGCTGCTGTTTACCTTCCATTTCATTGAGTAAAGGCCAGCCAGGGGTGTGAGGCGCAGTTCGCATTGTTCTTTCTTCCCAAGGGGGATGCAGGCACTGGCTGAGAGCAGCGCTGTTGTCACAGTAAAATCATTTTTTTCGCTGTAACCCGGCTCGGAGTGTTTGTCATCGCCGGATAGGCGGCCGATTTCGAGTTGAACCTTGCTGATTCTGTCAAGGCGTCCGCCGATGGCGATGGTGCCGCCGTAGAAATCCTGTTTCTGGCCCTCTGTTTTGGCTTTCATGTAGGTGCCGCCAACTTCGAAATAAAAATTGGGACCGGTTGCCTTGGGCATGGCATACGATGAATCGGGTTTGGATGAATGACTTGGCCCGGCAGCTTGGGCGGGTGTGGGTGGGGTTGTTTGGGCGAGGGCGGACGCGCTTGCGATGAGCAGGCCCGTGAATAATGCACAAATCGTTTTTGTCATATCAGTGGGGTTCATGGTGTTTTTGGTGTAATCGCTTCGTAACAAGGTGATGTCTGCTGATTTTTTATTGCCTGTGTGCGTCAAATTATAAGGACGCAGGTGTTTATAGTTTTTGTATTAACGTGCAGCTCTTGTGCGTGTGTTTCTTCTTTAAGTCGCGCTCGGAATTGTGGCGCGTAGGGTCATGATCGCAACCGGAGTAATGATACTCAGAAAAACTCCGACCCAAAGCGCCGGAGTTTTGTTTACAAAGTGGTGGTTGCCGAATCAGAATTTCCAACCAATGCTGAACGTGGCACCATTTGCATTAAAGGCATCTTGATCGAAGCTTGTGCCAAACAATTGATAGTCGGTCGAACCCGCACGCATATAACGGTAGCTCAAATCAAGATATAAATTCTTGTTGATATGGTAGGTAAAGCCAACACCACCGCCAAACACAAAGCTTGTGTCAGTATCATCGTCACTGGCCGAGCCATACCCATATATGCTTCCTTTTAGTTTCATGTTGGCTGTATAAAACCCAACCGTGGGGGTGAAGTGCAGTTCCCACTGCCCGTTTTTATCCAGAGGAAGGCAATAGCTATAGGAAAAGAGCGTGGGCACGGCGACAACCTCTTGGGTTATTTTTCCACTATATCCACCATAAGATGCGTAATAATCGTCGCTTGAAAACAACGCCTGCATTTCAACTTGGATTTTACTATGTTTGTCGATGCGCCACCCAAACGCAACGTGGGCGCCCCACAAATCAGAGTTGTCTTGATCAAGACCAATCTTGGCATTCATATATGCGAGCCCCCCTTCCAAATAGAAATTAGGGCCGGATGTCTTTGGGAGGGCAAACGAATCGCCATCAGAGAAATAAGCTGGGCCGGCTGCTTGTGCGGGCGTTGGCGGGGCAACTTGGGCGAGGACAGACGTGCTTGCGACGAGCAGGCTCGTGAATAATGCACAAATCGTTTTGCTGGTGGTGGTGGGTTTCATTGTGTTATTTGGAGTTAAGCACCCGTTAATGGGTTACGTCTGATGTTCTGTAATTTTTTGTGGACGTCAAGACATGGTGTGACGTGTCTCGTCGCATGCCATCCGGTTTCCATTCGATGTGGTCTATGTCTTCGCTTTCTAAGCAGCGCACGACTCAGTAACATTCAGGGACTTGCTTTCGAGGTCGAAGGCCGACATCCGTCAATTACCGATCTGTGTCACATGCGCGACAGGGGGCAAAATTTTTGAAATCTCCGCTGAAAAACAATTCCATTCTAAAATTAGTTGATTCATCAAATAAATTGCTTGACATGTAAAATAATATGACGATTGATGCGCCCTCATGCACATCACCACTCACATACTTGGCACGGCGGGGGATCTTCGGAAGGCGGCGGCGCGCGTTTTTCGCAGGCACGGGCTTTCTCCGGCGCAGTTCAATGTGCTCAATTTGCTTTCCGACCAGCCCGACGGCCTCAGCGCCGGCGTGCTTGCGGAAGAGCTCGTTGTTGATCCGTCGAACGTCACCGGGCTGCTGCAGCGCATGAAGCGCGACGGGTTGCTGGTGACCAAGCGCTCCCCCGAGGATGCGCGCATGCATGTGGCGCGCCTTTCGGCAAAAGGTCGGAGGCTTTGGGAGGTGTCGTATGCGGATTACGCAAACGAGCTGGCTCAATTCGACGCCATGCTGGACGAGGCCGGCGTTTCACCGGATTTGCTCAAGGAGCTGACGGGGTTGATTGTGATGATAAGCGAGTTTTGCCGCCAGAAAGCGACCGCTTCATGATTTGGCGGAAGTGCGATCGCGCATGCTAAAGCTGTCTTAACTGCCGCTCCGTAATCGCCGGGGATCCATCTTGATTTTTCGGCATGACGCGACGCTTTTTCGGGCGGAAAGTTTTTCCCTTTGCCTCAAAATTATCGTGGCGGGATCGCTGTCATGTTGTTTGCATTTGCGGGCAGAGATGCTTTTCAAACTGACATCGCTTGAGAAAAAGGCCCTGGCCGTGATCGCGCTGTTGATCGTCCTGGGATTGCTGGGATTTTGGTTGTTGTAATGGCGGCTCTCCGTCGCCGTCGCCTTTTCTCTGGTCGAGTCCGGCAAATGAGTTAATCTAGAAAGCTTATTATTATGAAAAATTTCTACACATCGCTGTTGGGCACATTGACCGCGCTGGCCATTTTTTCGATTGGGGCGGTGATATGCGGAATCATGTTTTTCGCAGTGATAGGCTCCATGATCGGCGGAGGCGGCGACAGCAAGCAGGTGACGGTGGAGAAGGGCGCGTATCTGGTTTTCGACATGTCGGTGAACATCACCGACGCGCCGGCGCAGATGGATTCGAGCGCGTTGATGGGGGCGTTGGCGGGAGGTCGAAACGAACCCGACCGGTTGCAACTGCGCCAAGTCACGAAGGCGCTCAAGGCCGCCGCCGAGGACAGCCGGATCGCGGGCGTGTTTTTGTGCGGCGGCTTCGAGCCGAACGGTTACGGCACGGGTTACGCGGCGTTGCGCGAGGTGCGCGAGGCGCTCGAACAAGTGCGCGCCGCCAAAAAACCGGTGATCGCGTATCTAGAGCAGGCGACGGTGCGCGAGATGTATGTGGCGTCGCTGGCCGACGAGCTTGTGCTCGATCCCTACGGGGTGGTTTTGATGCCGGGGCTGGCGAGCCAGCCGATGTATTATGCGGGCGCGTTTGAGAAATTCGGCGTGGGCGTGCAGGTGACACGCGTCGGAAAATACAAGTCCGCCATCGAACCTTTCACGCGCACCGACATGAGCCCCGAGAGCCGCGAGCAAATGCAAAAGCTGCTCGACGATTTGTGGGGCGATTTGCGCAACGACATCGCCGCCGGGCGCGGTTTGCGCGCGCAGGATTTGCAGGTGCTCGTGGATCGCGAGGGTTTCATCCAGCCCGAGGTCGCGTTGCAACGCAAACTCGTGACGCGCCTCGCATATCGCGACGAGGTGATCGACGACTTGAAAACACGCACGGGCCGCGCGGGCTCGGCGGAGCCGTTCAAGCAGATCGGCCTGCAAGATTACATATTCACCCTCCCCCGGACGACGGGGCCGGCGATTCCCCCGAAAACAGAAACCGCGGGCAAGCGCGGAGGCGGGAAGGGCGCGGTCGCGATTGTGTATGCCGAGGGTGCGATTGTTGACGGCAGGGGCAGCGTGAATGATGTCGGCGGCGAGCGTTTTGCGCGGCAAATCCGCCGCCTGCGCCAGGACGACAAGGTGAAGGCGATCGTGTTGCGTGTGAACAGCCCGGGCGGCTCCGCGACGGCGTCGGAGCACATCCAGCGGGAAATCCGCCTGGCGCGGAAAGAGAAACCGGTGATCGTTTCGATGGGCGCGTATGCGGCGTCGGGAGGTTACTGGATCGCGACTTATGGCGACCGGATTTTTGCGGAGCCGGGCACGATCACAGGCTCCATCGGCGTGTTCGGCATGCAGCTAGACATGCAAAAACTGGCGAACAATGTGGGCGTGACATTCGACAGCGTGAAGACGGGCAAATATGCCGACACGAGGACAATCGCGCGCCCGAAGACGCCCGATGAAATGGCGCTTTACCAGCGCATGGTTGATTGGATTTACGAGGAGTTTGTCGGCAAGGTCGCCGAATCGCGCAACATTCCGAAGGATCGCGTGCACGAAATTGCGCAAGGCCGCGTGTGGTCGGGCACGGAGGCGTTGAAACTCGGGCTGGTCGATGAAATCGGCGGCCTGGACGACGCGATTCTTTATGCGGTGGAAAAGGCGGGTCTCGCCCCAAGCTACCGCGTGCAGGAGTTTCCTCGCAAAAAGGAACTGTCCGAGGTGTTGAACGAAATGCTTGGCGGACGCTCCTCGCCGGATCAATCCGATGCGCGGCTGCGCGTGGGAAACAAGGGCGCGGTCAACGAGCTGGTG
Source organism: Ereboglobus luteus (assembly GCF_003096195.1). Lineage (NCBI taxonomy): Bacteria > Pseudomonadati > Verrucomicrobiota > Opitutia > Opitutales > Opitutaceae > Ereboglobus > Ereboglobus luteus. The sequence continues at coordinate 61,584 of NZ_CP023004.1, read as the reverse complement.
TCGCGCATTCAGGACGAGGCGCATATCCTCAATGAGTTCAACGACCCCAAGGGCATCTACGCGCGCCTGCCTCTCGATCTAGTGGTAAAGTGAGGCAGCGCAAGCGGGCGGAAGCGCGGTTATGCTCCGCTCACCACCGGGGACTGTCTGTGTCTGACGGGGGCTGGCGCGCATGGGCGGAGGGCTCATCTCGGCATCCGCGAGTCTCGGCGCACTCGGGGCGCACGCTTGTTATCAAGGCGATGGACTCGAATTGGCATCAAAAAAGCCAGCCTTAATCAGGCTGGCTTTTGGTTGATATTGTTGCGCGCTGTTATCAGTGCATTTGCACGCCGTGCATGTCGCCGGTGGCGAGGAACTGCTGGTGGAACGCGAAGGCGTTCGCGAGCGAGGTCTTCGTCTGGCCGCTCTTCGTCATTTCGCGGTAGCGCATGAGCGCGTCGCGGTAGTCGGGGTGCGCGCACTTGTTGATGATCTCGAGCGAGCGCTCGGCGGGCGATTTGCCGCGCAGGTCGGCGATACCTTGCTCGGTGATGATGACTTGCACGTCGTGCTCGGTGTGGTCGAGGTGGCTGGCGAAGGGCACGATTGCGCTGATCTTGCCACCCTTGGCCGCGGACGGGCAGGTGAAGATCGAGATGTAGGCGTTGCGCGTGAAGTCGCCCGAGCCGCCGATGCCGTTCATGAGGTTGTTGCCCATGATGTGCGTCGAGTTGATGTTGCCGAAGATGTCGGCCTCAATGGCGGTGTTCATCGTGATGATGCCGAGGCGGCGGACCATCTCGGGGTTGTTGGTGATTTCCTGCGGACGGAGGAGGAGGCGCGGGCGGAAGAACTCCATGTCGGCGTAGATGGTGTTCTTGAGAAGGTCGGGCGCGATGGTGAGCGAGGTGCCGGTGGCGAAGGTGCACTTGCCCGAGCGGATGAGGCCGATGACGGAATCCTGAATGACTTCCGAATACATCTGGAAGTTCGGGATGTCGGGATTGGCGCCCAGCGCGCCGAGGACGGCGTTGGCGATGTTGCCCACGCCGGATTGAAGCGGAAGGAATTCGCGCGGGATGCGGCCGACGGCGATTTCGTTGGCGATGAAGTCGGCGACGTTGGCGCCGATTTTGGTGGTGAGTTCGTCCGCGGGATCGAAGCCGCCGACTTCGTCGGGCGCGTTGCTTTCAACGATGCCGACGATTTTTTTCGGGTCGATCTTGACGGTTTCAACGCCGATGCGGTCGGTGGGTTTTTCGATGGGAATGACTTTGCGGAAGGGCGGGTCGAGCGGCTCGTAGATGTCGTGGAAACCGCGGAGCTTGGGCGAGTGGTAGCGGTTGAGCTCGATGATGACGCGCTCGGCCTGATTGAGAATGGTGGGGGAGTTTCCGACGGAGGTGGTCAGCGTGATTTCGCCGTCGTCGGTGATGTCGCAGGCCTCGACAATGGCCCAATTGATTTTGCCGAGAAAGCCGCGGCGGATTTGCTGGGCGACGTGCGAGAGGTGCATGTCGAAGAACTGAACCTGGCCGGCATTGATGGCCGCGCGGAGCGACTTGTTGGTCTGGTAGGGCGTGCGCCAGGAGAGGGCGTCGGCGCGGGCGAGTTCGCCGTCGAGCGAGTCGCCGGTGGAGGCGCCGGAAACGACGGCGACCTTGAAGGGGCGTCCGGCCTCGTGCTCGGCGCGCGCGCGCGCCGCGAGAGCGGTGGGCACGACTTTGGCGGCGCCCGCGGGAGTGAAACCGCTAACACCAATGGTGCTGCCGTGATTGATCAGGGCCGCCGCTTCAGCGGCGGTGAGTGTTGGGATTTTTGATGACATGATGTGATTAAAAAGCGCTTGGCGTGTGCGTGCGTGCGATGCTGCGGATGATTATGAAAATTGTAATGAACTGATTCAAGTGACAGTCAGGAGACGGCGAAAAAACGACGCGTTGCGCGGCAAATCAGTCAGTTTTTCACGGTTGCGTGACCGTTTTCACGATAAACTCGTGAGTGCGTAAAAATGAAGAGTTGTTTGCGCGCAGTTCAAGTTTTCCCGCAAATAATAACTGAAATTATGCGGTGTATTAGCTGGGGTGGGGCGGGGTGCTGAGTCGGGGCGAGTCCGGCAAGCCGGCCCGGATTGCGCATTCGCGGCGTCCCTACGATTTGCGAATCGCGAAAATGTGGTTGGGGTGGGCGTCGGCGCCGAGCATGAAACTGGTTTTGCCGACATGGAGCCAGTTGTGTTTTTTGTAGAAGTCGATTGCGCGCTGGTTGCCCGCCCAGGCGGAAAGCCAGACGACGGTCGCCCCGTCGGCGAAGGCGCGCGCGGTGGCGTGCCGGAGGAGCCTGGAGCCGACACCCTGGCGCGTGAAGCGCTCGAGCACGTAGATGCGTGTGATTTCGGCTTGCGCGGCGTCGGGCAGCGAGGGCGTGGCGGCGGGGAGGGTAACGTCCGCAAACCCAATGACGCCCCCGGCGGTTTCGGCGATCCAAATTGTGGTGAACGGGGCGGCGATATGCCGGCGGATTCGCGGTTCGGTGAACTCGGCCAGCACATGCCCGGCCATGTCGCGGGTGACCGCGTCGCGGGCGTAGGTGTCGATCCACACGGTTAATCCTGTCGCTGCGACGAGCGACGCGTCCGCTTCGGTGGCGCGGCGGATATTAATGTCCATCGCGGGAAAAACTGGAGGCGCGATTTTGGCGGCCCGCGCCACTTTTTGTTAGTAGCGGCGGCGCGGCGGCGGACGCCAGCCGGAAGCCGACTCGTCCTTCATGCGGTAAGTGATGCGCGCTTTTTCGAGATCGTAGGGGCTCATCTCCATTTTCACCGAGTCGCCTGCCGCGATCTTGATGAAGTTCTTGCGGAGCTTGCCGGAGATGTGCGCGAGCACGATGTGCCCGTTTGCCAGTTGCACTTTGAACATGGTGCCGGGGAGCACGGCGACGATTTTGCCCTCTACTTCGATTACGTTGCTGTCAGCCATAGGTTACGGGGCGTGACGCCCCTTTGCAGGTGTGTGGTTGCGGTTTGTGTTGGTTGTTGGTGTTTGCGAAAAAACAGCGCGCGCGCTGTTGAACGAAAAGCCTCTTGAAAGAGGGGCGCGCTCCGCGTAAGTCAAGGTTTTCCGCTTTATCAATGGATTCCGTTTCATCGCACAACATGCAAAAAAATGCCGCGCCCCCCTGTCCGTTCGACAAACGGTTTCCCTCGCAACTGGTCCGCGATGACACGTTTTACATGAGCCTGGCGTTCAACCAGGGCATCGATGCGTGGCGCGAGGACGAGGTGCCGATCGGGTGCGTGATCGAGCTGGGCGGCGAGGTGATCGCGAGCGCGCACAATCGCGTGGAGTGCACGAACGATCCGACGGCGCACGCGGAGATGCTTGCGATCACGCAAGCCGCGTCGCGCGCGGGCGACTGGCGCCTGGAAAACGCGACGCTTTATGTGACGAAGGAACCGTGCCCGATGTGCTCGGGGGCGACATTGATGTCGCGCGTAAAACGGGTTTGCTACGCGGTGCCCGACCCGAAGATGGGATGCCTGGGCGGCGCCACGAACCTGAACGATTTGCAACGCGTGAACCACCATCTCGAAATCACCGCGGGCGGCGTGCTCGAGGATGAGTGCCGCGAGTTGTTGCAGCGGTTTTTTCAGGAAAAAAGAAAAGGCGGCGACTCGGACCGGTCCGCCTGATTTTTAGAAAACAACCCAAGTGCGCAGCGCCCAGGCCGCGAGGTGCAGGGTGGCGCAGGTGGCGAGGGCGGCGGCGGTGTCGTCGAGCGTGACTCCCCAGCCGCCGGGCAGGTTTTGCAGGCGCGAGATGCCGAGGGGTTTTGTGATGTCGTAGAGCCGGAAAATCGCGAACGCCGCCACATACACGCCCCAGGGCGCGGCCCAGTTTGGCAGCGACCCGGCGACATGCGGCCAGCCGAGAAAGCAGAGCGGAATCGCGACAAACTCATCGAGCACGATCTGGCCGGGGTCGCGTTCGCCGAGTCGGAATTCGGCCTCGCCGCAAAACGCGACCGAGAGCCAGATCAGGAGCAGGCAGATTAAAATCACGACTGGCAGCGCGAGATAATGAAACACCAGCAGTTGAAAAAGGAGCCCGGCGAGCGAACCCCATGTGCCGGGCGCGCGGCGCATGCGCCCGAACGGGCCCACGCGCGCGATGGCGAGCACGATGCCCGAGGGCACAAAACGGGGCCAGGTGGGTTGGCGAAAATTCATCCCTTGAGCGCGCCCTCCTCAAAAACTTTCCGGTATTTGAGGATGTAGCTCACGCCGGAACTGACCGTGAGCAATGTTGCCAGGACAAAGAGCCCGAGGCCGGTGTAATTAATGATGTCGGAGTAGATCGAAATATCCACCGGCATCCTGTGTGCCCAATCGATCGCAATCGCGGGCTCGAGAAGCATGAACGCGACCGCGATGAGCTGGACGATGGTCTTGATTTTTCCGGTGCGCTCGGCGGCCACGACCACTCCCTTGCTCGCGGCGACCATGCGCATGCCGCTCACCAAAAATTCCCTGCAAAGCGTGAGCATCACCAGCACGAGAAAAAAGATGACGAGGTGGCTGCGGTCGCTGCCCTGCTTGATTCCGTAATAGGCGACGAGCGCCACCATGATGCCGATGACGAGGATTTTGTCAGTGAGGGCATCCATGAATTTGCCGAAATTGGTGACGATGTTTTGTTTGCGGGCCAGGTATCCGTCGAACCAGTCGCTGATCGCGGAAATGATAAAAAGCACGAAGGCAATCGTCGCCGAGCCGCGCCACGAGCAGAACATCAACCAAATGATGACGAACATCAGCGGAATCCGGGAAAGAGTGATGATATTTGGGAGATTTAATTTCATTCGGGATCAACAGTGGCGCAAAGCACTGACAGCGTTTCTCGATAAAAGAGCCTCGTCATGTTGAGGTAATTTGTATTGGAAACAACCCACAAGTTGCGAGTTTCGTGATTTCCGATAACGGCCAGGATTGACGCGGCGAGCAAGAAACCTTTTTCAGAAAAGCCACCACACTTCATCCTTTTATTCATGCAACACTGCATCTATCCGGGCACCTTTGATCCAGTCACCTACGGGCACCTCGACGTGCTCGCGCGCGCGTCGCGGCTTTTTGACCGCGTGACGATGGCGGTGGCAAGCAACGAGGGCAAGGGGCCGCTCTTCACGGTCGAGGAGCGCGTCGAGATGATCCGCCCCAACATCGCCAACTTGAAAAACGTGGACGTGCAAATCTTCGACGGCCTGCTGGTCGATTTTGCCCTGTCTCAAAAGGCGACGGCGATTATCCGCGGGTTGCGCGCGCTTTCGGATTTCGAGTTCGAGTTCAACATGGCGCTCATGAACCGGCACCTGCAGCCGGCCATCGAGACGCTGTTCGTGATGCCGCGCGGCGCCTACAGTTTCACGAGTTCAAACCTGATCAAGCAAGTGGCGCGCTACAACGGCGACGTGAGCCATTTCGTGCCCGACAATGTCGGCGCGGCGTTGAAAAAAGCCTACCAAGGTTAATCCCGCCAAAACACCAGCGATCGAGGGATCGTCGCGGGCGGGGTTGCCAGAGCTTTTTTGGTTTATTCTATCGCATTGAGATAGGGGCGAACCGTCACGGTGAGCCGGGTGTGTTGCTGCGGCTCACCGTGACGGTTCGCCCTACCAAAAGGCGTTTCTCAGAAGTGCGGCTGCAGCTTTGCGATGAAGCTGCCCTTGGATTGCATGCCGACGACGGTGTCGATGAGTTTGCCGTCCTTGAAGAGAAGGAAAGTGGGAATCGCGCGGACGTTGTATTCGGCGGCGACGGCGCCGTGGTCGTCGATGTTGAGCTTGGCGATTGTCACCTTGCCCTCAAGGTCGGTGGCGAGTTCGTCAAGGATGGGCGCCATGGCCTTGCAGGGACCGCACCAAGGAGCCCAGAGATCGATGAGAACGAGGCCGTTGGCGATGGCGGTTTTGAAAGTGTCGGCGGTGAGATCGGCAATGTTGGCGGACATGATGTGAAATTAAGAATTAAGGTTTATGGATTGAGGAGTGAAGACTGCGACGGTGGATGCGAAGAGTGAAGTTTTAAAATCAATATGTGTTTCTGGTGTTAAGGATAACGGAGTCGTCAAGCGGCTGCCGGGAGATTTTCGTTTGCGGGAGGCCGCGCTTCTTAAATCTTAAATCTCAGCCCTTAATTTTTATCTCGGCGTTGCCTTGTGGATGATTTCGGCGAGTTCGGCGCGCTCGACTTGGGAGAGGTATTTGCCGCGGTGTTTGAGCTCCTCGAAAGTTTTGATGACGGTTTCAGTCATGCGCTCGTGCGTTTGCTCGGAGCCGCCGACGATGGCGAATTGCTCGCCGGTGGTGACGCGCTTGTGCCCGTCCGCATTGTCGAGGCCGATGCCGAGAAGGGCGGATGCGCCGGCGGGTTTCCTTGGGGATTTCTTGATCGCGGGCGCGGTGATCTTGGCTTTTTTTGCGGTGGGTTTTTCGGCTTTGGACGCGGCGGGCTTGCGCTTGGCGGGGCGGCCGCGGCGCTTCGGGGATTTGTCGTCGTTGGATGGCGATTTGCTCACGGAAAAAAGAAGGTGGGCGCGGTGTTGAAAGGCGCAAGGATTGAATAAGGCGATATCCACAAAAAAGCACAAAAGGCGCAAAGATAAAGGCGGCCGATGATTTTTTTGCGCCTCTTCGCGGTTATTCCTCAGGCGGTCTCATCCCCGGGAGGCGCGTCGAACTCCGAGGTGAAGTTTTCCGCGGACTGCCCGGTGGATGTGGCGTCCGGCTCGTCCTCGACCGCCGTGCAGAGGATGTCGGAGTAGGCTTCGTTTTGGCTGATGCGCAGCTTGTGCAGGCGCGTGAGCTCGAGGACGGCGATGAAGGTGGCGACGAGCGTGCGAAGCGTGGTTTTGCCGGGGAAAAGATTCGAAAATATGAAGGACTTTTCGGTGCGGATGCGCTCGAGGATGTGTTCCATCTGGTCGGCCACGGTGATTTGCTCGTCCTTGATTTCGCCGACAACGAGTTTTTCGGCGAGGCGGCGCAGGATGATGTTGAACGCGTTCCAGAGTTCGATGCGGTCGACGTTTTTGAGGGGACGGTCGCTTTCGTCGGGTGCGTCGGATTTGACGATGCGCGGGAGCTTGTCGTGGTTGAAGGTGGCGAGACCCTGCAATTCCTGCGCGGCCTCCTTGAACTTTTTGTATTGGAGGAGTTGGTGGACGAGTTCGTAGCGCGGGTCGATGGCGTCGTCGTCGGAGGCGTTGGGATCGACGGCATGCTCGCCCTTGGGCAGGAGCATGCGGCTTTTGATTTCCATGAGCGTGGCGGCCATCACGAAAAAGTCGCCGGCGATTTCGAGGTCGAGCTCCTTGAGCGAGTGAATGACGTCGATATACTGGCGCGTGACCGACTCGATGGGTATGTCGTAGATGTCGATTTCGTTTTTCTTGATCAGGAAAAGGAGGAGATCGAGCGGGCCTTCGAAGGCGGGAAGTTTTATGCGATAGTCGGTTTCTGGCAGCACGGGGCGGAAATGCTTGGCAACGCGGCGGGACGGGCAAGTGGAAAAATGACGAAAAGAGTTTTCCGCATGTTCCCTCGGTTATCGTTGATTCATCAGCCCTCGGCTTCGAGCAGGCGGGTGGCGGCGGCCTCCCAGTCGGCGGTGGCGGCTTGGAGGCGGTCAACGACACTCGACAGGTCGCGGTTCAACTGCTGCGCCTTGCCGGGCGTGTTGTAGGTTTCGGGCGCCTCGAGCTCGGCGGTGAGCTGGTTTTGCTGCGACTCAAGTTCGGAGACATATTTCTCCAACTGGCCAACTTCCTCGCGCAGTTTGCGGAGCTGGTTGGCGGTGAGCCTGGGTTTGGCCGGTGCGGCGGCGGGAGCCGTTTGCGACGCTCCCGTGGCGGCGGCGGATTGTTTTTCCTGCGGCGGGCGGGCGTTGGTGAAGCCGGCCGTGGTGAGCGCGGCGCGGGCGTCGGTGGCCTTGGATTTTTCCAAATAATAATCGTAATCGCCCGCGTAGGGCGTGAGGCGGCCGGCGTTGATGTGGAGGACGTGCTGAGCGATTTGCTTGATGAAATACACGTCGTGACTGATGAAGATGAGCGTGCCCGCGTAGTTTTTCAGCGCGCCGATGAGCGCGTCGATCGAGGGGATGTCGAGGTGCGTCGTCGGCTCGTCCATGAGGAGGAGGTTGGGCGGGTTGACGAGCAGGCGCGCGAGGGCGAGTCGCGATTTTTCACCGCCGGAGAGCACGGAAACTTTTTTGAAAACGTCGTCCTTGCGGAAGAGGAACGCGCCGAGGATGGCGCGCACTTGTTGCTCGGTGAGCTGGTTCTCGGCGGTGCGCAGCTCCATGACGTTGTCGAAGACGGTCGCGTCGGCGCGCAGGGTGTCGAGGCGGTTTTGCGCGAAATAACCGGCGGTGACGTTTGCGCCGAGTTCGCGCGTGCCGCCCTGGATCGGGATGACGTCGGCGAGGATTTTGAGGAGCGTGGATTTGCCCGCGCCGTTGGGGCCGACGAGCACGATGCGCTGGCCGCGCTCGGCCATGAATTCGAGGTCGCCGCGATACACGACATGGTCGCCGTAGGCTTGGTAAACGTCCTTCAGCTCGACGACTTTCAGGCCGGAGCGCGCGGGCTGGGGAAAGCGGAAGTTGATGCGCTTGAGTTCGTCGAGCGGTTCCTCGATGGCCTCCTCCTTGAGGCGGGCGATTTGTTTTTCCTTGGACTTGGCGCGCGAGGCGAGGGTGGCCTTGGCGCCGAAGCGGTCCACGAATTCCTGCAAGTGGGCGATTTCGCGCTGCTGGTTTTTGTAGAGGGCGGCCTGCTGGGCTTTGCGCGCCTCCTTTTCGGTGACGTAGTTGTCGTAGTTGCCGTGGTAGTAGTGGAGCGTGCCGGCGCGCAGTTCGAGGATGCCGGTGCAGAGGGCGTTGAGGAACGCGCGGTCGTGCGAGATGACGACGAGGCCGCCGGGGTAGCGCGTGAGGTAATCCTGAAACCAGAGCAGCGCCTCGAGGTCGAGGTGGTTGGTGGGTTCGTCGAGGAGGAGGAGCGAGGGTTCGGAGACGAGGAGGCGCGCGAGGTGGGCACGCATGACCCAGCCGCCGGAAAATGTTTTCGCCTGCTTGTGGTGGTCGCCCTCGCGGAAGCCGAGGCCGGCGAGGATGCGCTTGGCGCGCGGTTCGAGCGTGTAGTCGATGTCCCAGTTGTCCTCGGTCGGTTCGAGTTGTTTGCCGCTGGTGGCGATTTCGAGGATGGTCTCGTCGCCGACGGGCGCGCTTTCCTGCGGGAGAAAACCGAAGTCGGCGCCGCGCTCCCATTCGATGGTGCCGGTGTCGGCGCACTCCTCGCCGAGGATGAGGTTGAAGAGCGTGGTTTTGCCGGCGCCATTGGCGCCGACGAGGCCGAGGCGGTCGGTGCGCGCAATGAAGAGCGACACGTCGCTGAAGAGTTCGCGCGTGCCGTAGGATTTGGAAACGTCGGCCAGAGTGAGCATGAAAAACCTGAGAGAAAAAAGAACGTTGCCCGCGCGGTCAATGGCGTGATGCGCGAAGATAGAAGACGGGCGCTTGCCCTCGCGAAAGCGGTCCGCGCAAAACGCAGTTTCGCGTTTTACCGGGTCTTTTGAATCAATTCCACCTCGTAGCCTTCGGGGGCGTCGATGAATGCGATCAGGTCGCCATCGATGGTTTTGGTCGGACCGTCGCTTAGCTTGACGCCCTTCTTTTCAAGCCCGGAAGCGAAGGCGGCGAGGTCGTCCACTTGAAACGCGAGATGCATGAGGTCGGGTTGCACGCTGACGGGTTCGCTGTTCGGCAACTGGCAGAGCTCGATCTCCTCGTCGCTGTTGGGTGTCCGGATAAAAACAAGGCGCGCGCCGCGCGGCGAAACGGTGTCGGCGGAGACCTTGAGCCCAAGCACGTCGACGTAAAAGCGAACTGTTTTTTCGATGTCGTTCACGCGCATCCGCGTGTGGAGAAGTTTTTTAATCATGATGGAGCGCAATGTGCGGATTTGTTTGAAAAAGGCAAATAAAGGCGGCGCGATTGCGCGTGTGTGTCGGGGCGATTGAGACTTTTTCGGGGGCGCCGGGGCAAAATTTTCAGCAAGGAAAACACGGGGCAAAAAACAAGGGCGGCTGTGATGCCGCCCTTACGATCAGACTGGGGTTCAAGTGGCGGGCGCCTGTTAAAAATATTTTATGTAGCCGTTGCGGCGGAGGCGTTCGAGCCACTGCTCCTGGCTGGCGCGGGCCATTTGCTGGAGGACGATGCGCTCGATCTGGTCGCGGACCTCGTCGATGGGCTGGATGCCGGCGTATTTGCGATCCTCGACATACATGAGAAACGCGCCCTCGGGCATGAGAATCGGTTCGGTGACCTCGCCTTTTTGCAACTTGAAGAGCGGCTCGCTGAGCTCGGCCTTGAGATCGCTGCGTTTTTGCCAGCCCCAGTCGCCGCCCTTGCTGCGGCGAGTGTCCTGGCTGACCTCCTTGGCGATGTCCTCGAATTTCTCGCCGTTTTTCATGCGATTGACCACATCGTTTGCCTTGGAGATGAGCTCGCCGTCGGTCTGGTTGTTGCGCGTGAACTGGATGAGGCGGAGGTGGACTTGGTCGTCTTGATAAAACCTGTCCTTGTTTTCGCGGTAGAAGGTTTCGACTTTCACGGGGCTGACGACGCTCTGGCTCTTGCGTTGCTGCTGGCGCATGTAGCCGTTGATCATGTCCTCCTCGATTTCCTTGCGGAATTCGCGGATGGTCTGGCCCTTGGCGCGCAGGTAGGCGAGGAACTTTGAGCGGTCGTTGTCGTATTGCGTGATGATGATTTCCTCAAGCTGGTTGTCGATGTAGCTGGCGGGAATGCTTTTCACGGGCTCGCCGTCTTTTTCCTTGTAGAATTCCTTTACGATGAGGGCGCGATCAATGTGGTTTTGCACAATGTCGTCCTGAAGCGCCTGGATTTTGTTTAGGTAATCCTGCTCGCTCGTCGATTCGCGTATGATCTGGGGGAGGAGGGGGGTGATTTCGCGGCGGATGTCGTCCATCGTGATCGCCTTCTCCTCGACGACGGCGACGATGGCGTTTTGAAGGCGAAGATCCATTTCCTGAGGCGCGGCGGGTTCAGCCTGCTGGGGCGCGGGAGCGGGCATGTCCGGAACCAGCGACATCGAGCCGGCACCGGGATCAAGGAGCGACGGCGACTGGGCGCCGAGGTTGGGGGATGCTGCAGTTGTGCAAAGGATCGCCGCGAGCGCGGCGGCAGGGAGACTGGTTGCGTGAAAACGGGTAAATATCATGGATGAACGAATCGTTTGCCGATGGGTGAGACTGCAGCTTGTGTCAAATGGTTCAGTTTTATTGATGTGCGAAACTGTGAAAACTAGGTGTTTGGGGGACTCGGTCAACAGCGGAAAACGCGGTTTGCTCGCGCGGAGCGGGCATGGGAATTGTGTCGGGCAAAGGACGCGGCGGCAGGCGGTGTTTTGGTGATGGCAATCGCCTCGGTAATCGGAACCGCGGGATGTAATTTCGCACCAGATGAAAGTTTAGTCTTGAGGCAGCGTCACTTTTCTTTTCCGTTCCCCTTCACGCGGGCGCAATGCCCGCCAGTCGAGGCAGCTTGCCACAGAGTTGCCGCATTGGTTCTTTTCCAGCGTTTCATTTTTTTCCTGCGCATGCACCGAAAGTGCGAACTATCGGTGTGAAATGAGCAGAAATAGAATGAGCGTATATGGAAAGCACTGAATAAGACTGAGATGGGCGCGGTAGCCAAGTGGTAAGGCCGAGGTCTGCAAAACCTCTATGCGCCGGTTCGATTCCGGCCCGCGCCTCCAATTTATGAGTCGTTGGACAAAATATAAAATAGGGCAACCTGAATGGAGTGCTGGCGGCGTGGGAAAATCCCATTGACCCAGGTGTGCTTAGAGATGCGTTGATTTAACTTGGCGCGGCGGGGGGATGCCTTTTGGCGGGGCGAACCGTCTCGGTGAGTCGCAATATTTTCGGCTCACCGAGACGGTTCGCCCTACCTCAAAGGCGACTGAATGAACCAAAAGAGTTCTAATAAAACGCATTCAACGGCCGCGCGTTTGTTGCGGTGTTATTTTTCGGCTTGGGAAATTTCCTTCAGGAATCTTTTGGCGCTGCTGTTTCCTAGATTTTTGACGGCGGCGATGATGGCGTCCCTGGCTTCCTGCGTTTGGGCGGTTTTCCAAAGTTTGCGGTAGGCCTTGACCTTGTCGTTGGCGGGGATTGCGAGGTGATCGACGGTGTCGATTGCGCCGCGCTGGGCGAGGAGGCGCTCGGATTCGCTGGGGGCGGCGGTGATGCGCTCGAGGAGGAGTTCGTAGGCGGTTTCGCCGCGCGCGCTGCTAAGGGCGCGAATGGTTTCCTTGCGCGCGTCGATGTCGGGCGAGGTGAGCATGGCGTGGAGCACGGACTTGGCCTCGGGCGCGTCGATCATGGTGAGCGCGGCAATGAGCGAGGGGCGATCGGCGGGCTTGGCGGCGTTGAGTTGTTTTTCGATGAGCGAGACCGCTTCGGCGGACACGGGATGAATGGCGGCGCTGGTGTAGAGCGCCTTCGTCCACTCGCGTCGGTCGGCGGGGCGCTTGATGTTGGCTGCGAGTTCGAGGATTTGCGGAAAATCGCCCTCGCGCACGAGAAGTGCGACGGCTTCGAAGGCGGCGGCACGAAGGTCGTTGTCGTCGGATGCGGTGTCGGCGAGGGCAAACCTGAACATGCCATATTCCTGTCGTTGGGCGAGAATGAGGAGAAGTTTCGAGAGCCGTTTTTTCGATAAAGGATTTGTTTCCGCAATGCCTTTCCATTCCTCGTAAATTGTGAGGTTTACATGGCCGTTTTCGTCGGGAATTTGTGTGAGGGCGGTGAAGGCCGCGGCAGCGATGTCTTTGTCTTCGGATGAAAGAAGGGCGACGAGTTTTTCGATACTCGAAATGTAGGCGCATGATCCGGCAGCGGCGATTGCGGCGATGCGCACTTCGGTGTTTTTGGATGCGAGCAGTCGGTTGATGAGCGGAAAGGCGGCAATCGGCACGGGGTTGGCGGCGAGCGCGTTCATCATGCGGACTTGGATGCCGGTCGGAATGTCGTCCAGGCGGCGTTCGAGGGCTTCCAACACTTTGACGTCGCCTGATGTGACCATGCGACAGGCAACCGCGGCGCTAATGCGCGGATTGTCGGCCGCGTGTTTTAGAAAACGGGCGACATCTTTTGGAACAAAGGAGTCGGCGGAATAAAGGAGGGCGTTGTTCTCGTCCATTGGAAGCAGCTCGCCCTGACCGACGAGTGTGGCGGAAGGTGCGATGCGGGCGAGAACCTCGCGCGCCGCCTCAGCAACGGCGGGATCCTTGTCCTTCGCCAATGCTCCGAGCGATTGAGTGAAAAGGCCTTTTTGTTTTTCATCGCGTCGCTGGCCTATCGCATTGAGCGCCTCGATGCGCGTAGAAGCCGGCAGGGGTTCGGATATGAATCCGTCGCGCGCAATAACGAGAAGGGTGTCATCTGCATTGGGCGCGTTGATCGTGGCGAGTGCGCTGATGGCGGCGTGGGCGAGGTCGGGGTTTTTCGCGACGGCGGTGAGCGTGGGGATGGATTTTTCGGTGCCGATCCAGCCGAGCCAGTTTAGGAAAACGCGCTTGGCGTCGGTGGTTGTTTGGGGAGCGGCAATGAGCTCGGTGAGTTCGGTTTCAATGGCGGCGCGTTGTTCGGCGTTTTGAGTGCGAATAAATTTTTCGTAGGTGAGCTGGGGGCCGAGCGGGTCGCCGACTTCGTAGGCGGCGAGAGATTTGAGCGAAGGGAGCACTGTCAGGGTTTGGAGCGGGATTTTGATGTCCGGCGCGAGGGCGGGCTTGGGTTGGGTTTTGAGTTTCGCGCTGGGGACGGCGTCGGCTTCGAGGTCGCCGAGGGCGTATTGGATGCCGTCGAGGAGGTGTTGGAGGATTTGCGGAACCTCGAAGATATTTTTGTTGTGGCCGAGCGAGGTGTAGAAGACGCGGCCTTTGCCCTCGGTTTTGAGCCAACTGATTCCGAAATCGTTGTCGTCGCGGACGATTTTGTTGGCGGGGCGTTTGTTTTCCTCGCGGCTCATGTCGAGGCTGAGGAGGACGCGCTGTTTTTCGCGGCTGTAGGGGCCGACGTGCTGGTAGATTTCCTCGGTGATCCAGAAGCCGCGTTTTTCAAAGGCGGTGTTGAGGATGTGTCCGGGGTCGTCGTTTTTCACGGCGACGGTGTCCCTCGCAACCCAGGGGTGACTGTGGAAAACGCCGCCCATGAGCGCCTGTCCTTCCGTCCACGTGGGGAAGTTGTCGGAGCCGGCGTGGATGCCGATCATGCCCTTGCCGTTGCGCACGAAGTCGAGAAGCGCCCGGCGGTGGACGGGGTTTTCGAACTTGAGCCGGCTGGTGTTGTTGAAGACGACGGCGTCGTAGGCGGCGAGCGCGGCGGGCTCGAATTGCGCCATGTCGTCGCTGAGGGTGACGGTGTAGGCGCCGGTCAGCTCGCCCATGAGCTTGAGCGCGTGGTTGGCGTTGGGGATCGATTTGTGGACAAAACCCTCGGTGCGGTAGAAGACGAGGAGCTTGCGCGGGCGTTGCGGTTTGGCGCGGGCGTCCTCGGGCGCGGCGGCGAAGATGGCGGATGTTTCCTGCGGGGTGAGTGGCGGAAATTGTTCCCCCGGCTTCGCCGGGAGAAAGAGTGAAGTGTGAAGGGTAAAGAGCGAAAGTAGGAGGGCGCGGTGTAGGCGGTGTTTCATTTTTAGGAAATGGGACTAATGGGACGGGATATGACCGATGGGACAGGTAGGACTGATGAGCCGAGGATTTTTTAGGCGGGGAAGGCCCACGGGGCGCGGTAAACTTTTTTGAGGAAGGCGTTGGCGTCGGGGGCGTTGATGGCGCGCTCGGTTTTTAGGTCGATGTCGAGGCTGGCCCGGCCGGAGCGGAAGGCGGCGTTGGCGAGAATGCCGGCGCCGACCGCCGCGTGCGAGCTGATGACGGGGCATCGGGGTTCGCCGCCGTGGAGCGCGCAGTCGATGAAGTTGTCCATGTGGCCGCGCACGCCGCGGGCGAGGGGATTTTTCCACGGGGGAATGATGACGCGTTCGAGGAGGGACGTGCTGTGCGTGATGCGTCCGCGTGTGACGTGAATCGTGCCTTCGGTGCCCTCAATCGTGACGCCGAGGCGGTTTTTGTCACAGAGGTTGATGACGGTGCCGTTGGCGTAGTGGGCGTCGAAGTTGTAGGTCCAGGCGGTGTTGAAGAGCGCGCGGCCTTCGATGAAGGTGGCGCGGGCGTTGCGGATGGCGACGGGGAGCTGGTTTTCGACGCCGGTGGCGAGCATGGCGATGTCGTGGTGGTGGCCGATCCAGTCGGTGAGGCGTCCGCCGGAGAATGCGAAGTTGTGCCGCCAGAAATAATGCGTGCCTTGCTCGAAATAGGGGCGGTAGGGCGCGGGGCCGAGCCAGAGTTCGTAGTCGAGCTCGGGCGGGACGGGTTGCGGGCGCGGGGCGTCGGGGTTCTTGGGGAGCGTGGCCCCGGCGGGGAGGCCGACTTTGACTGAGGTGATTTTGCCAAGATAACCGCCGCGCGCGAGGGCGATGGCGCGCTGGAACTCGGCCCAGGAGCGTTGCATGGAGCCGATCTGGCAGGCGACTCCGGCGCGGGCGACGGCGTTGATCATGGCTCGGGATTCGTCGAGCGTGGTGGCGGCGGGCTTTTCGCAGAAGATGTGTTTTCCGGCGCGGGCGGCGTGGATGGTGTGGAGGGCGTGCCAGTGGTCGGGGCTGCCGATGAGCACGGCGTCGATGTCGGGGCGCGCGAGGAGTTCGCGGTAGTCGCGGTAAACGGCGCAGCCGCGCCAGGCGCCGGTGGGTGAATTTTCGGAATAGGCTTTTTCGACGCGGGCGCGTCCGTTTTCGGCGTGTGTGCTGTCGACGTCGCACACGGCGACCACTTGCGCGAGCGGGCTGGCGAGGGCCTGGCCCATGATGTTGAGCCCTTGGCCTCCGGTGCCGATGACGCCGATGGCTAGACGCGAGTTCGCGGCGGCGCGGGCGGCGGGTTGCGCGCGCAGGATTTGCGGGATCGCCGCCGCGGCGGCGCCGGTGGCTGCGAGGGTTTTGATGAAGCGGCGACGGTGCATTGAATTTGGGATTTTGGGTTCTCGATTTTGGATTGGGGCGCTGCCGCGCCGATGCGATGAAAAAAGCATGACGAAGCTCGGATCAAACCAGCTCGCGCGGGTTTTTAAAATCCAAAATCCACAATCAGGTCACTCGTAACGAAGCGCGTCGATGGGGTCGAGCTGGGCGGCTTTCATGGCGGGGAAAAATCCGAATGCAATGCCGACGCCCGCGCTGATGAGGAAGGAGAACGCCACCCATTCGGTCGGGATCACCATGAGCCAGCCCTTGTAGTGTGCGAGGAATTGCGATGCGCCGATGCCGCAGGCGATGCCGATGCCGCCGCCGAGCACGCTCAGCACGATCGCCTCGGTGAGGAATTGCAGGAGCACGTCCTTGCCATGCGCGCCGATGGCGAGGCGGATGCCGATTTCGCGGGTGCGCTCGGTCACGGAGACGAGCATGATGTTCATGATGCCGATGCCGCCGACGAGGAGCGAGACGAGCGCGATGCCGGTGAGCAGCCACGAGAGGGATTCGTTGGTGGCGTTGCGGGCCTTGGCAATTTCCTCCTGGTTGCGAACGGTGTAATCGGGGTCGCGCCCGCCGCGGCGTTGTTGGAGGAGGTCGCCGACCTCGGCTTGCACGCGGTCGAGGATGTCGGCGCTGGCGGCCTGAATCATGATTTGGTTTATGCGGTCGCGGCGGATGATGCGTTTCATCGCGGTGGTGTAGGGGACCATGATGAAGTCGTCCTGATCCTGGCCGTAGGCGTTGAAGCCCTTGCTTGCCATGACGCCGACGATGCGCAGCGGGATGTTGCGTGCGCGGATGTTTTGACCGACGGGATCGAGCCCGGGGTAAAGCTGGTCGGCGACGGTCTTGCCAATGACGCAGACCTTGGCGTTGGTGCGCAAATCCTGCTCGCTGAAAAAATCGCCTTCCGCGACGGACCAGGAGCGAATGGCGGCATAGTCGGCGGAGACGCCTTGCGCGGAGGTGTTCCAGTTGAGGCCGCCGGCGATGACTTGCACGCGGTCGCGGGTTTCGGGGCTGGTGCCGGTGACGCCGGCGATTTCCTGCTTGATGGCGATGGTGTCCTCGATGGTGAGGGAGCTCGCGGTGTTCCATCCGCCGCGCACGCCGCCGGTGGTGAGAACGCCGGGGATGACCGTGATGAGGTTGTCACCGAGGCCGGCGATTTGCGCCTCGACTTGCGCCTTGGTGCCGCTGCCCATGGCGACGACGGTGATGACGGCGCCGACGCCGATGATCATGCCGAGCGCGGTGAGCATGGAACGCATGAGGTTGCGCCGAAGCGCGCGGAGGGCGATGACGATGGTGCTGAAAATTCTCATGACGGGTCTAATTTTGGATGGGCCTTATTTGTCGGATCGGACTGGTCGGGCGGGTGTTCATTCATCTCCCGTCAGTTTCGCCTGTGCCTCGGCTTCGGCGAGTTTGCGGAGCTCGGCTTCGGAATTCATGCGGGTCTCGACTTGGACGTCGCTGACGAGTTTGCCGTCGCGGAGGATGAGGTTGCGTTTGCAGTAACGCGCGATGTCGAGTTCGTGCGTGACCATGAGGATCGTGATGCCCTGATCGTTGAGTTTTTGAAAAACGCCCATGACTTCGACGGAGGTTTTGGTGTCGAGGTTGCCGGTGGGTTCGTCGGCGAGGATGACTTGGGGGCGGTTGACGAGGGCGCGCGCGATGGCGACGCGCTGCTGCTGGCCGCCGGAGAGCTGGCTGGGATGATGGTCGGCGCGCTGGGCGAGGCCGACGATTTCGAGCGCCTCCATGGCGCGCTGGCGCATCTCCTTCGACGAGGTGCGGTTGCGCTGGTAGAGCATGGGCAGTTCGACGTTTTCGACGGCGCTGGTGCGGGCGAGGAGGTTGAAGCCTTGGAATACGAAACCGAGTTTGTGATTGCGGATGTCGGCCCGGTCGTCGCGGTCAAGGTTGGCGACATTGACGCCGTCGAGGTAATACTCGCCCGAGGTGGGGCGGTCGAGGCAGCCGAGCGTGTTCATGAGGGTCGACTTGCCGGAGCCGGACGCGCCCATGAGCGCGACGAATTCCCCCGGGTAAATGTCGAGCGTGACCCCGCGCACGGCGTGGACCGCGATTTCGCCGGTGGTGTAGGTCTTGCGGATGTCGATGAGTTTTACAACGGGTTGCATGGAGGAAGAAGAGTGAAGCGTGAAGGGTGAAGAGTGAAAAACGGGCTTTGGCGTGGTGTGGCGGTTGATGGTTGGGATGGTTTGTCTTTCATGTTTTCACCCTTCACTCTTCCAACTTCCGCCGCGATGGCGGCGGTTACCGGAACCTCGGGCCTCCGCCGAAGGGCGTGGAGTTGGAGGAGGATGCGGTTGTGCTGGTGGTGCCGGGGATGTAAACGCTGGTGATGATTTCCTCGCCCTCGGCGAGGCCGTCGATGATTTCGGTGCTGGAGCCGTCGCTAATGCCGAAGCGGGCGTTGACGGCCTCGAGTTTGAGGTCGGGCAATGGCGTGGCGATGCGGTAAACAGTGCGCTGGGTGACGGTCGGGCTTCCGCCGGAGCCGCTGCGGCGCTCCAGGTTGGAGAGCATGCGATCGCTGAGCGTTATGTTGCGCTCGGCGGCGAGGGCCTTGAGTTTTTCAATGGCCTCGGTGGTGGCGGGCTGGCCCATGGTGATGCCGGCGTCCTGAAAGAGCGCGCGCATTTGCTCGCGGTTGCTGCCGCCGCGCTTGCTACGTTTTGAGGCGTCGCCTGACTGATCGGATTTCTTTTTGCCGGCGGATTGTCCCGTCGTGGCGGCGCCTGCGGGGACGAGTTTTTCGGGGATGCGGGCGCGGAGCGCGGAGTTTGCGATTACGAGCACGTTGTCACGGCGGGCGGTGATGATGTTGACGTTTGCCGTCATGCCGGGCTTGAGGCGGAGGTCGCTGTTGTTCACATCGATGATTGTCGAATAGACGACGACGGACTGGGAGGTTTTCGGGAGGTTGCGGATTTGGGAAACCTTGCCGCGAAACTGCCGGCCGGGATAGGCGTCGACGGTGAAGAGCACTTCCTGGTCGTCGGCGATGCCGCCGATGTCGGCCTCGGAAACGTCGGCGCTGATTTCCAATTTCGTGAGGTCGTTGATGAGGGTGAAAAGGGTGGGGGCGTTGAGGCTGGCGGCGACGGTTTTGCCCACGTCGGTCTGGCGGTCGAGGACGATGCCGGTGATGGGCGAGGTGATTGTGCAGCGTTCGAGGTCGAGGCGGGCGGTTTCGACATTTGCCTCCTGGATTTTGAGCTGGGCGTCGGCCTGCGCGAGCTGGGCGTTGGCCTGGTCGAGGTCGGCTTGCGAGACGAGGTTTTGCTGGAAGAGCTCGCGGGTGCGTTCGGTGTTGAGCCGCGTGAGGGTGTGGCTGGCCTTGGTGTTGGCGAGTTGGGCCTCGGATTGAAGGAGCTTGGATTTGTAGGTGGCGGGGTCGATGAGGCAGAGGACGTCGCCTTCCTTCACGTGGTCGTTGTAATCGACATTGCGCGCGATGACCTTGCCGGAAATCTGCGAGGAGACGTCGACGCTGGTGGGCGCCTGCAGCACGCCGGTGGCGGTGATGCTTTGGATGATGCTGCCCCGGGTGACGGCGGTGGTCGAGATTTCGGGCGGTTTGGCGTCGGCTTTTTTCCAGTAATAGACGCCATAGGCGGCGCCTGCGGCGAGGATTAGAAGGACGATGATTTTACCGAAGGGCTTGCTGGATTTTGCCATGTTTGAAAAAGCGCGTGGTGCGTGCGTGTTTTTTAGGTGAGGGAAAGTGGTGATGCGGGCTGTCGTTAAACAATGCGACCGGCTGAAAATGCCGGTCGCATTGCAAAAGACGCAAGTCCGATAAAAAAGTGACGGAGATTTTTTACATGATTTGACGGGGCAGGGGATTACCACGATCGGATTGCGTAAACCAATGCTGGGTGGCGGACGCGCGACAGTGACAGTCCGCCAACCGTCCGCCTGAAACGGAGTTGTGTGTTTTTGAGTTTTTTAGAACACGTCGATCATGCCGGGAGCGGGCGGTAGGCGCCGCGGAGGGGGTGCTTGATGCCTTTTTTGAGGAAGAGACCGGTGATGGAGGAGGGGGTTTGGCGGATTTCCTCCGGCGTGCCGCTGGCAAGGAGCTCGCCGCCGTGGATGCCCGCCGCGGGACCAAGGTCAATGATGCGGTCGGCGTGGCGCATGAGTTCGTCATCGTGCTCGACCACGAGCAGCGTGTTGCCTTTGGCGCGGAGGGTTTCGAGCGTTTCGATCAGGCGGTCGTTGTCGCGGGCGTGCAATCCTATGCTAGGTTCGTCGAGCACGTAGAGCACGCCGCTGAGGTTGCTGCCGAGTTGCGCGGCGAGGCGGATGCGTTGCGACTCGCCTCCGCTGAGCGTTTCGGTGGGGCGGTCGAGCGTGAGGTAGCCGAGGCCGACGTGGTCGAGGAATCGGAGGCGCTCCTCGATTTGCGGAAGGATGTCCTGCGTGATGGCGCGGGTGCGGGTGTCGGTTTGATCAAGCTGGCGAAGTTGCGCGAGGAGCGCGCCCGGCGTGAGGCGCAGGAGCGAGGGGAGGGAAAGGCTGAAGGGTGAAGAGTGAAGGGTGAAAGAGGGAGCGGAAGTGGCTTTGAGTTTGGTTGCCTGGCGTTTGGCGCCTTGCTTTTCACTCTTCATCTTTCCCTCTTCACTCTTTTCGATCGGGGCGGGGGCGCTAAAGTGCAGGCGCACTGCTCGCGCGACGCGGTTTAGGCGTTCACCGTGGCATCCGGGGCAGGGCTGGCCGTGGTCGCTTATGTCATCCGCGTCGGAGATGCCGTAGGCGCGGAGTTGGAGCGCGATGTCGCGGTTTTCCTGCGTGTCGTTTTGTTGTTTGTCGAGCGCGAGCATCCAAGGGTAGATGCGCCCGTGTCCGCGACAGGCGGGACACCAGCCGCGGGGGGAATTGATCGAGAAGTCCTTGGGATCGAGTTCGGGGAATGTCTCGCCCGTGGCGGAATCGGTGCGCGTGGTCGAGAGCCAGGTGATGATTTTGTTGTCGCCTGTGAGGAGGAAACAGGAGCCCTGGCCGAGGCGGAGGGCCTCGTCCAGGGAAGAGTGAAGGGTGAAGGGTGAAGGGTGAAAATCGGACGCAGGCGAGTGATGCGGACGTTGAGTGGGTTGAGTGGTTTGTGTTTCATTTTTCACCCTTCGCTTTTCACTCTTCGAGGTGGTCGTGGCCGATTTCAAATCGGCCACGACCACCTCGATGTTGTGCTCTTTGTAGCGGTCGAGTTTTTCGAATTTTTCGACGGGGAAGAGGTCTCCGTCGGCGCGCATGTGGGTGTAGCCTTGTTTCTCGATCCAGGTGGCGATGGGTTGGTGGTGGCCTTTGCGTCCGCGGATGAGCGGGGCGCAGAGGTAGAGTTTTTTGCCTTCTTCGCGCGCGGGTCGGTGGCGAGGATTTTGGCGAGGTGGGCGCGGAGTTGCGTGAGCGTGAGCGGAACAATGGGGCGGCCGGTGTCGGGGTGGTGCTGCACGCCGAGGCGGGCGTAGAGCAGGCGGAGGTATTGCGCGACTTCGGTGATGGTGGCGACGGTGGACTTGCGGGAGCCGCGCGTGATGCGCTGCTCGATCGCGACGGTGGGCGGGATGCCGGTGAGCAGGTCGATGTCGGGGCGCGGGAGTTGCTCGACGAACTGGCGCGCGTAGGGCGACATGGATTCCATGAAGCGGCGCTGGCCCTCGGCGAAAACGATGTCGAACGCGAGCGTGGACTTGCCCGAGCCGGAGACGCCGGTGACGACGTTGAGGCCGTGGTGCGGGATGTCGAGGGAGAGGTTTTTGAGGTTGTTTTCGCGCGCGCCGATTATGTTGAGCGAGGCGGGGGTTGAACCGCGAATGGACGCGAATGAACGCGAATCCCCGGCGGGAAGTGATGTTTGGTTTTTTTGAGATTTGGATTTTGGTGATTTGAGATTTTTTTGGAATTTGGGATTTTGGAATTTGGAATTTGCGAGCGCAGCGAGCAGGTAGGGCGCGGTTTCGGTTTTGCTTTGCGCGAGGTGCTCGGGCGTGCCTTCGGCGACGATGCGGCCGCCGTCGGCTCCGGCCTCGGGGCCGATTTCGATGATCCAGTCGGCGGATTTGAGGACATCGATGTTGTGCTCGATCACGATGATGCTGTGGCCTCGGTCAACGAGGGCGTGCAGGACGGCGAGCAGGCGTTTGACGTCGTGGCGGTGGAGGCCGGTGGTGGGTTCGTCCAGCAGGAGCAGCGCGGGTTTGAATGCGGATTGCGGAGTGCGGAGTGCGGAACGGCCGGACGCAAGCGGCGGTTTGTTGGCTTGGGTGGTTTTTAATTCCGCATTCAGCATTCCGAAATCCACATTTGCGGCGTTTGGCGCCGTCAGGTGGCGGACGAGTTTCAGGCGTTGTGATTCGCCTCCGCTGAGTGTGTTGAGCGGCTGGCCGAGGGTGAGGTAGCCGAGGCCGACTTGGGCGAGGGGGGCGAGGCGGGTGGTGATTTGCGGGTGGTCAACGAAGAGGGCGATCGCGTCGTCGATGCTTGTGTTGAGGAGGTCGTGGATGCTGCGGTCGCGCCATGTGATTGCGAGGACTTCGGGTTTGAAACGGCGGCCTTCGCAAATGGGGCAGGGGACGTAAACGTCGGAGAGGAATTGCATTTCGACGCGCTCGGAGCCGAGACCGTTGCAGTGGTCGCAGCGTCCGTCGCCGCTGTTGAACGAGAAGCTCGACGCGGTGAAGCCCGCCGTTTGCGCGGCGGGGGTGGATGCGTAGAGGTCGCGGATGTGCTCCCATGCCTCGCTGTAGAGCGCGGGGTTGGAGCGCGGGGTGCGGCTGAGCGGGGATTGGTCGACGAGGATGATTTCGCCAAACGCATCGACGCCGGTGATGCGCGCGATTTCGGCGGGGTCCTCGGCGAGCAGGTGGCGCGAGACGAGGATTCCTTGATAGATGATGTTGTCGAGGAGCGTCGATTTGCCGGAGCCGGAAACGCCGCTGAGGCAGACGAGCCGGTTGAGTGGGACGGAGAGGGAGAGGTTGCGGATGTTGTGCTTGGACGCGCCTTCGATGCGAAGGGAGGCGGAGGCCGGAATACCAGCGGCCAGAAGGCCAGAAGCCAGAGTGCCAGAGGATGATGCGGATGCTGAAGATTTGGGCGCGGCTTTTCTGGATTTCTGGCCTCTAGTATTCTGGTCTCTGGCACTCTGGCCTCTGACCTTCTGGTCGCTTTCCACCGGTCTTCTGGTTTGTGGCGCGGGGATCGTTTCGCGTCCGCTGAGGTAGCGGCCGGTGATGCTTGTTTTGTCGGCGAGCAGTTTTTGTAGTGGTCCGCTGAATACAATGTGGCCGCCTTGCGCGCCGGGTTCGGGGCCGACTTCGATGATGTGGTCGGCGGCGCGAATCATGGTTTCGTCGTGCTCGACAACGACGACGGTGTTGCCGGCGTCGGTGAGCGAGCGGATGATCGCGATGAGTCGGTCGATGTCGCGCGGGTGCAGGCCGACACTGGGTTCGTCGAGGACGAAGAGGGTGTCGACGAGCGAGGTGCCCAGGCACGAGGTGAGGTTGACGCGCTCGACTTCGCCGCCGGAGAGCGTTTTTGAGGGGCGGTCGAGCGTGAGGTATCCGAGGCCGACGTGGATGAGGTAGCGCAGGCGCGTGAGGATGCTGTCGCGCGCGAGTTTGGCGCTGTGCGTTTCGAGGGATGTGGCGGAGTCGGAGATCGTGGACTTTTCAACGAGCGGGAGAAGCTCGCTGACGGGGAGCGTGTAGAGTTCGGGGATGGTGCGTTTTTGCCATTTCCAGCAGAGCGCGTCGGGTTGCAATCGCTGGCCGTGGCAGGCGGGGCAGGGATTGTAGGCGCGAAAGCGCGAGAGGAAGACGCGCACGTGCATTTTGTAGGTGTTGTTTTCGAGCCATTCGAAAAAGCCCTTCAATCCATACCAGAGGTCGTCGGTTTCGTAGTCGATTTGCTCGCCGCGGGTTTTGCGTTTCCGATATTCGGGTTCGCCGAGCATGACAAACTCGCGTTGTTTTTCGGTGAGTTGCGCGTAGGGGATGTTTGTGGGAATCTTGTGGCGACGCGCGGCGCGGATGAGGTCTTCGCGCGACATGCTGTAAACTTGGCCGGCGAAGGCGGTGATCGCGCCGCCTTCGATGGAGAGCGACTGGTCGGGGATGGCGAGGCGATAGTCGATTTCGATGACGCGTCCGAAGCCGCGGCAAACGGGGCAGGCGCCAAGCGGCGAGTTGAAGGAGAAGAGCGCGGGCGTGGCGGGGCGGAAGGTGCGGTTGGTGGCGGGATTGTGGAGCGTGGTGGAGAAGGAGGAGTGTTGGTGAAATGCGGAGTGCGGAGTGCGGAGTGCGGAATGATCGGCGGCGGCGGCGAAGAGTTGGAGCTGGCCGTGGCCGAAGTGGAGGGCGGCCTCGGCGGCCTCGAGGAAGCGGGGACGGTTTGTATCCGTTATTTCAATACGGTCCTGGACGACGTGGATTTCGGCGGCGGTGGCGGGGATTTGTTTTGGGGTGGCGAGGAGGTCGTCGACGCGGGCGGATGAGCAGGCGCGTTTTTTGTCCGGGATGAGGACGCGAACGTAGGTCTGGTTTTTGAGGCTGGTGAGGATTTCGGGCCAGGTGATGTTGCCGGGTTTTTTGACGCGGAAGGTGACAATGAGCGTTTGGCCCTTGGCGGCGGCGAGGGTTTTGACCCAGATGGTTTGCGGCGTGTCGGCCTCGATGTGCTCGCCGGTTTCGGGATCGTAGCACTTGGCAATGTGGCTGAACCAGACTTTGAAGTAGTCGGTGAGCTCGGTCATGGTGCCGACGGTCGAGCGCGAGGTTTTGACGGTGTTGGTTTGCTCGATGGCGATGGAGGGGCGGATGTTTTCGATGCTGTCGACCTTGGGCTTGTCGAGGAGGTCGAGAAACTGGCGCGTGTAGGCGCTGAAAGTTTCGACGTAGCGGCGCTGGCCCTCGGCGTGGAGCGTGTCGAAAACGAGCGAGGACTTGCCCGCGCCGCTCAGTCCGGTGACGGCGATGTATTTGCCAAGCGGGATGTCGAGGTCGAAGCCCTTGAGGTTGTTCTGGCGGACGCCGCGCAGGCGGATGCAATCGAGCGCGGATTGCGGAGTGCGGATTTCGGAAGTGGCGGAACGGGACGCGCGGGCGGCTGATTTTTTGGACTTGGACACGGAAACACGGAAGGGCCGTTGTCCGGTTTTCTCAAGTCGTGACTTTGGCAAAAATTTCCAAGTAGCGCCGGAGCTGGGTTTGGGGTGCAAAATGTTCTTGTGCGTGGGCTGCGACGCGGGCGGATTCGGCGGCGTGGTGTTCGGGGTCGTTCAGCAGGCGGGTGAGCGCGGCGATGAAGGCGGACTGGTTGCCGGGAGTGATGGCGATGCCGCCGCATTCAGCGACGCCGCCGACGGCGTAGGCGACGGAGGGGATGCCGTGCATGTGCGCCTCCACGAGGAAATTGGGAAGCGATTCGCTGTGCGAGGTGAGGACCGCGATGCGCGCTTGTTTGTAGTAGGGCGAGGGATCGGAAAGATAGCCGTGGAAATGGACGCGACCGACCATCCCCATGCGCTTGACGGCGGAGCAGCAGGGGAGAAGTTCGCTGCCGGCGCCGATGATGTGAAGTTCAGTCGGGGGCGCGGGCGGCAGTTGGGAAAAGATTTTGATGAGCTCGTGGTGATTTTTTTCAGGACGAAGCATCGCGACGCAGAGGAGGCGGTGGGGAAGGGCTGAAGGGCTGAAGGACTGAAGGGCTGCAGGAGGGGCGGCATCGGTCGATTCCTCGGGCTGGGGCGCGCCGCCGGCGTCGTGGACGATGGCGTTGTGGATGACGGAGATTTTTTCGTCGGGGACATCGTAGTTTTCGACGAGGGTTTTCGCGATTGCGTGGCTGTTGGCGATCACATGGCTCGTGGTGTGCAGCGAGCGGATGTAGGCGCGCGGGAGTTTTTTGCCGGTGCGCATGGTCGAGATGACGGCGACGGCGGGCAGTGCGCGCGCGATGCGCCCCGCCTTGCAATTCGCCATGCGCCCCATGCAGAGCACGATGTCGGGGGCGAGGCGGCGCAGCGCGGGGATGAGGCGCGGGGCGAAAAAATCGAGATGCGTGTCGAATGACTGGAGACTCTGAAATTTGTAATTGGCGGAATGTTGCTGTTGCCCGGTGGAAATCTGCGATTGCGCGGACGGCGGAGCCAGCACGCCGCCGGGGCGAAAGGTGAGCAGTGTCGTGTCGAGACCGTGCGCGGCGAATCTTCCGGCGAGGTGGACGGACTGTCGCTCGGTGCCGCCGTTTCGAAGATAATCCTGCAATATGACGATTTTTTTCATGGTGTTCGCCGTTGCAGCCAAGGGGTGTTGTCATTAGCCCGCCAATTGCAACGATGAAAATCCGCGCGCGCGGAGATTTGGGCGCGTGTTTCCCGTTGACCGTGGCCGACAGTTGCGGTGCTTTGCATCCAGCAAATATCAATCAACAAAGACTTCCCTCCTCAACATGGCTGAAATCCAAGAATATGATCTGATTGTCATCGGCGGCGGCCCGGCGGGCTACGCGGGCGCGATTCGCGCAGGGCAACTCGGAAAAAAAGTGGCGTGCATCGAAATGGAGCGCGCCGGCGGCACATGCTTGAACTGGGGGTGCATCCCGACGAAGGCGCTGCTCAAGAGCGCGGAGCTTTACCAGAAGATGAAGCACGCCGACATCTACGGGCTGAGCGTGAAGGAAGTGACGTTTGATTTTGCTAAGGTGATCGAGCGCTCGCGCGGCGTCTCGAACCAGATGGCCAAGGGCGTCGAGTTTTTGCTCAAGAAAAACAAGGTCGATTATTTCATTGGCCGCGCGGTTGTGAACGCGCCGGGCATGGTTTCGATCACGGAGGGCGAGCATAACGGTAAATTTTTCAAAACGAAAAACATCCTCGTCGCCACGGGCTGCAAGATGCGCCGCATCCCCGGGCTCGAATACGACGGCGCGCGCGTGATGACCTCGCGCGAGGCGCTAGCCGGCAAGACGCTGCCCAAGTCGGTGATCATTGTCGGCGCGGGCGCGATCGGCGTTGAATTCGCGTATTTCTACAACGCGCTCGGCTCGAAGGTGACGCTCGTTGAAATGCTGCCGCAGATTTTGCCGGTCGAGGACGATGAAATTTCAAGAACGCTCAGTCGCGCGCTCGTGAAGCAGGGCATCGACATCCACACGGACACCAAGTGCGAAAACTTCCGCACCGGCAAGGGCGGCGTGAAAGTGGACCTCGTGCAAGGCGACAAAAAGACCGAGGTCGAGGCCGAGGTGCTGCTTTCCGCGATTGGCGTGGTGGCAAACATCGACCATGTGTTCGCGTCGAACCTCAAGCCGGAGATCGATCGCAATTACCTGAAGGTCGGCGACGACTACGAGACCAGCATCAAGGGCATTTACGGCGCGGGCGACATCATCGGCCCGCCGTGGCTTGCGCACGTGGCTACGTTCGAGGCGGTGAGTGCGGTGAACGGAATGTTCGGCCACGGCACGCCGAAGCGCGTGAAAGTTTTCCCCGGTTGCACGTATTGCCAGCCGCAAGTGGCGAGCACGGGGCTCACTGAAAAAGCGGCGAAGGCGGAGGGGCTCGACATCAAGGTCGGCAAGTTCCCGTTCACCGCGTCGGGCAAGGCGGTTGCGTCCGCCGAGAGCGAGGGTTTTGTCAAGGTGATCAGCGACGCGAAGACGGGCGAAATTTACGGCGCGCACATCATCGGCTCGGAGGCGACGGAGCTGATCGCCGAATACGGCCTCGCCGTCGAGATGGAGGCCACCGTCGATGAAATTCACCAGACGATCCACGCGCACCCGACATTGAGCGAGGCGGTGATGGAAGCCGCCGCCGCGACACTGGGCGAGGCGATTCACATCTGAGACGCGCGCGTTTTTTTGCCGCATTAAAAAACGACTACGATGGACGAATATCCGTTATGGGCCTGGCTGGGGTTTGGCATTTTTATCTCTGCGATGCTGGCGCTCGACCTGGGCGTGTTTAATCGCAAGGCGCATGTGGTTTCCGTGAAGGAAGCCGTCACATGGTGCATTGTCTGGTTTTCGCTGGCGATGGGATTCAACGCCTTTGTGTGGCATGAGCACGGCTCGCAGGCGGCGGCGCAATGGTTCGCAAGCTACCTGGTCGAGCTCGGCCTGAGCGTGGACAATGTGTTCGTGTTCATCGTGGTGTTTTCGTTTTTCAAGGTGCGCGCGGAGTATCAGCACCGTGTGCTGTT
This sequence comes from Ereboglobus luteus, assembly GCF_003096195.1. NCBI lineage: Bacteria > Pseudomonadati > Verrucomicrobiota > Opitutia > Opitutales > Opitutaceae > Ereboglobus > Ereboglobus luteus. Next base: position 33,174 of record NZ_CP023004.1, on the reverse strand, counting down.
CTGGGGCATCGTCGGCGCGGCGGTGATGCGCGCGGTGTTCATCCTGGTCGGGGTAAAACTCATCGAGCATTTCGAATGGATTCTGATGATATTCGGCGCGTTTTTGATTTTCACGGGCATCAAGCTGGCGCTTCCAAAAAAAGACGAGCATGTGCATCCCGAGAAAAACATCGTGGTGCGGTTGTTTCGGAAATTCTTTCCGGTGGCTCCCGATTATCACGAGGGGCGTTTTTTCACGAAGATTGACGGACGCAAGGTGGCGACCCCCCTGTTCATCGTGTTGCTGGTGATCGAGACGACGGACTTGGTGTTCGCGCTCGACTCGATTCCCGCGGTGCTCGGGATCACGAAAGTGCCGTTCATCGCGTTTACCTCGAATATTTTTGCGATACTCGGATTGCGCTCGATGTATTTTGCGTTGAGCGGCGTGATGGGCATGTTCCGGTTCCTGGGCCTCGGGCTGGCTGTGATCCTCGTGTTCATCGGCATGAAAATGATCGTCGGATATATATTAAACTACCACGTGAGCATCGGATTGTCGCTTGGCGTGATCGGCGGCACGCTGGCTCTTTCGGTGATCGCCTCGCTGCTGTTTCCGGGAAAAAAGAAAACGGAGTCGCAATGATTCGCCATGTGCTCGCCCGATTACTTCAAAAAGATTTTCCGCACCGTGCGCGACTGGCCCAAGCCGGGCATTAACTTTCGCGACATCACAACGCTGTTTCACGACCCGGTCGCGTTTTCGAGGGCGATCGATGTGTTTGCGGAGGAGAGTGACAAGCGGCCGTTCGACATTGTCGCGGCGGTGGACGCGCGCGGGTTCACGATTGGCGGCGCGCTGGCATACCGCTTGCGAAAGCCGTTCGTGCTCGTGCGCAAAAAGGGCAAGCTGCCGTTCAAGACGATCTCGGAAAGTTACCAGCTCGAATACGGAACGGCGGCGGTGGAAATCCATGTGGACGCGTGCAAGCCGGGTGATCGCGTGCTGATTGTTGACGACTTGATTGCGACGGGCGGGACATTGCTTGCCGCGGCGAAACTGTTTCAGCAACTCGGCGGTGAAGTTGTCGGCGTGGCGGCGTTGATCGACCTTGTCGAACTGGGCGGCTCGAAAAAACTGCGCGACGCCGGGCTCAACGTATTCACGCTTTGCGAGTTCACCGAGAGCGAGTAGGGGCGGGCGCCTGAAAAAGTGGAACCCAATAGCTTACTCAGAATGAGAATACCCCTGTTTTGCGCAGGAGAACCGACCGCTTTTACTTAAGCGCATTTTCTGGTAGGGCGAACCCTCCGGGTGAGCCGGGGATATTTCGGCTCACCCGGAGGGTTCGCCCTACCAAAAGGCTTTATTTCTCGTGATGATTTTAAACCGAAAAAAGCTTTAGAAATTGGCGGTGACTTCGTGCTGGTGGCCGGGTTCGAGTTTGGGCGCGCCGATGCGGGTGCATTCGACGGAGTCGTTTTTGTATAGCTTGAACGAAACGGGCGCGACGGCGTCGTTTGTTTCCCATCGCCACTTGCCGATCGAGATAAACTGGAGCGGCACGCCTTTGTTCCAGCTCAGGCCGGGGCCGTCGCCGCGAATGTAGAGTTTGTTTCCGATTCCGATGTAGGCGGTCACAATGAGCCGGGTGACGCCGTCGGCCGACATTGCGGAGCTGAAGCCTCCGTCCTCGGGTTCCCCCTGGGAATACTCGTCGGAGGGAGGCGGCAAATCGAGATCAAGCATGGGTTCCTCGTCGCGCGGCGGTTTCGGTTTGGGCGCGGCGCGTTTGCGCGGAGGCGGCGGGGGGCGGGCTCGGGTTTGGGTATGTCGTCCTCGTTCGATTGCGGTTTGTCCGGGGGCGGAGCCTCGGGTTGGGGCTCGACTGGCGGCGGCGGAGGTGGTGGTGGCGCGGGGGATTGCGGGCTTTCGGTTTTGTTGGCGTGCGAAGCGTCGGGTGCTTCGTCCCCGGGTGTTTTTGGCGCGTCAGGTTTGGGCGAAGTGTTCGGAGTTTTTTCGGGCTTGGTTTTTTCCTGGAGGCGCGGGGTTGATGGAGGATGCGCGATGTTTTTCTTGAATGGAGGGGCGCTCGTGGCGGCGGGTGTGTCGTCCGTGTTTGACGCAACGCTGTCGTCCGCCTTTGGCGTGTTTTTGGGCTGCACTTGGATGTGCGCGGGGGAGTCGGCGACGGGGGTGGCGGCGATGTTTTTTCGGGGGCCGGAGTCGTGGGCGCCGGTTGCGTTTGCGCGGCGGACAGTTTGCCGGACAGGTCCTTGAGTTTGTTTTCGAGCGCGGTGATTTCGCCGGTAAAACGGGCGAGCATTTCCTTGTTGCGGCGCTCGATGGATTCGTCGACGGCCTGTCCGAGTTTCTCGCGCGCGGTGTCGAGCGCGGCGGCGATTTGGGAGGGGAGGGCTTTGATGGCGGCATCGAGCGCGCCGGAGAGTTGCCCGAGTTTGCGCGCGGTTTCGTCGGATTGGGTTTGGGCGGTTGTTTCGCGGGAGAGGATTTCGTTGGAGAATTTTTTGACGGCCTCGAGGGCGTTTTCGAGCCGTTCGGTTTCGGAGGCGCGCAGGGTGTTGACCTCCTGCTCAAGCGCCTCGATTTCGGCGGAGGAGATTTCGTTGAGCTGGGTTTTCACGTCGCCGATTTTTTCCTGGAGTCGCGCGGGCAGGGCGTCGGCATGCTTGAGCATTTTTGCGCTGTTTTCCGCGATGTCGCGCAGGCTGGTTGTGAGGATGCTGATTTGGTTGGCGGCGGCTGCGGCGGCTTGCGTGAGGGCTACAATTTGGTCCTGGCGCTCGTCGAGGAGCTTGTCGCGCTGGCGTGTGTGGTTGAGCACGACGGGCAGGCAGGCGAGCACGGCGCCAAGGCAGACGCACAGCGTGATCGTTATGAGTGAGGCCGGCGGAATCGGTGAGGGCGATTCGAGGGCGACCATGATCGCCAGGACGAGCAGCACGATGTCGGCGATGATAAAGGGCAGTGGATTCAGTTTGGGTGCCTCTTGGGGAATTTTCATTGGCGTGACGTTTGGCTTTGGTTTTGCGCGTTCACATTGTTCTGGGAGGGCGGGGCTTTTCTCAAGGTCAAATATGCGCGGCGGGCCCGCGGGCTGGCGGCTCACTCCCGGGAGCGCGTGATGCGCGCGGTGGCAATCCAGATGCCGTTGTCCCGCGGAAGGCCGCTGATGCTGGCGACTGCGACGAGCGTGTCGTCGTCAACCTGGCAGAGAGAATTCCAGAGCGCGGCGGCGTTTTCCGGCAAGTCGGGGAAGGGCGTGCTTTTGTTCGCGAAGTTTTTCGCGGAGTCATCGCCGACATAAACGTGAAGGTTGGCGAATTTGTGCGCCTCGTTGCGGCGGTTTTCGGTGGATTGGACGGAGAGCACGGTTTCGCCTGTGCTCAACTGGATGAGGTAGGGCGCGCCGGCGTAGGTTGCGGCGGGCAGCCGGCAGTCCCGGCGAAGCGCGTGCCAGCGCCGGGGGCTTTGCCCGCCAACAACGCCGTCCAAATTTCCGTCGGGGGTGAAGCTGATGATGGCCGGCTTGAATGCGCCGTCGATGCCGTTGTCCTCGATGGCGACGACGAGCCCCTTGTTGTTTTTCAGCAGCACGGGAACGGGCATGCCGTCGCGTTTGCCCTCGCGGTGGATGGCCGTGACGGGTTTGAGCCATGTGGCGCCGTTGTCGCGGGAGCGGAGGACGGCGATGGTTTGGTCGCCCGCGGGCGTGGTGGATTCGTCGGCATACCACACTTGCAATTCCCCGGAGGGAAGCTGGATCGGGCAGGGCTCCCAGCAACCGGTGCGCCAAGTGTTGCCGGCGGCATGGAGATCGCGCGCGCCGCCCCACGTCCGCCCGCCGTCGCTGGAAAAGGCGGCCATGATTTTATACGGCAGGTGTCCATCCTTGCGCGCCGGGCGGGCGTTCCATGTGTAGTAGAGTCTTCCGTCGGCGAGTTCGCACATCTCGGCGTTGGCATACCGGTAGCCGGATTCCTTCGCGGGCGAGGCGACGCGGACGGCGGGATCCCAGGCGCCTGCCCTGGTGTTTTTCTTTTTTATATAAACCGAATCGCCGCTCGAAAAGACCAGGGCGATTTCACCGGTGGAAAGTTTCTTCATTCGCGCGTAGCCGCCGCGTGTCACGAATTCATTGGCCCCGGTGTTCCACTCGAGCGTGACGGAGGCTGCGGGGATGAGCGGCGCCGCAAGACAAAGGGCGCAAACAAGGCAGAGGCGGAATGTTTTCATAAGGCATCGACTGGCGCGCGCGGAAACCATCCCGGATTCGTGCGCCAAAAGCGGCCGACAGTCAATTCCGCCCGGCGGCGCGGTTGATTGCGCGCGCATTTTTCCATTGATCGACACGGGGTGCACGGTGTGCAGTCTTCGGGATATGGCTATCAATGTTCATATGATTCCCGCGGGGCTGATTCAGACGAACGCCTATTTGCTCACGGCGCCGGAGCTCGGCGAGGCGGTGCTCATCGACGCGCCGGGCGATGTGTGGTGGGATGTCGAGGCGGTGTTGCAGCAGGAGAAGTGCAAGCTCGCCGAGCTTTGGCTCACGCACGGGCATTGGGACCACATGCAGGGCGGGGCGGATGTGGCGCGCCGCACGGGCGCGAAGGTGCGCGCGCATCGCGACGACCAAATGCTGATCGAGACGCCCGAGGTGATGACGCAGTTCATGGGCGAGGATCTCGGGCTTGAGCCGGTTCGCGTGGACATGTGGGTGGGGCAGGGCGACACGTTTTCCGCGCTGGGCGAGGAGGTCGAGGTGCGCCATGTGCCGGGGCATTGCCCGGGCAATGTGCTGTTTTATTTTGCAAAGGAAAAAAAGGCGTTTGTCGGCGACGCGCTTTTTGCGGGCAGCATCGGCCGCACGGATTTGCCCGGCGGCAGCATGCGGCAGCTTGAGCAATCGATCCGCTCGCAAATCTACACGCTGCCCGACGACACCGCGGTGTTTCCGGGGCATGGTCCCGGGACGACGGTCGGGCGCGAAAAACTGACGAACCCCTATGTGCGCGGATAAAATGACCATGAACAAAGACGACCACTCCTCCTCCGACCGGCACGAACACTTTATGCGGCGCGCGCTCGTGCTCGCGCGCAAGGCGTGGGGGCAAACGCATCCCAACCCGATGGTCGGCGCGCTCATCGTCGAGGACGGCGAAATCGTGGCCGAGGGATTTCATGCGAGCGACGGCATGCCGCACGCGGAGCGCGTGGCGTTGAATGCGCTGGGACGCAAACCCAAGCCGGGGGCGACGCTTTATGTGACGCTTGAGCCGTGCTCGACGCACGGGCGCACGGGCGCGTGCTGCGACGCGATCCGCGAGGCGGGAATCGCGCGCGTGGTCGTGGGCGCGACCGATCCCAACCCGGTGCACGCCGGGCGCGGTTTCGGTGTGTTGCGCGAAGCGGGCGTCGAGGTGATTTCGGGCGTGCTCGACGGCGAGTGCGAGGACCTGAACTTGATTTTCAACCACTCGATCCGCACGGACGGCGAGCCGTTGATCGCGGCAAAATCCGCCATGACGCTCGACGGCAAAATCGCGACGCGCTCGATGGAGTCGAAATGGATCACCGGGCCGGTCGCACGCGAAAACGTGATGCGCTGGCGGCGGCTGTTTCCGTCGATCGCGGTCGGCGCGGGCACCGTGATCGCGGACAATCCGCGGCTGACCTCGCGCATCGAGGGCGAGCCGGAGTGGTGCCCGTGGCGCGTCGTGTTCGACGGTTTGCTGCGCACGGTCATGACGCAAAACATGCCCTCGCTTTACACCGACGAATTTCGCGACCGCACGATTGTCGTGACGACGCAGCACGGCGGGCTCGGTTATGTGCGCAAGCTGCGCGACCTGGGCGTGCGCGTGTGGTGCATGGACTCGCCGACGCAGCGCAGCTCGCTGGGCATGTTTCGCAAGCGTTGCGCCGAGGAAAAAATAACGGGGGTTTACCTGGAGGGCGGCGCGCAGCTGGTGAGCGAATTTTTGCAGGAGCGGCAGATTGATTATCTCTTCACTTACACCGCGCCGATGTTGCTTGCCGACGACAAGGGGCGCTCCGCCTACTCGGGTTTGCGCACGGAGCATTTGACGCAGGCGGTGCGCATGGCCGATGTCCGGCATGAATCGCTGGGCGGCGATTTCCTGATGCGCGGGCGCGTGGTGTATCCCGAAAAACTCAATGTCGATGAAACTGTATTTCGCCTCAGGTAACGCGCACAAGACGCGGGAGTTTCAAGCGCTCGTCGACGCGGGCGAGCTGCGCGGCGCGGTCGAGATCGTTTCGGCGCGCGCGGTTGGCGGCATGCCGCGCGTGGAGGAGGACACGGGCGCGTTCATTGGCAACGCGCGAAAAAAGGCGCGGGCGTTGCGTGAAAAATTGCAGGCGATTTCCCCGGATGCCGGCGCCTGGGTGCTTGCCGACGACAGCGGGTTGTGCGTCGACGCGCTTGGCGGCGCGCCGGGCGTGGAGTCGGCCTATTATGCGGGACCGCAGGGCGACAGCGCGGCGAACCTGGCGAAACTCGCGCGCGAAATGCGCGGCGTGCCGGACGAAAAACGCGGCGCGTATTTTGTCTGCGTGCTGTTTTTGATCGGGCCGGACGGCGTGGAGCATGTGTTCGAGGGGCGTTGCCCGGGGAGGCTGGTTCGCGAGCCGCGCGAGGGCGGCGGTTTTGGTTACGATCCGCTTTTTGCGCCGGAGGGTTTTTCGCGGACTTTTTCGGAGCTGGGCGACGCCGAAAAAAACAAACTCAGCCATCGCGCGCGCGCGTGGATTGAGATGGCGCGCTTCCTGAATACCGTCAAGGATCGCTGACGCATCATCACAATGGAAAAAACGAATCCAGTGTTTCCCGACATCGTGGCCGCCACGGGCCGCACTCCGCTCGTGAAACTCAACCGCATCGCGCAAGGGTTGGAGGCGAATGTTTTCCTTAAAATCGAATTCATGAATCCGCTTGCGAGCGTGAAGGATCGCATCGCGCGCGCGATGATCGAGGCCGCCGAGGCGCAGGGCAAGGTCGGCCAGGGCTCGGTGATCATCGAGCCGACATCCGGCAGCATGGGCGTTGCGCTGGCGCTCGTGTGCGCGCAACGCGGCTACAAGCTCATGCTGACGATGCCCGAGTCGACGCCGACGGAGCGGCGGGTGTTGTTGCGCATGCTGGGCGCGGAAGTCGTGCTGACGCCGGGCGCCGGGGGAATGCCGGGCGCGATTCGCCGCGCGGGCGAGTTGCTGGCGGAGCACGACTCAAGGGCGTTTATGCCGCGGCAGTTTGAAAACCCGGCGAATCCCGAGGCGCACCGGCGGACGACGGCGCGGGAAATTTGGGATGCGCTCGGCGGCGGGGTCGATGCGTTTGTCGCCGGCGTGGGCACGGGCGGCACGATCACGGGCGTGTCGGAGACGATCAAGGCGATGCGTCCGGCGATGCGCGCGTTTGCGGTCGAGCCCGCGGCGAGCGCGGTGCTTTCCGGCGGCGCGCCGGGGCATCATTTGATACAAGGGCTTGGTTGCGGATTCGTTCCGAAGAACTGCAACCTGTCCGTGATCGACGAGATAATCACGGTGGCCGACGAGGATGCGATTGAAACCGCGCGCAAGCTGGCCGTGCTTGATGGAATCTTCGGGGGGCTTTCGACCGGGGCGAACGTATGGGCCGCATTGCGGGTGGCCGCGCGAAAAGAGTTTGCCGGGAAAAACATCGTCACAATCGCCTGCAGCGGCGGCGAGCGATATCTGGACACGGAGCTGGCCGCGCAGGCGCGCCGCGAGGTGGTTGTGTAAGGGGCGGCGGGCGCGGTGAAAATTGGATGATTGCGCGCCGCATTCTTACGCTCCGATTGCGCGCCCGCTTGTTTCGACAAGCGATATCCCGTCCACTCGCGTTCGCATGACACCGACCACATTTCGCAACCTCGCACTCCCCGCGTTTCTCGCCGCCTTTCTCATTGCTCCCGCGGTTTGCTCCGCCGCCAAGGATGCCGGCATTTTCGTAAACGCAAAACCCGCCACGCACACCTCGCCCGACATTTATCGCGACGGCTGGATCGACCTTAACAAGAACGGAGTCAAGGATGCCTACGAGGATCCCGCGCTCCCGCATGAGCGACGAATTGAGGACCTTGTCGCGCGCATGACCCTTGAGGAAAAAACCGCGCAGATGGTCACTTGGTATGGTTACCCGCGCGTCGCCAAGGACGAGCTTCCCACGCCCGCCTGGGACACCGCGTTTTGGAAAGACGGCATTGGCAACATCGACGAGCACATGAACGGCAACACCGGCTGGACCAACTCCAACCCGACGCCCAAGCACGCGCTCCCCTGGTCGCTCCACGCCCGCGCCATCAACGAAGTCCAGCGCTGGTTCATTGAAAACACTCGTCTCGGTATTCCCGTCGATTTCACAAACGAGGGCATCCGCGGCCTCCTTCACTCCAAGGCCACCGCGTTCCCGCACGAGATTTCCGTCGGCGCCACCTGGAACACCTCGCTCGTCCGCGAAATGGGGCGCGTTGTCGGACGCGAGGCACGCGCGCTCGGCTACACCAACGTCTATTCGCCCGTCCTCGATGTCGCCCGCGATCCCCGCTGGGGCCGCATCGTCGAAAGTTTTTCCGAGGATCCGTTTCTCACCGGCGAGCTCGGCCTGCAACAAGTCCTCGGCATCCAGGAGCAAAACGTCGTCTCCACACTCAAGCATTTCGCCATTTACAGTATTCCGAAAGGCGGCCGCGACGGCCACGCCCGCACCGACCCGCAGGTCACCTGGCGCGAAGTTCAGACCATCTTCATGCCGCCCTTCAAACGCGCCATCAAGGACGGCGGCGCGCTCGGCGTCATGTCGTCCTACAACGACTACGACGGCATCCCCGTCCAGGCCAGCAAGCTCTTCCTCACCGAAATCCTCCGCGGCGAATACGGTTTTCGCGGTTATGTTGTTTCCGACAGCGGCGCGGTTGAGTTCATCCATGACAAACACCGCACCGCCGTCACTCCCGCCGACGCCATCCGCCAGTCCGTCGAGGCCGGCCTCAACATCCGCACCAACTTCACGCCTCCCGAAGCCTACGCCGAACCGCTCCGCCAGCTTGTGCGCGACGGCAAGCTCTCCATGGAAACAATCGACTCCCGCGTGCGCGACATTCTCCGCGTGAAATACTGGCTTGGCCTTTTCGACCGCCCCTACGTTGCCGCGCCCGATGCCGCCGAAAAAATCGTGCGCGCCTCCGCGCACATGGCGGTCGCCCGCCAGGCCGAGCGCGAAGGCATCGTCCTTCTCAAAAACGAAAACAACGTTCTCCCGCTCGACGCCAAAAAACTCAAGCGCGTGCTCGTCGCGGGTCCGCTCGCCGACGACAAGCATGGCTGGTGGTCGCGCTACGGCGCGCAACTGCTCGACTTCGTCACGCCGCTCGACGGCATCCGCGCCAAGCTCAGCAACGCGAATCCCGCCGTTGAAGTTCGCCACGCCAAGGGTGTTGACGTGAAGGATAAAAACTTTCCCGAAAGCGATGTTTACAAGGATGCTCCCGACGCCGAGGTGCGGGCCGGAATCGACGCCGCCGTGGCCGCCGCCAAGGATGTTGATATCATCATCGCCGCGCTCGGCGAAACCGACGACCTTTGCCGCGAATCCGCCAGCCGCATCAGCCTGAACCTTCCCGGTTATCAGGAGGAACTGCTCAAGGCGCTCCACGCCACCGGCAAGCCCGTCATTCTCGTTCTTAGCAACGGACGCCCCCTTTCGGTCAACTGGGCGGCGAAACACATTCCCGCCATCGTCGAAATGTGGCTGCCCGGCGAGGAGGGCGGCGGCGCAATTGCCGACGTGCTCTTTGGCGATTACAATCCCGCCGGACGCCTTCCCGTCACCTTCCCGAAAAGCGCCGGCCAGATTCAAATGAATTTTCCCGCGCATCCCGGCTCGCAAGATCGTGACTACGGCCAGGTTTCCGGCGTGCTCTGGCCCTTCGGTCACGGCCTCAGCTACACGACCTTCACTTACTCGAACTTAAAAATCACGCCCGCGGAGCAAGGCCCGCAAGGCCGCGTCGAGGTTTCGTGCGAGGTTGCCAACTCGGGCTCCCGCGCGGGCGATGAAGTGGTGCAACTCTACGTGCGCGACGATTACAGCAGCGTCGTTACCTTTGAGAAAGTTTTGCGCGGATTTGAGCGCGTCAACCTGGCCCCCGGCGAAACCAAGACCATCCATTTCACGCTCAAACCCGAGCATCTCGCGCTATACGACAAACTCCACCAATGGACGGTCGAGCCGGGGCATTTCACGGTGATGGTCGGCGCGTCCTCGGAGGATATTCGCCTGCGCGGCGGCTTCGACATCATCGACGGAGTCTCCGCGCGCGAAAGGCCCGCCAACGTCAAGGAAAGCGTCGATCCGCGATGATTTCGCGCGCAAGGCCGCAAGCTCGCCAAGCGCTTGCGGCCATGCCAGCGCGCCCGTTCGCCGGATGCCCGGGTCGCATGAAACTTTTCGCCCGTTGGTTCATATATTCGCCTATTTCGGACGGCGTTTTGAATTCATGCACGGTTCGCTTCTTACAGCTTCTTACGGTCAGATGTGCGCCGCCTTGAGCCGAACCGCGCAAACGGCCTTGTTCTCGCTTAATTGCGGTCACCCTGTAACGTAACATTTAACCACACATTTTATGGGATTCTATTTCGAGGACTTTCAAAGCATGCATGCCCACGAGGGCATGAACATTGAAAAGACATTGGAAGCCGTTGCCCGGAGATACATCGGGCAAAATCCGGCGCATCCGTTCACTTATCGCGCGTTCAGCAGGGCGGGCATTTTGCGGGGCAAGGACTATCGCTACGAAGCCGATTTCAACAAAAATTTTCCCAACGCAAAACTCGGCCAGTATGTGTATGCGTGGGCAAAAATCTGGGCCGACGCGGACAGCGCGATCAAGTTCGACATCGACTGCCACAGCCCCGTGCTCATCTACGTGAACGGCGCGCAGATTTTCCGCTCCGACATTTTTCAGGAGCGCTATTTCAACAAGCGCACGCCGCTCGAAATCGGCCTCAAGGCCGGCTGGAACCACTTTGTCGTGCGCGTGCGCAAAACACTCGGCGGCTTCGGCGCGGTTTACGGCACGTGGCTCGGCAAGCTGCCCTATTATTTTCTCGTTCCCGATCCTGCCCGCGAAGGGCAGGAGGGCTGGATTTTCACGGAGCCGCGCGACACCGAGCTCGAGGTTATTCCCGGCGCGCCCGGCGCGCTCACACCCGACGCGTTGCCTGAAAAGTTGAAATGGCTGCCGTCTGTCGCATGGGATTCCAAACAGCGCGCGCTCGGCCAAATGACGCGCCTCTTTGGCAAAACCAAAAACACCGCCGCGATCGGCTGGACGCGCGCGCAATTCCTCCTGCCCGGCAATGCCGCCTACACGCTCAAGGGCCGGGCGCGCTCGAAAATTTCCGTCACGATCAATGGCGAGGTTGTTTACGCCACCGGCAAGGCCGGTCCGGTCAACGCCAGGGTGAGCGTGCCCTTCGGCATTCACGACATCATCGTGCGCGCCGAATGCACCGGCGGTGATTGGGGCTACGAACTCGCGCTCTCGCAGGCGACGGGCAAAAACGAACCACTCGTGCTTCTCAATCCGGCCAACATGACCGGCACCGGGGCGAAGTGGCTCTACCTCGGCCCGATTCCCGCCGACGCGGAACTCGACCTCGACACGCTCACCGACCTCAACAAGCTGCACGATTCCGCAACCGGCGGGCGCATTTACTGGCGTGTTGACGAACCGGACACATGGGTGCGCCCCTACAACGACAACGCGCTTTACGGCAAATGGAACTACCCGCTCGGCGTCACGCTTTACGGGCTTCTGCACGCCGGCGCGGCGATACACTCCGAGGATACGCGCCGTTATGTCGTGAACCATTTCCAGTCCTGCTGCGACACATACGACTACGCCATGTGGGATCGCGAGCAATACGGCGGCGCGACCAACGTCCATCATTTGCTCACCTCGCTCGATTCGCTGGACGATTGCGGCTCGGCGGGCTCGGCAATGCTCGAGGTTGCGAAATACTACGAGCTGCGCGGCAGCAGGAAAATTGCCGATGTCGTGGCCGATCACATCAGCAACAAGCAAGTTCGCCTGCCCGACGGCACCTTCTTCCGCAAAAACCTCATGCACACCTTCCATGAGGACACCATGTGGGCCGACGACCTTTACATGAGCGTGCCGTTCCTCGTGCGTTATTACCAGCTCACGAATGAGCGGAAATACATCGACGACGCGGCGCGCCAGTTCATCGGGTTCAAAAAGCACCTCTACATCCCGCGCCTGCGCCTCATGTCGCACGTCTATGATTTTATGCGCGGCAAGGCGACCGGCATTCCCTGGGGGCGCGGCAACGGCTGGGTGCTTTTCTCGCTTTCCGAGCTGCTCGCCGTGCTGCCCGAGAAGCACAAGCTGCGTCCGCAACTGCTCGACTTTTTCCGCGAATTCAGCGCGGGCATCCTTGCGCAGCAGGACGCCGCGGGCATGTTCCACCAGGTTGTCAATGAGCACGATTCCTATCCCGAAACCTCGTGCACGGCGATGTTCATGTATGGATTTTCGCGCGGCGTGCGGAATGGCTGGTATAAGGATCCCGCGCCCTACATCCGCGCCGCATACAGGGCGTGGGAGGCGATCAACAAAAACTCGATCGACAAATTCGGCAATGTGCACGGTGTCTGCCGGGGCTCGGAATTCTCGTTCCAGTCGGAGTATTACAAACGCGATCTCCTCTGGAACCTGAACGACACGCACGGCATCGGCATCGTCCTCCTCGCCGGCATCGAGCTCTGCAAACTGCGCGATTTTTTGCAGGAAGGGTAGGGCGTTTTTTGCGCCATCCACCACTCCCTTGATTCCGCGGATATTCCCTTTGCCATGTCCACAAACATTCCTTCTTTCTCCGGCAGTTTCACGCTTCCCGGCGAGGCCGGCTTTGAACAGCTCACGCTCCAGCTCGCAAAAAAATGGGGCGCCGACACCATTCGCGACTCCGACGGCACACAGCTTTCGCCGGAGATCACGCAATCCGGTTATTCGATTTATTCGACGATCTGCCTCGTGCGTTCGGTGCAGCCTTGGGCGCGCAAGAATCCGCACAAGCTCCAGCAAAATTTCCTCATGTCGAGGCCGGTTGTCGCGGCGAAACCGTCCGTCACGATTTCGTTGCTCGACGGTTATTACACCGAGCAGTTTGTCGTGAACGTCAAGGACTCGCCGAAGCAGTGGTGGCAGGTTTTCGACCGCACCACGGGCGGTGAAGTGCCGAAGGCGAAGTGGAGCGTTGATCCGAAAAAAGGCGCGGTCATCATCACCGGCGCAACTCCCGGGCACCGTTACACGGTCAATTTTCTCGCGTTCCGTATCTGGGAGGAAATCTCGATGTATAATCACCTCACCAACAACTGGGGTGATCGCGAGCATCTCTCCGCCGTCGATCCCATGCATCCGGAAACGCAAAAGGCGCTGCTCGCATATCTCGACGGCTGGCTGCGCGACCATGCCGACACGCGCGTCGTGCGTTTCACGTCGATGTTTTATAATTTAACGTGGTTCTGGGGCGCCGACCACAAACGCCTGCGCGACGTGTATACCGACTGGGCCGATTATGAAATGACCGTGAGCCCGCGCGCGCTGAAACTCTTCGAGAAAAAATACGGCTACAAGCTCACCTCCGAGGATTTCGTCAACGGCGGCCTCTACAATTCCACGCACAACGCCCCGACGCGCCGCTACCGCGACTACATGGCGTTCATGCACGACTTCGTGATCGAGTTTGGCCGCAAGTGCGTCGATCTCGTCCACAAGCACAAGAAGCTCGCCTACGTTTTTTACGACGACAACTGGATCGGCGTCGAACCGAGCAGCCCGCGCTTCCATGAGTTCGGTTTCGACGGCCTCATCAAGTGCGTGTTCAACGCCTTCGAGGTTCGCCTCTGCGCGCACTCGCGCGGCGTGTCCACAAAAGAGCTGCGCCTGCACCCGTATCTTTTCCCGACCGGACTCAAGGGCGAGCCCACCTTCCAAAAAAACGGCGGCGGCAACCCCACGCTCGACGCGAAAAATTTCTGGATCGACGCGCGCCGCGGCATCGTGCGCGCGCCCATCGACCGCATCGGCCTCGGCGGCTATCTCTCGCTCGTCGAACCGTGGCCCGACTTCCAGGATTACATTGAAAAAGTGGCCAACGAATTCCGCCTGCTGAAATCATTCCACAAGGGCGACAAACCGCATGTCGCGCCGTTCAAGGTCGCCGTGCTCACCGCGTGGGGCGATCTGCGCGCGTGGACGTGCTCCGGCCACTTCATGGCCAACGTCGAACTCTACCACGTGCTCGAGGCGCTCTCCGGGCTTCCGCTCGACGTGCAATTCATCAGCCTCGACGACATCGCGCAAAACGGCGTGCCGCGCGGCGTGAAGGCGATCATCAACTGCGGACGCGCCGGCACCGCGTGGAGCGGCGGCGCGCATTGGGCCGACCCGCGCGTCGAAACCGCGATCACGGAATACGTGCAACGCGGCGGCGGCCTCATCGGCATTGCAGAGCCAAGCGCGCTCCCGCAGGCCGGGCAAAACTTCCGCCTCGCGCGCGTGCTCGGACTCGATCGCGACAACGGCGAGCGCGTCGCCAACGGACGTTACAAATACGACCTCTCTCCAAAGCATTTTATCACCGAGGAATTGGCCGACGTGACGCTCGATTTTGGCCCGAAGGAAATCGACAACATTTATGTTTTCGACGGCGACACGCATGTGCACGCCGAGCGTCCTGGCGAAGCTTCGCCGCGCCTCGCCACGCACGCCTTTGGCAAGGGTCGCGCGGTGTATATGAGCGGATTCAAATTCACCTACGAAAACACGCGCCTGTTGCACCGCGCGCTTTTCTGGGCCGCCGCGCACGAGGCAAAGTGGGGCGTGTGGCACTCCGAAAACCTCAACACCGAGGCGACGTATTTTCCGAAGCGCAAAAAGCTCGTCGTTATCAACAACGCCGGCACGCCGCAAGCCACGCGCATCACGCTCGCCAACGGCAGGACGGCGAAGACGGTCAACCTCGAAGCGCACGGCATCGCGATTCTGGACATGTGAGCCGGGGATGTTGCGGCTCACCGGGGACAGTTCGCCCTACCAAAAGGCATTTCCTCGCGACAATTTAAACCGAAACAGCTTTAGCCGAAATATTTGTTTACGGCCTCCATGCGGGAGTGCACGTGGAGCTTGTCGTAGATGCTGCGCAGGTGGCTGTTCACGGTTTGCACGCCGATGCCGCATTGCGCGGCGATTTCCTTTGCGGAGAGTCCGCGCGCGGCCATTTGCAGGATTTCGATTTCGCGCAGGGTAAGCGGATCGTCGAGGCTTTGGCTGGCGCTCACGGGTTTGTCCTTGTGAAAAAACTGGATGACCTTGCGCGCGATTTCGCCGGTCATGGGCACTTCGCCCTTTGAAAGATTTCTGAGCGCGGCGAGAAGCTCTTCCGATGACGAGCGTTTGAGGAGGTAGCCGCTCGCGCCGGCTTCGAGCGCCTTGAAGATTTCGTCAGTCTCCTCGTAGATTGTCAGGATGAGAACCTCGGTTTTTGGAAGGACGCGCTTGATGTGGGCGGTGGCCTGGATGCCCGAGCCGTCGGGCAGGTTGATGTCCATGATGACGACGTCCGGCTGCGCCTCGGGAATGCGCGCGAGGGCGCTTCGGTAGTTGCGGCACACGCAGGCGAGTTCCATGTCGGGCGCGCGCGTGATTATGCGGGAGAGCTCCTCCGCGATCTCGGATCGGTCTTCAACAATGGCGACTTTGAGTGGCATCCGGGTTTTTTGGCTGGGGGTTCGCCCCGCCTCCGTATTGGGGCGGGCGGCATTTGAGAGGCGAGTCTATTGTGATCGTCGAACCATTCCCCGGATTGCTTGTTATGTCAACACGTCCTCCAATCTCAGCCATGCGCGTTCGCATATTGTAGAGGCCGTTGCCCTCGTTGTTTTCGGGCGCGTTCGGATCGAAGCCCCGTCCGTCGTCGGCAATGACGAGGCGAAAACGCTCGTTTTCGACACTCATGGTGATGGTGGCGCGCGCGGCTTGCGAATGTTTGAGGATATTGTTCAGCACTTCCTTTGCGATGGACAGGATGTTGTGGCGGGCTTCGGGCGTGATTGGCAGGTCAGGGATGGTGTGCGCGCCATCGGCGGTGCACAGGATTGGCGTGCCGGCGAGATGGCGCTGGGCATAGCGCACTATGTATGCGGCGAGCTGCTGCCAGGAATCATTTTGCGGGTTTACAGTCCAAACAACGCCGTGAAGATCCTCCACAAGGTAGTGCGACTGGGTGACCAGGTTTTGCGCGAGCTCCTTCACCGGGGTCGGTTCGTCCTCGCGGAGCAGGCTGTCGGCGATGTATCCGATTTTGGTGACACGGCCGCCGAGCTCGTCGTGCAAGTCGCGCGCGATGCGCGTGCGTTCGCGCTCCAGGGCGTGCTCATGCTCGAGGCGGCGGAGCCGTTGCTTGAGGAGGCGGTTGGAAACCTTGAGCGCGATCCACGAGACGAGCGCGACGCAGGCGAAGGCAAGGATCGCGCGAAACCACACGGTCTGCCACCACGCGGCCGCGACGATGATGACGAGGGAGGTTTCGGCGCGGCTCGCGCCGCCGTCGCCGTTGATCGCCTCGACGCGGAACACGTAGCGTCCTGGCTGGAGGTTGGGGTAGGCGCAGTGGAGTTCGCCGGTGGCGTCGTTCCAGTCTATGTCGAAGCCCTCGAGCATGCGTCGCACGCGCACGCGTCCGGGATTCGAGAAATCAAGCGCGGCGAAATGCAGCTCAAGCTGCCCGACGCCCGGGCCGATATGAATTGAACCCTTGCCGGGCACGGGAACGCGGGCTCCGTCGATATGGATGCCGTCGATGTAAACGGGAAGCGGCTTGGGTGTTTCGGGCGGGCGCACGGCGTCGAAACCGACAACGCCGCGATAGGTGACAAACCACAGGTTGCCGTCGCGGTGCTTCCACGCCATGGGCTGGATGCCGACCATGCCGGAGATTCCCTCAAGGTTGTCGTCGCGCCCGAAGAGCGTGGCGTTGACGGGGGAGCCGGGCGCGTCCGCCGCGGCCAGTAGTTGTTTTATGGATACATGAAAAATGCCCCGGCGACTGCTCACCCAGAGGCGTCCGTAGCCGTCTGCGATGACCTGGTTGATTATGTTGTCGGGCAGGCCGTCGTCCTGGGTGAAGAGGCGCGGGGTGTCTTCTCGCCAGAGGACGAGGCCGCTGGTGGTGCCGAGCCAGAGGTTGTTTTCGGAGTCGACAAAGAGCGTGTGCAATTGCGCGTCGAGGGCGCCGTGGGGGAGTGATTGCGCGATGAACTTTTTTTCGCCGTCGGGCGCGTCCTCGCGCACTTGGAAGAGCCGGCCGTTTTCCAAGGCCATCCATATTTCGCGGCCTTTCGGTGTCTTGCGCTCGGCGATGCTGGCCACCCGCGAGCCAGGGAAGCCGTCCTCCGCTGTGAATTCGTTCACCACGCCGTTTTTTATGACGGCGAATTTTGAGGATGCCCAGCTCAGCCAGAGGTTTCCCTTGGAATCGCAGAAGAGAGTTTGGATGCCGCGCAGCGCCGGATTGACGTGACGCAGGACGCGCTGTCCGTCGTCCGCCTTGACGGGTGTTGAATACAGGCCGCTCGCCGTGCCGACCCAGATGGTGCCGCGCTGATCCGCGCAGACATTGATGACAAAGGGCATGTTTCGGGTGGGGGCTTTTATGACGGTGATTTCGCCGTTCTCGACACGCACGAGCCCGCCCGCCTGGTTGGCGCACCAAAGCGCGCCGGTTTCGTCAATGCTCACCGATGTGCTCACGTCCATGGGCAGGCCGGCGTCGCTGTTCAGTATCACGTGGCGGTTTGGTTTCAGGTGGACGAGCCCGGCGGCGTAGATGCCGAGCCAGATGTCATTGTTGATGTCCTCGTTGATGGCATGCACGCGGTCGTATCGAAGCGCCAGGGGCTTCAGGTGTCCGTCGATTAGGCGCAGCACGCCGTCGCGCCGGGTTGCCAGCCAGAGCACGCCGTCCTTGCCTTCATAAAAATGCTGAAGCCCGGCGCGCGCCATGGGCCAGTCCTTGCCGGAGAGCACGACATTCCAGGTGCCGCGTGTCGTGTCGAAGCGCGCGAGGTTGTCGCGGCTCGCGACCCAGAGCCCGCCGGCGCGCGCCTTGGTTATCATGACCGAGCGGGGGCTTTGTTTTTCGTAGCGATGCAGTTCGCCGTCCTCATACCAGCCGAAAAAATCGCCGCCTGCCACCCAGGTGCGGTTGTTCTCGTCGCTCACGAAACAGAAGGTGGAATTGCGCCGGGTGACGCCCGCCTCGGTGTCGAAGATTTCCATTGCGCCCGCGCCGCCGGCTTCCGACCAGCGCATGATCGACGGCGAGTCCGTGCCGATCCAGACGGCGCCGGTGTGATCCACCGCGAGGTCGCGCGGCGTGATGTTGGCTAGGTGCTCATTCGCCGGATGCAGTTCGTATTTTCCGTTGCGCAGGCGAAGGAGTTTGTTCGCCGCGTTGAGCAGCAGGATTGTGTTTTCATCCTCGATCGCGAGGGCGCGGATATTGTATCGGCTGTGGGCAAAATCCTCCGGTATCGGATATTCGATAAAGTTTCTCCCGTCGAAGCGTGCCAGGCCGCCCAGCGTGCCTATCCAGAGAAAGCCGCGCGAGTCGCGCACGATGTTGTTGATGCCGTTGTGGGGCAGCCCGTCCTCGACGAACCAGTTGTGTATGATGAACTCGGGGCCGGTGCTTTGCGCCTGCTGAGAATTCGTGGCGGGGGTTTGCGCTGCGCGGGCCAGCGGGACGGCGGCGAGGAGAATGAGAAAGAGGGGATCAGGCGTGTGATCGGGGGTTTCATTTAAACTACTCTGCCAGAGTGCGTTTTTTTAGGCATCCCTAAAAATAGGGGTGCGGAGGGGCATGGGCGTTTTGGTATTTTTACGTCGAAAAGTAACAAATTTTTGACCGTCGCCCGCTCCACGCCCCTCGCTCCAACACACCCTTGATCCCTTTTATGCGCACCCAAACAAACACCCTGCCCACGCCCGCAATCACTCGGGTCTTTAGCATCGCAAAAACGCTTCTGCTCGCCGGCGCCTCCGCGCTGATGTTGCAGGGCGCCGCCTTCGCCCAGAACGCGACGCTTACCTGGACCGGCGCGACCGACGGCAACTGGAACTCGACATCGCAAAACTGGATCTACAACGGCTCGCCCGCGACGTTCATCAACGGCGACGCGGTCGTGTTCGATGACACGTCGAGCACCGCGACGATCGCAATCCCCGGCGCGGTTTCGCCCGGATCGGTCACCGTGGACACGACGCGCGCGCTTACCTTCGCGCCCGCCGCCGGCGGAGGACTTTCCGGAAACATGCAGTTGCGCAAAAAGGGCGCGGGCACGCTGGCGTTTTCCGCCACGAACACGGCGTTCACCGGCACGACCACGGTGGAGGCGGGGGCGCTTCAGGTTTTTTATCCTGCGGTTAATTACGTCACATCGTCCTTCGGTCCGGTCGTTTTGGCGGGAGGAACACTCACGATGGACGCCTCGACCTCCATCGTTCTCGACCACTCGATCCTTATCCCCGAGGGGAAAACAGGTGAGATGCGAACCGGCCGCGCTTTGCGCATCGGCGGAGCCGTGACAGGCTCCGGCACGTTCACGGTTACAGCCGGAAACATTATCGATATTTATGGCGAATCGTTCGCTAACTTTTCTGGCGAGCTTCGCCTCAATACAACTTCATCCACTGTCAGGCAGATACGCCACCTCAACGGCACCAATGGCTACGCCGCCTCAAAGGGCACCGAGTTGGCCAGCGCAAGCGTTATACTCAACAATGTCTATATCGAGCCGCATGGTAGCGGCGCGTCGACTGGCACAATTAGCTTTGGCGCGCTGGGCAATGTCATTGGCACGGAAAGGCTCGTGGCCCGCCCCGCCAACGGCACGACGGTTTTTGCCATTGGCGCGCGAAATCTCGACACCGTTTTCAGCGGAACTATCGAGAATAAAACCGCCGCGCAAATCGCCGCCCTCACCAAGGTCGGCACCGGTATGTTCACGCTCAGCGGTGTGAGCACCTATACCGGCGCGACCACGGTCAGCGCGGGCGCGCTTCACCTCACCGGGCATCTCTCCGGCGCGAGCGCGGTCACGGTCGCGGGTTCTGGCGCGTTTGGCGGTTCCGGCACGAGCACGGGCGCGGCAACTTTTGCGGACGGCTCCACGCTTCTCGCCGATGCCACCGATGCGGGCGCGCTCGCCACCTTCAATGTCGGCGGCGCCGTCGCGCTCGGCTCCATCCTCAAGGTCACGCCTGTCGTCCCCGAGGGTGTCACGCTGGTTCCCGGCACCTACACAATTCTTCAGGCTGCCGGCGGCATCACCGGCTCGCCGTTGTTTATTTGGGATGAATCCGCCGCGCCGGGATTTGTCGCCAGCATCACCATTGTCGATGCAAACAAAATACAGGCCGTCGTTTCCGTTGACTCCGGCAGCCCGCGCCCGGTCATCACCAGTGAACTCGCTGTCTCGGGCAATTATCGCGACGCCTTCAGTTACACAATCACCGCCAGCAACGCCCCCACTTCCTTCGCCGCGGCAAATCTTCCCGAAGGCTGGTCGATCAATACCGCCACTGGAGAAATCACTGGCGACATCAAAACTACAAGCCCCATTGCCCTGACCATTGTCGCTGTCAATGGCAACGGCGCCACTTCGGCCACGCTTAACATCAGCGTTGAAGGCACCGTTGGTCCGTTCGACTGGTTTGTCGCGCCCGATGGCGATGACAACGCCACCGGCACGCTCGCGCGCCCCTTCGCCACCATCCAGCGCGCGCAGGAAGCCGTCTCGCCCGGCGAAACCGTTTACATTCGCGGCGGCACCTATGCCATGCAGGACTCGCAGATCGCGGCATACAGCGGCGTTTTCGCCTACGTCACCGACCTCACCAAAAGCGGATCAAGCGGCAGCCCGATCACCTACGCCGCGTATCAGGACGAAAAGCCCGTTTTTGACATGAGCGCGGTCAATCCTGCCGGATACCGAATCCACGTCTTCAGTCTTAAAGGCTCCTGGATACACATTCGCGGCCTCGAAGTCATCGGCGTGCAAGTGAACATCACCACGCACACCCAATCCATCTGCTTTGAGGTCACCGGCAACGACAACATCCTCGAGCGCCTCTCCATGCACGACGGCAAGGCCATCGGTGTTTACATGTCCGGCAGCGCCGCGCGAAACCTCGTGCTCAACTGCGACGCCTACAACAACTGGGACGACGTTTCCGAGGGCGGCGCGGGTGGAAACGTGGACGGCTTTGGCTGCCACGGAAACGGCGCGGGCAACATCTTCCGCGGCTGCCGCGCCTGGTATAACAGCGACGACGGATTCGACTGCATCAACCAAAACCAATCCGTCGTTTTTGAAAACTGCTGGGCCCTTTACAACGGTTACAGCAAGGACGGCGTCTCCCGCGGCGACGGCACCGGTTTCAAGGCAGGCGGCTACGGTATCGCAAAATCCGACGTCCCCAATCCCATCCCTCGCAACACCGTGCGCAACAGCATCGCCGTCAAAAACAAACGCGGCTTCTACGCCAATCATCACCCCGGCGGCATCGATTGGTATAACAACAGTGCTTATCAAAACAGCTCCGATTATAATTTCCTCGGCTATCAACCTAATGCCGATCCGAACCAACCGGGCGTTGATGTTCCCGGCACCGATCATGTCATCCGTAACAACCTCAGCCATGGAAACCCGCTGAACAGGATACTCAGCAACCTCGCCGACACCGGAAACACGATGGATCACAACGCCATCCCGACTGCCGCCGAACCCGCGCAACTCGCCGACACCGAATTCGAAAGCGTCGATTTCACTCAACTCACGACGCTTCCCCGCAAGGCCAACGGCGACCTGCCGGACATCACCTTCCTAAAACCCAAACTCGGCAGCGCCCTGATTGACGCCGGCATTGATGTCGGCCTTCCCTATGCCGGACTTGCGCCCGACATCGGTGCGCATGAGAACACCGCGCCCGTCATCACAAGCGAGCTCACCGCGTCGGCCGCGCAAGGCGTTGCATTCACCTACACCATCACCGCGCTCAACGACGCGACCGGCTACGCGGCCGCAAGCCTGCCCGCCGGCCTCGTCATTGACACCACGACCGGCGTCATCAGTGGCACACCCACGGTTGCGGGATTATTCAATGTGACGCTTTCCGCAACCAACGAACAGGGAACCGCCACCGCCACCCTCACCCTTACCATTACCGCGCCCACCGCGCCCATTTTTACCGGAGGTGATGAAATCAATATCAACGGCGTCGCGGGGGCGTCCTTCAATTACACGATAGCGATCACCAGCAGCTCGCCCGTGACGTTTGCCGCCGATGATTTGCCTGCCGGACTTGCCCTCGATCCGGCCACGGGCGTCATCAGCGGAACACCGGCAGTAACCGGCGTCTTCACCATTACCATCACCGCAACCAATGCGATAGGATCCACCGAAAAGCAGATCACGATAACCATCAATGGACAGTCCGCGCTTGTCGTTCTCGCGGGACTCGCCCAAACCACGGGTGCTGCGAACGGCGCCGTTACGGTCGCGCGTTTTAATTCTCCCGGAGCCCTCGTCGCGCATCCCAACGGCAATCTCTACATCGCCGACACGCTCAACAACGCCATTCGCGCCATTGATCCGCGCGGCAATGTTTCCACAATCACGCCAATCGGTTCCACGTTCTCGCAACCCGCCGCGCTCGCCGTCGGCGGTGGCGGCGCGCTCATCATTGCCGACACCGGCAACAACGCCATCCTCTCACTCAACCTCTCGACTCGCCAAGTCACCACGCTCACCTCGGGAATCGCGCAACCCGGCGGGCTCGCTTGCGACACCGCGGGTAATCTTTATATCGCCAGCACCCAGCGTCACGTCGTTTTTAAACTAGCCGCCGGCGCAAGCACAGCCACCATCGCCGCCGGTGCGCTCGACACATCCGGCGCGAGCGATGGTGATTTCACGACCGCTCGCCTCAACGCTCCCGCCGGCATCATTCTCGGCTCCGACGGGCAACTCTACGTTGCCGACACGCTCAACAATGCCATCCGGAAAATCGATCCGGCCAGCGGCACCATCAGCACGGTCGCCGGGCGGCTTGGTGTGAGCGGCACCGCCGACGGCCTTGCAGCAGACGCTCGTTTTAATCAACCCAAGGGACTCGCCGCCGACTCAGCCGGCAACCTTTACATCGCTGACACAGGCAATCACACCATCCGTCGTTTCGACATCGTTTCCGGGGAGGTTGTCACCAGCGCCGGCCTTGCAGGAAGTCCCGGTTCGTCCGACGGCATCGATTCCGATGCGCGTCTCGACTCCCCGCCTCCATCACGACTGACAGCACTACGGGCGATATCTACGTGGCCGACACTGGCAACAGCACCATTCGCGTGTTTCTCGACAGTCCGCGCATTCTCGGCCACCCGGAAAACAGAATCGTCGCCACCGGTGCCACCGCCACCTTCACTGTCCTTGCCATAGGCGCGCCAAACCCCGCCTACCAATGGCAGAAGGACGGTGAGATCATCTCCAGTGCGACCGCTTATTCTCACATCATAACAAATGTGCAGCAGGCGGATGTCGGTGCTTATTCCGTTTTAGTTTCCAATGAAATGGGTGGGATCGTCAGCAACACCGCCACGCTGACAATAACCGCCTCTACCAGTGGCACCAACACCGGCACAACCGCTCCGCCGCCGACCGGTGACGACACCGACAAGGGTGGGGGCGGGGGCGGCGGCGCGCCGGGTCTCCTCTACCTCGTCGCGCTCACGATCCTTGCCGCGCTCCGCCGTTTGCGGACAGCCTGATCCACTCCGATTAAAGCCATGCGCCACCTGCCGCTTCTTGTCGTCACAATCCTGTTCGCTTGCCAGTCGCTTTGCGCAGCCGCCGTTGCAACCGGGCTTGTGACGCTTGAGCGGCACGACAAGACGATCATCCTCTCCAACGGTCTTGTTCGCGCCGAGATTGACCGCGCCACGGGCAACCTCGCGCAATTCAGCCTCGGTGAGCGCGCCGTCCTCGCCTCGCCCAGTTATCTCGACTGGCACACCGGAAAAAATAATCACCTCGCGCGTCCGGCGCTCACCATCGCCGCCGATCCCGCAAAAAATGCCGGACAAAAAGCCGAGCTCGTTTTGCCCAAAACGGCCGCGGCGAAATCGACGTCGCGCTCCACTATGTGATGCTCCCCGGCGAGCGCGCGCTGCGCATGTTCGCCGTCTTCACTCATCCGGCGGACCGCGCCGCGTTCACCATGGCGCAGGCGCGTTTTGTTTCGCGAGTCAGCGACAAACTTTTCGATACCATTGCCGTCGATGCCGACCGTTTTCGCGAACTTCCCCGGCCGACACGCCTTTTGAAATTCTCGGCCCGAAGAATCCATGCGTTTCACCGGCGGCCCGTGGAAGAATCAAATCACCGACAAATATCACTACTTCACCGATGCCGGCGGGCACTATGCGCACGGCTGGATTGGCGGCAACTCCCGCCTCGGCTGCTGGATTATTTACGGCAGCACCGAGGACCAAAACGGCGGTCCCACGCGCCAGCACAACACCGCGCACTGGCAGCGCATTCTCCTGAAAATCCTCGCGTGCTCGCACTACGGCGCGCCGAACACAATCGCCCCCGCCGGTCGCGCATGGCAAAAGTTTACGGCCCCTGGATGCTTTATCTCAACGAAACGCTGACCCCGCCGCGCTTCGCGCCGACGCCGAACGCCAGGCCGCGGCGGAGCGCGCCGCATGGCCGCGCCCTGGCTCGATCATCCCGCTTTCGCAAAAGCCGCCGAGCGCGGCGCGGTCGGCGGACGCCTTGTTGTTCGCGATCCGCAGTCGCCCGCCGCCAACGCCGCGAACGCGTGGGTCGGTCTCGCCGAGCCGTCGCCCGACTGGCAGCGGCAGGCGCGCAACTACCAGTATTGGACGCGCGCCGATGCGCGAGGAAATTTCCACATCCCCTCCGTCCGCGCCGGAAACCACACGCTCTACGCATTGTTGACGGCGTGCTTGGCGAGTTTCGCCGCGACGACATCGCCGTGAATCCCGGAGCGACAACCGCGCTCGGCGATCTCATCTGGACGCCGGTGCGCCACGGACGTCAGCTCTGGGAAATCGGCACGCCCGACCGCACGGCGCGGGAATTTCGTCATGGCGACAATCACCGTCGATGGGGACTGTGGCTCGAGTATCCGAAAGACTTTCCAAACGACATCACCTACATCATCGGCAAAAGCGATCCCCCGTCGCGACTGGAACTATGCGCAAATCGCGCGCATCCAGCCCGACGGCACGTATCGCGGCGCCACATGGCGAATCTATTTGACTGCGACAATCCATATCGACCGGCGGCGGCGACGCCGTGCTGCACCTCGCGATTGCCGGGGCGCACACAGCATCCTGCGCGTCCTCGTCAACGGGCGCGAGGCCGCCATCGTGCGCGATTTGCCGAAAGACACGCGATGATGCGCGCCGGCATCCACGGCCAATACACCGCGGCGCGACGTGCGATTCCCCGCGGACTGGCTGCGCGAAGGGCAAAACGAAATCGCCCTCGAACACCAAGCGCCAACGCCGTGGCTAAAAACATCATGTATGATTATCTGCGCTTGGAAGTGCCGCAATGATAGCATAATTTTGCAGTGTTTTTCCATGGATTATTTTAGGCGTGCTGCCCTGGGTGCGGACTAAATAAAAAAATCATCGGCAAGATCCCTAAAAATAGGGATGCGGTATCTCTTACTTCATTTGGTATCCTAAGCAAATACTGCACCCAACCCTGCCATTCCCCTTTCACGTTTTAGTTCGCCATGTCCCCATTTCACAAATCCATGCACAACGAACCCATCCATCCGACACGCACGTTCAGACACGTTGCGACCGCCTCACACCAAAAACGCCTGCGCATGATCGTGAGCTCGTTTGCCGTGGCGCTTGGTTGTTTCCAAGCGGGATTGAAGGCCGCGGATCTTGTTTGGACGGGCGATGTCGATGGCAACTGGGACACCCCACATCCAACTGGATCAACGGTGCTGCTCCCGCAGCCTTCGCCGCTGGCGACGGCCGTCACTTTCGACAATACCTCGACGACCGACACCATCAACATCCCCGGCGCGGTTACACCCTCGGCGATCACGGTTGATGTGACACGCGATCTGACCTTTGCGCCCGCATCGGGCTTTGGCATCAACGGCAATATTCCTCTGCGCAAAGCAGCATGGGCGCGCTTATTTTTTCGGCGACGAATACCGGCTTCAGCGGCACGGTCACCATTGAGGCAGGCATATTCCGAACTATGCCCCGGCATCAAATATCGTCATGTGCACGGGACCGATCGTCTTCGCCGGCGGAACCTATTCGCTCACCGCGGCGTCAAACAGCAACCAGCCAAACCTCGATCAATCTTTCACCGTGCCGGCGGGAGTGACGGGCGAGATCACCACGCCAAACCGTTTTGCACTCAACGGTGGTGTGCTTGGTTCCGGAACCTTGATTCTGAATATCAATACCACGGTTTCCCGGGGATTTTCAAAACGACTTCACTGGATTCAGCGGCGAATTGCGCTTGGCCGGTTCGGGCACCGCGCGCATAGGTTTGAACAAACTTTCTTCCGCCCAGCCGGTCGCCGTTCCGGGAACGAGCTGGACAAACACCGCTCTTGTCATTGATGGCTCCGTGGGTCTTTTGCCGAACACGGCTTCGTATGGAAACACCATGGCCATCGGTTCTCTCGCCGGATCGAGTGCGAGTGCAAAACTTCTTGGCGGAAGCAACGGACTTGTCACCTATGAGATTGGCGGCAAAAACCTCGACACTTCATACGCCGGTTCCATCGAGACCAATGCCGCGCTCACCAAAGTCGGCACGGGCATGCTCACGCTCACAAATGCCCATACCTATACCGGCGCGACCACCATCAGCGCCGGCGCGCTCCATGTCACCGGCCAGCTTGCCGGTGCCAGCGCGGTCAGTGTTTCCACCAGCGCGGCCTTCGGCGGTTCCGGCACGGTCGCCGGCAATGTCACTTACGCCGACGGCGCCACGCTTTTGTCCACCGCGGTTGCATCCGGTTCGCTCCTCGGCATGGATGTAGCGGGCTCCGTCACGCTTGGTTCCACACTCGACATCTCGCCGGTCGTCCCCGAGGGCGGCTTGCTCGTTTCCGCACCTACACGTTGCTCCGCGCCGCCGGCGGCATCACCGGCGCGCCGACGCTTTCCTGGGTTTACTCGGGCACGGGCGTGTCGGCTGTTCTCGGCCAGGACGCCAACACCATAACCGTGGAAATAACCGCATCGCTTCCTGACCGCCGGTCATCACCAGCCTGCTCACGCGAGCGGCACGATTGGCGAAGCCTTCACTTACACCATCGTCGCGAGCAACAATCCCGCGAGTTATGATGCGATTGGCTTACCCTCGGGGCTGAGTATCAACACCGCCAGCGGCGTCATCTCCGGCACGGCGACAGCCGCCGGCACGAGCAATGTCACCATCTCGGCAAACCAATCTTGGCGGCTCCGATTCCAAGATACTCGAAATCACCATCTCCGAGCCGCCGCCTCCCGGCAATGTGCCGGCCATCACCAGTTCACTCGAGGTCACGGGCACGGTTGGCGAGGTTTAATATCAAATCGTCGCTACGGAATATCCCACGGGTTACTCCGCCAGCCCATTGCCTGCCGACCTGTCAATCGCCTCGGCGAGCGGCCTCATCTCCGGCACAATTTTGTCCTCGGGCACGAGCATCATCGAACTTGGCGCAACCAACGCTGTCGGCACCGGCACTGCCACGCTCACACTTAGCGCTTACTCCGTCCCTGTGATCACCAGCGCGACCACCGCAACCGCCCTGGTGGACGAACCCTTTTCCTACACGCTCACTGCGACCGGCGAACCGACAACGTTCGCCGCCACCGGCTTGCCCTCGGGACTTAGCTTCGACTCGGAGACTCGTGAGATCTCCGGCACGCCGACTGTCACCGGCACGAGCAACATCACCCTCACCGCGTCAAACCTCGTCGGCTCCGACACGAAAACGCTTGAATTGACCGTGTATTCGCTCGCGCCCGCCATCACCAGCGAACTCGTCGTGACGGGCACGCTGGGCCAGCCATTCGACTACCAAATCACGGCGACCAACACGCCCACCTCCTTCGCGGCCGAGCCGCTGCCCGAGGGCTTTCCATCGACGCCAGCGGTCGCATCACCGGCACGCTCACCGCCGCCG
Organism: Ereboglobus luteus; assembly: GCF_003096195.1. Taxonomy (NCBI): domain Bacteria; kingdom Pseudomonadati; phylum Verrucomicrobiota; class Opitutia; order Opitutales; family Opitutaceae; genus Ereboglobus; species Ereboglobus luteus. The sequence continues at coordinate 4,791 of NZ_CP023004.1, read as the reverse complement.
CGGCACCCGTGTCACGCTCACCGCGAGCAACAGCTACGGCGACGGCACTGCCACGCTCGTGATCTCCATCATCGCCCCTGTCGAGGCGGGCACGCTCGTTTGGACCGGCTCCGTTGACGACACATGGGACAAAACCACGACCAACTGGATCATGACCGGCGCGAGCTCGGCCACCAATTATGCCGATGGCGACCGCGTGCTCTTTAACGACACCTCGGCCAGCGGCACCGTGAGCATTTCCGGAATCATCACCCCCGCGTCGCTCACTGTCGATGTGTCCGCGCGCGATTTGACAATTGATCCCGGCTCAGGCGGCGGACTCTCCGGCGACATTCCCATTGTAAAAAAAGGCATTGGCACGCTGGCATTTTCCGGCACGCACGCGGCATTCTCCGGCACGAGCACGCTGCAGGAGGGCATGCTGAAACTCTATCATCCACCACGTCCTATTTGCTTTCCGGCTACGGGCCGGTTGTGCTGACGGGCGGCACGCTTGCGCTGGACAGCACGGCAAGCGTCACGCTCCTTTTCGAGCAGCCGATCTATGTTCCGGAGGGTAGCACGGGCGGGATCAGAACCAATCGCACCACGCGTTTCGCCAGCCCCATAAGAGTTCGGGCACTCTCACGATCACCGCCGGCAGCAATATCGAGTTGTTTGTCGATACCTTCAGCGAATTCTCAGGGGAACTGCGCGTCAACACCGCGTCGTCCACGCAACGCTGGGTGCGCCCGCTCAATGGCACCAACGGCTACTCGGCATTCAAGGGCACCGAGTGGGCCAACACCAGCATCGTTCTCGACAACGCCTACATCGAACCCCACAGGCAAAGTTGCGTTTCGGGCACGGTTGTCATTGGCGCGCTTTCCAGCAGCGGAACCACTGAGAGACTGGTCAGTCGCGAGGCCACCACCGCTCCCATGTATACGCACTACCAGATCGGCGGAAAAAACCTCGACACGGTTTTCAACGGGGCCATTGAGAACAAAACGGCAAGCAATCCCGCCGGTTTGATCAAGGTTGGCACCGGCCGCTTTACACTCAGCGGCAAGAGCACCCACACCGGCCCCACGATGGTTTCCGCGGGTATGCTTTACCTGACCGGCGAATTTTCAGGCACGACTGCTGTCACGGTATCCGGCTCCGCGGCGTTTGGCGGCACCGGTGTTGTCGCAGGCAATGTCACCTATGCCGATGATTCCACTCTTGTCTTCGCATCCGATGAGGAGGCCACGATTTCCGGTCTTGCCGTCAGGGGCTCGGTCGCGCTCGGCTCGACACGGATGACTGTCACACCGGTTGTGCCCGAGGGTGTCAGGCTCATTAACGGCACTCACACCATCCTCGAGGCCGATGGCAACATCACCGGTTCGCCCACCTTCACATGGTCCTACCCGGCCGACCCCGCAATCACGGCCGATATAGTCATCGTCGGGTCCAAGGTTCAGGTCATTATCGCCGGCGGCGAGGTTGCCAAGGCAGTCATAACCAGTCCGCTCAAGGCAGACGTCATGACGGGCGATGCTTTTACCTACACGCTCACGGCGACTAGTGACCCGTCGAATCCCACGCAACTCAATGCCACCGATTTGCCCGCCGGCCTTTCCTACGATCCGTCAACCAATATCATCAGCGGCACGCTCGCGGCGGGCACCTATGCGATCACGCTGACCGCCAGCAACGATTCCGGAATCACCACCGAAACGCTTACGGTCATTTCCTACGCGACCCTGCCTCCCGCGCCCGTCATCACAAGCGCGGCGCGCAGCGTCGCCGTCATAAACGCGACTTATGTTTATGCAATCGAGGCGGACAACAATCCCACTGCATTCAACGCCACCGGGTTGCCCGCCGGCTTGGAGATCAACACCGTGACCGGCCAGATCACCGGCAAGGCCAAGACGCTCGGAACAAGCGAGGTCACGCTCTTTGCCAGCAACATCGCCGGCACCGGCACCGCCGCGCTCGAGCTCGTCGTATCATTGCCAAAGCCGGAAATTACCAAGGAGAGCGTGACACAAACCCAATACCAATTGTTCAGTCATCAAATCGTCGCGACCAACAGTCCCGCGAGTTACGGCTTGGACAACACCGTTGCCACCGGGGACATCATGGCGTTTCCGTCCACCGTTGTCCTTGATCCGGTCACGGGTGTCATCTCCGGCACTTTTGTCACTACCGGCACCTATCAAGCCTTGATGCAGGCGACCAACGACGCCGGCACAGGCGCCGCCACGCTCAATGTCGTCGTGGTCATCCACCCGCCTGTCATCGGCGGCGCGGATTCCGCGATCGGCATGGTAGGCACACCCTTCACCTATTCGATTGTCGCGGAGCACTCGCCCACGACCTTTGCCGCCATCAACCTGCCTCCCGGACTTTCGGTCAACACCTCGACCGGTGTTATCAGCGGCACGCCCGAGGCCAGCGGTTCCTATCTTGTGAGTCTCATTGCAATGAACACCACCGGCCCCGGCACCAAGCAGGTCACTTTCACAATCAACGGTTCCTCGGCGCTCACCACGCTCGCCGGCTCGGCGGGCTCGCCCGGCTCGGCCGACGGCCCTTCCTCCGACGCGCGTTTTAACACGCCCGGAGCCGGCGTCGCCGATCAGAACGGCAATCTCTACGTCGCCGACACCGGCAACGGTTCCATTCGCAAAATTGCGACCGACGGCACCGTCTCCACCTTCGCCACCGGTCTCAACGCCCCGGCTTCCGTTGTCATTGATGCCGCGGGCGCGGCCCTCTATGTCGCCAACACCGGAGCAAATGGCATTGTCAAAATCGACATTGCCACCGGTGTCGCGACCACGCTTGTGCTTGCCGGCACGCCCGCGCTCAACGCGCCAACCGGTCTCGTCATCGACGCCTCTGGTAATCTATACGTGGCAAATACCGGCGACCATACCATCGTCAAAATCAAACACCGCCACCTGCGAGACCGCGCTCGTCGCCGGTGCCAGCGGCACGCCCGGCACGGCCAATGCCACGGGCGCGGCCGCCGGCTTCGACTTGCCCATGGGGATCGCGATCAATGCCGACTGCTCCTGCCTCTACGTTGCCGATACGGGCAACAGCATGATCCGTCGCATCGAACTCTCCACCGGAGTTGTTGAAACGGTCGCCGGCATCGCGGGCTCGACAGGCAGTGCCAACGGCTCGACAAGCATCGCCACCTTTAACACACCCGAGTCGCTCGCCGTCGACGCCGCGGGTGTCATCTATGTGGCCGATACCGGCAACAACACCATTCGTGTCATCGACACCGTTGCCGGCACTGTTTCCACCTTTGCCGGCATGGCGGGCAGCAGCGGCTCGCAAGACGGTTCGGGCGAGGACTCCACGCTCAACGCCCCGGCGGCATAACAATCGATTCGGTCTCGGGCGAAATCTACGTCCTCGACACCGGCAACCACATTGTCCGCGTTCTTCAGGCCGGCCCCTACTTCACGACACTGCCCAAGGCGCAAACGGTTGACGAGGGCCGGGGCGCCATCTTTACAGCAGTCGCTTCCGGCGCCCATACCGACCTATCAATGGTATAAGGACGGCGTGGCGATTGCTGGCGCGACCGAATCTGCGCTCACAATCAGCTCCGTCACGCGCACCGACGCCGGCCGTTACAGCGTGCAAGCCACCAACCCGATGGGCTCGGTGAAAGCACTCCCGTTTCCCTCACCGTGAATGGCGCCCTCGCAGCAGCCCTCCGGAAACGGCATCAGCGACGGAAACGGCGGCGGCGCCCCCGGCCTTTGGTATTTGCTTGTGCTCGCGCTCCTCGGCGGAGTTCATGTTTTGCGCCGCCGTTTGCGTCGCCGGAATTCGGCAATTCCGTTTGCTATCGTCGCAACGCTTTTTGTGTTTCACGCTTTTGGCTCACTACCGCTCAAGCCCAGGCCCAGACCACAGGTGTCGTTACCGGCAAGGTGAGCAGCGCCAAGACCGGTGTCGCGCTTGCCAGCGCCCAGGTGTTTGTTGATTCGCAGGGCACGCCCGTCCTCACGGAAAGCGACGGCACCTTCCGCATTGGCAATCTCGCGCCCGGCGAGCACACCGTGCGCGTAGCCTACGTTGACCTGGACGACCAAACCAAGACCGTCACCATCGAGTCCGGGTCGCTGTTCATGTCGAGTTTGTGATGAGCTCTGACGTTTACCTTCTCGAAAAATTTGTCGTTTCCTCCGAGCGCGAGGGCCAGTCGGCCGCCGTGCAGCGTCAGCGCCAGTCCGACGTTATGAAAAACGTCGTTGCCACGGACGCCTTCGGCAACCTCATCGACACAAACGCGGGCGAACTTTTGAAAAATCTCCCCGGCATCTTCGTTGACTACGCTGGCGAGGATGTCGGCAGTTTCTCCATCCGCGGCATCGGCTCCGACCAGGGCACCATGAGTGTCGATGGCAACGAATTTGCCAACAGCTCCACCAATCCGAGACCAGCACCGAGCGCGGCGTCGCCCTGAAAAACTTCTCCATTGCCTCCATCGAAAGTATCGAGGTTTACAAATCGCCGCCGCCCTCCTCGCCGGCCAATGCCAACGGCGGCGTTATCAACATGATTTCAAAAAACGCCTTCGACCAGAAAGGCCGCCGCATCCGCATCGATACCAGCATGGGACTCAACACCGCCGCGCTTGACTGGGATCCCGTGCCCCCGGCAACCGTTCCCCCGCCCGTTCTTGGTCGCCGGGCGCCAACGTATATTATTCCGAGGCCTTCCTAGGAAACCGTCTCGGCATCAGTCTTAACGCCAACGCCTATGAGACCTACCGCTTTAACAACACCATCG